>CAJXWA010000020.1 GCA_913062525.1 uncultured Alphaproteobacteria bacterium | reverse complement strand
TCTACACAGTTCCAGAAGGCCATGTGTTTGGTATGGGCGATAATCGGGACAATTCCACTGATAGCCGTTTCTTGACCCAAGTTGGCTATATTCCTCTTGAAAATCTTGTGGGGCGGGCGGAAATTCTGTTCTTCTCAATTGAAGGTGATGTGGCTATGTGGGAGATCTGGAAATTACCATTTGCGGCTCGCTGGGACCGCCTTTTCACATTATTGTCCTAAGATGACTAATTTACCGGACTTAGAGCCTCTCATGCAGGAGCTTGGACATATGTTCAAGGACAAGGATCTGTTGATTGAGGCTTTAACGCATTCGTCTTTGGTGAAGGGAAGCCACAAAGCCAATCGCGCATTCTCAAAGGACTATGATCGCCTTGAGTTTCTGGGCGATCGGGTTTTGGGAATGGTTATCTCAGAAGAATTATACCGACGATACAAAACAGCTGAAGCAGGCCAACTGTCGCGCAGATACAATGCACAAGTCCAAAAGAAGACGCTTGCCGATGTCGGAATGAACATGGGATTACCGGCTTTTATTCAGATAGCGCCTGACTTGCGAGCCTCTGGCGGTGCAGAAAATCCAGCAATTCTTGAAGATTGTGTGGAAGCAATGATTGCAGCGCTCTATCTAGATGGTGGTATGGGTGCTGCAAAGCATTTTATTGAGAAACATTGGTGGCCCCGATTTGGCGCTGAAAACGCAGCCCATAGAGACCCAAAATCAGCTTTGCAGGAATGGGCCGCAAAAAAAGGACGAAAACCACCTGTTTATACCGTCCTCAAGCATACAGGACCCGATCACAATCGGGAATTTACAATTCAAGTGAGCGTTGATAAATGTACGCCCACAGTTGCTATTGCAGCCTCAAAAAGGGCAGCAGAGAAAATGGCAGCGGAAAAGATGCTGAAAGAGCAAGAAAATGGATAAAGAAATTAGTACCCCCGAAGTTACTAAATGTGGCTATGTCACGTTAATCGGCGCAACAAATGCCGGTAAATCAACTTTGCTAAACCAATTGGTTGGTGCAAAAATAGCTATCGTGACGCCGAAAGTCCAAACAACACGGGCACGAGTAACCGCTATTGCCATCGAAGATAATGCGCAGATCATTTTTGTAGATACACCGGGTATCTTCACGCCGTCACGCCGTCTTGAAACTGCAATGGTCAATGCCGCATGGGATGGGGCGAAAGATGCTGATATTCTTGCCATGGTTATTGACGTGAAAAGAGGCATTTCAAAAGATGTAGAACGTATTCTCGAAGGCCTCGAAAAAACTGGAAAAAGAGCGCACCTTGTCTTGAATAAGATTGATTTAATCAAACGAGATAGTTTGCTTGGGTTGGCAAAGGAGTTGACCGACCGGGGCATGTTTGATGAAGTCTTTATGATTTCAGCACTCGACGGCGATGGCGTGGCCCACCTTCGTTCCAGCCTTGCAAAACAAATGCCTGAGGGACCATGGCTATTCCCGGAAGATCAACTGGCAATCGCACCAATGCGGAACTTGGCTGCGGAAATCACACGGGAAAAATTGTTCCTGCGCATGAATCAGGAGCTTCCGTACTCCTTAACGGTTGAAACTGAAAAATGGGAAGATCGCAAAGACGGATCTGTGAAAATTGATCAAGTTATTTATGTATCCCGCGAGAACCATAAACCAATGATTTTGGGTAAGGGCGGTCAAGCGATTAAGAAAATTGGCGAAATGGCCCGCGAAGAACTCGAAGAATCTCTCGGAACCCGCGTTCACTTGTTCCTTTTTGTGAAGGTTCGTGAAAAATGGCTGGATGATCCTGAACGATATCGGGAAATGGGATTAGATTTCCCAAAAAGCTGATTTTGATCGGTAAAACGGTAAACTAATAAAGCGATAGTACTTCGAAATGCTATCGCTTTTTTTGTGTAATAATTTTGTTGCTTCAATATTTAAAGCCATAAAAATTAGAAAAAAGTAATTTGAGAAATATTTTGTTAATGATTTCCCCCTCATCATAGACATCAAGCAAATGGATTTAAGAAACCATATTTGATTTTTTGTTTATATGTTTTGATGGAGGAGACGGTTGTGGCAGAGTTAGATAGAGAATATATCTCAAGTTTAAGCGCAAAAGCAGAGCACGGATCCCCAGATGATCAATATAGAGCAGGTTTAGTCTTTGCCCTTGGAGATGGTGTTCCCATTGATCTGGTAACAGCCCATAAGTGGCTAAACCTTGCCGCTATGAACGGCGTTATTGAAGCCCGTGAAAGTCGGGCTGAAATTTCACAAGATATGTCTAGCGAAGAAATCTCGGCGGCTCAAAAATTGGCTCGTCAGTGGTATCTATCCCACTAATATTCCTGAAAACGTCGTGAACTGACTGTGTTGATTAAGAGGCGATTTCCTCTGCATATTTCTCGGTTCTGTAGGCCGGGAATATTATGGTTACAGTGGTCCCCTCATTGGCTTTACTTTCCAATGACAAATTGGCTTCGTGGGCATCACTAAATCGTTTTACCAAGGTAAGGCCAAGGCCAGTTCCCTCGCATTGAAGGTTTTGCGCAATGCGGCTTCTTCTGAACGGCTGGTATATGTGGGGGAGGAACTCCTGTTCTATACCCACACCTTCATCCGTCACCTTCAATGATACTTGTCCATTTTGTTGGAGCCATTCAATCTCCACTCGACCACCATCATGGGAAAATTTAACGGCATTCCCAACGAGATTCACCAAAATTTGTTTAAGTTTGATGGGATCAGCCAGTAAAGACAGGTCTGCTGGTATTATTTTTGTTGAAACATTAATGTTACGTTCCATGGCCCGTGCCGCGATCATTGTCTGGCATGATTTAGTGATTTGGGCAATGTCTGTGGATGTTTCATCGAGTTGAATATCACCCGTCTCAATTTTTGCAAGATCAAGTAATTCATTTATTAGAGTTAGCAGATGCGATCCGGCATTGCCAACATCAGCTGAGTATTCTTGATACCTAACATCTGAATGTGAACCATAAACTTCTGCTGATAAAAGGGAGGAAAAGCCGATAATGGCATTTAGCGGGGTACGGAGTTCATGGCTCATGTTAGCTATAAATTCAGATTTCGCGCGATTAGCAAGTTCGGCGTTTTCTTTTGCTTGGATGAGAAGCTCTTCATTACGTTTTAAATCCGTAATATCGCTCTGAACTGATACAAATCCCCCTTTAGACAAGCGGCGATCTGTGGTCTTTAACCAACGTCCGTCCTTCATTTGGACGATGAAAGAGCCTTTCAGTTTTTTTCGGTATTCATTTTTACGTTTTAGGTATTCCTCGCCAGAGCCAAATTCATCACCGACAACGACATTATCAAGAACCATATCCAGCGCCCCGAGTTCACGGTAATGAACGCCGGCCTTAGTTTGTTCTTTGGAGTAACCGTATAGCTCGCGGAATTTATTGTTGCAGGTCGTTAAATACCCGTCTTTGTCGTAAATTACGAAAGCTTCGGAAATGTTATCGAGTGCATCTAAAAAGACGTCCTCTAACGCGTAAGACTCCAGCATGTCTATCCCCCCGAATAAATGTCGTTTGTAATGAGTTTCCTCAAAACCTTATAAACACTTACATTTATGCTGCCCTTAATATTAGTAAATATGTTATAGATAATATATTAATAGAAAGTTAATATCTTGTTTTCTGCGATTTACGACTGTAAATGAAACGACTTTTAGTTGCATGATTTGCGTATCCGGATTTGAATAATCTCCTTGAATTTCGGTAGTCGATTGAGGATTGAAAATAAAATACAGAAATTTGCGATTTTGGACGAATAAACACTTTGACTTGCCCAAAATATCTGCCATATTGCGCGCCGACGGAGAAGTGGCCGAGTGGCTGAAGGCGCGCCCCTGCTAAGGGTGTATACGTTCACGCGTATCGTGGGTTCGAATCCCACCTTCTCCGCCATTACACCTTCCCTAATAGTTTGTAGTTGTCCATATAAACCGCAGTTTTGTTGGGTTTGTTTGGAGTTTTTGTCTTAATACGGCCGCTTATATTAACCATAATTTATGTATCATTTGTGGGCAAGAATATGGCGCGCGGTATCAATCGACTTTCAGCACGTAAAGTTTCTACGATTTCCGATCCAGGCAAGTATGCTGATGGCGGTGGTTTAAATCTTCAAGTCAGTGGTTCAGGTTCAAAATCCTGGATATCTCGTTTCATGCTCAATGGTAGAGCTAGAGAGAGGGGGCCATATCACACGATTACATTTGCGGGTGCTGGAGAAGCTGCTACTGAATGCCGCCGACAATTAGTACAAGCGTCCGGTTCGGAATTCTATTAATAGCCCTGCAGCTTATTCATGGTGCGACGGAGAGCTTGTCCGGCGGCCCGCGACATGGTCGGAGAGTCCGCTTAGTGCCAGTTGCGGGTATTATCGTTGGTTTCTGAACCCATCTATTTTAGATGCTTCATGGTTTTAGGTCGCCAACGGTGCTGTGACATTGAAGTTGATCGAAGAATATGCTCTAATTTCAGCGCAACTCTTGTATGAGTGGTCAAATAAATCAACAGCATTAGAATAGGTTGATGGAACATGTCTGTCGCTCAAAAATTCGGAATGTTTCTTATTCCACTTCTTATTGTGACAGCGCCTTTAGCTGCAGAAAGCCGAACGCTAACACAAAACAATAAGATCATTCTTAGCGGCAGCAAAGCCATGAAAAATGGCTTTCTGGGTAGGTGGTTGACTCTTATTTATGAAGAGGCTTTTAACAGGCTTGGCTATGATTTGGAGTATGTTGGCTTTCCAGCTAAACGCGCTAGCATCCTGTCTAATGCGGGAAAAACAGACGGTGAGATAGCCCGTATCTCCAGTTATGGAGAGTCGCAACCCAATTTGATCCAAGTAAAGGAACCGAGTTTTTCCATCAGAGTTTCAGCATATTCAAAGCGCAAAGGATTGGTCCTTAACGGGTGGCAGAGCCTAAAGGGAAAAGACATAAATGTTGATTACTTACGGGGCATTAAACAGATTGAATCAAAACTCTATCAGTATGTAAAATCCGCTCGAATAACTCAGGTTAATAACAATGTCGTGGGCCTCAAGAGACTATTGTTGAAACGATCGGATGTCTTCATCGGTGGAGAGCGCAACATCGATGAAATCCTGAACACGGACAAGTCGTTTCAACAGAAAGAGATATATAAAGCTGGTGTAATCGAAGAGGTTTTTCTCCATGCTTGGCTTCACAATAAGAATGCAGCCCTTGCACCTCGATTAAGCAGGGTATTGCAAGAAATGAAGGCTGAGGGGCTGGTGGCTAAGTTCAAAATACAGGCTAAATAAATGGGCTGACTAAGTTATTTTCGTATTAATTATGTGTCAGCGCACATGATCTGTAACGCTACTTTCCTTGGTTTAATACCCAAAGAGATGCATAAGGCAATGCTTTTGGTACAGGACTGGAAGTAAGTGTTTGAGGATGGAGCGGGAAGATCGGTGAGTTGTACTGTAACTTGGAGAGTTTATTTTTAGGACAGAGAGAAAATATTTATTAGTAAGTAAATTCGAACTGATCTATTTCTTCGATTTTTTGATATTTTCTGTTGAAGCCATTACCGACTCTCGTGAACATGTTCGTTTTTGTTTGTAAAGCAACGCCAGTTTGAATGTCTATTATAGTGTATGCTGACATGATCAAATACAGCTTGTTCTCCAAAAATATTTTTCCTTCCCAGAAAGCGAGAATAGCGGATTTTTTCTTATAAACTGTTGTTCCAGCAACTTTTGAGGTTATTTTGAGTTGGAGTTGTTTGCCCAAAGATCCATATAAGTTTGAAAATAAATCCTTAAATATGGAATCTAAATTTTGATACAAAGCGTCACCTGTTTTTAGCTGGCTTTGATATTCTATACCAAACAAGGGGCGTAAAGTTTTTTCGACTAAAGCCAAATCTTTATTTGACGTTATGCCTTTGCCTGATTCCATGTTTGAGCTAAGGAAGTTACCAGTTAAAGTCCTGACTGAATTCCATATAATTACATCATTAGTCTCTTCTACAGGAGCTGACATACGCCATAAAACACCTCTATGATGCTTTTGGGTTTCTAAGGTAAATACGTTTATTTCTGTACTTTCATCCTCTCCAATCAGGTCGGAGCCATTTGATGAAACAGTTTTCGTCTTTTTCTTGTTCGTGAGTTTTCCATTACCAAATGCATTAAAGGAAATATTGATTGGCGTTGTAATCGGACTAATGTTTCCTGTGTATACAGGCCCGTTTACGTGCACGGGAAAGTTATCAAATATCTGGGAATTTTGTGTAGTTTGGCAACCTGAAATGACAAGGGCCATCAGGGGTAAGTAGAATTTTAAGCGGAAAATATGAAAAAGCATGTTTCTGGATCGCCTCTAGTAAGCTGAAACTCATTACGAGCCTATTGCTCCCAGCCAAGGCGGGCAACAACAAAGTTGTTTATGTAATTTTTTAATCAACCACAGCTAACAAAAAATGTTGTTATTATCTAAAATGATAATTTTAATAGTAACGGACCAATCTGAATAACTAACTAGATCGATAAATACCAATAAATGGCCCGTACCACTAAATGAAGTAGAAACAGCGCCATTTTGAAGTTCTAATGGCTTTATGAGAGGGCGAGTGTTGCTTTACTTGCAGCAATGAAAAGCTGTGTCTTCGCCCGTTCAATTAATTCTTGATCAAAACGACTAACCATTCCGAATACAGAAAATGACAGGATTGTTTTCCCGTCCTTATTCTTAACGGGCACCGCCACCGCAGCAATATCTTCCTCACGTTCACCTTGATTAAGTGCATAACCTTGAGAGCGGACAACACGGATTTCCTCACAAAGGGCGTCTATATCGGTCACTGTATTGGAATTAAAATTTTTGAGAGGGAGCTCCTTCAAAATCGCTCGGACTTCCTCATCACTCATTGATGCAAGCCAAACTTTACCTTGTGCCGACGAATGGAGCTCTAGGACTTCACCGACACTGATGTTTACCGTAATTGGTCTATTGGCAATAGCCGCAGCGATACAGACTGCTCCGTCACGATTTAGGCGACACGCCATTACGGATTCACGTAATTCTGTGCTTATGTCTTCTATGACAGGTTGGACGATGGCGGCAAGCGGGTTGGTCAGTTCAGCAGTACGACCAAGTGCAACCATATGCAAGCCCAGTGAATAACGTCCCCGTTGACGGCTTACTAAAGCGCCGGTTTCTTCTAGCGTTACAAGGAACCTGTGCGCTGTCGCTGTATTCATGCCCAATTCTTGTACAACAACAGATGTTGATATCTCTGGTCTTTCCTTCGAAAAAAGTTTCAGGATCGAAAAGCCTTTAATGAGAGATTCATTGAGCGGTGTTGTCATTTTTGTTTCCTTAGAGGGCCTGCCAACTTTGTCTAACAGCAGCAATATGCCTTGACAAGTTAAAGTCAATACGATCTCATTAAATAAGATTTAATTCTCATTATGTGAGTTATTTATGAAAAAAGATGCACCTAAAACTAATGCTGACCCAGAGATGATTACTGCTGGAGCGGCGCTTCTCTCGAGATTAAGGCGGTTGGGGGTCGACTATGTTTTTGCCAATTCCGGCACTGATTTTCCGCCAATCATCGAGGGTTTAGCCGAAGCTTCTCAAAAAAATATGGAGCTGCCAAAAACCGTAACCATTCCTTTTGAGAGTGCGGCTATCAGCATGGCTCATGGGTATTATCTGGCGAGTGGCAAGCCGCAGGCCGTTATGGTGCATACAAATGTTGGTCTCGCAAATTGCACTATGGGAGCCATTAATGCAGCGGCAGATAACGTACCAATGCTGCTGATGTCAGGGCGAACGCCGACGCTCGAGAAAGGACGCTTAGGTGCTCGAACAGTGCCAATTGGCTGGGGTCAAGAGATGTTTGATCAAACGTCTTTGGTGCGCGAAGCCTGTAAATGGGATTATGAATTACGGTTTCCTGAGCAAGTTTACGATGCATTGGATCGCGCCCACGGCATTGCAACGTCTACACCCCAAGGGCCTGTTTATATGAGCTTGCCGCGGGAAGTCCTTTGTGAAAAAGCGCCAGCTGCAGGGGCTGAAACCCGTCCGCAATTTCAAGGGGCAAAATCGGCACCTCTACCGCATGATATTGCACATGCTGCCAAGTTACTTGCTGAGGCTGATAATCCAGTAATCTTTGCCCAGCGCGGGGCAGGGAACGAGGCTGGGTTTGCTGCACTTGAAAGAATGGCAAGTCGGTGGGGCATTCCTGTATCCCAATATTGGGCAGTGCAGTTAGCTATGGCGACCGATCATCCCATGGCAGCAGGACCTGATCCGTTGCCTCTTTTAGAAAAAGCAGATGTTATATTGGTCATCGACTCCCTTGCGCCGTGGGCCCCTGATGCTGGCGAACCTCATCCAGATTGCAAGGTCATACAATTGGGCGCTGACCCCTTACATGGACGCTGCCCGGTTCGAAATTTCCGATCAGATTTGAGCCTGCCTGGCGAAGTAGGCCCTGCATTACTTGCTCTTGCGTCGGCACTAGAAGGGTATGCAGACGAATACCGAGACCGAAATGGTAAGCGTGCAGAGGCCATCGCTAAAATCAATGCCGTTAATCAAGCGAGCCGAATAGCGTCTGCTGAGTCTACAAGAGATAACGCTGCACTTGGTAAGGCGTGGGTCAGTATGACATTGGCGAAAACATTGGGAGATCGCGACGCCAGCGTTTTTTCAGAGTTGGGTTGTCAATTACCGTTCATGACATTGAAAGATCCGCAATCTTGGTTTGATGGACCGCACTCTGGTGGGTTGGGGTGGGGCTTCCCGGCGGCCATGGGATACAAGCTTGCGCAGCCCAAGCGAACGGTCGTCGCAACCATGGGAGATGGTTGTTACATGTTTAGCAACCCAGTGGCCTGCCATCAGATAGCTGAGGCAATGAACATTTCTATGCTCGTCATTGTTTTGAACAACCGGGAATGGGGAGCTGTCCGTAAATCCGTACTTGATATTTATCCAGAGGGGTATGCCGCGAAGGCAAATAACGTACCGCTAACAAGTCTATCGCCAAGTCCAGATTTCGTGCAGGTGGCCAAAGCAAGTCGGGCTTGGGCCCGTCACGTATCCTCCGCCGATCAGTTTGAAATCGCTCTCGCAGAAGCGCTTGTTCATATTGAAGAAGGCCGAGGTCTTGCCATGATCGAAGTTTCGATCTCACCCGATTAACTAAAACATAAAGATAACCATCTAACCTATTGTTTTTTATCAGTTTTAAAATTTAAACCAACTATGGCAAGCGTTTTTAGCCGTAAATTGGTCAGTGTTAAATAACAGGAATTAAAGAATGAATACCGAACTACTTATTGATGGCGAGTATACTCCCTCTGTCGCGAAGGGAACTTTTGAGCGATTGAACCCCGTTACGCAAGCTGTGGCAACGACAGCGGTTGCGGCCCGTAAAGCCGATGTGGATAAAGCCGCCGCCGCTGCGGCATCAGCATTCCCTGCATGGTCAAAAACAGGACCGACGGAACGCAGAGGCATTCTTAACAAGGCTGCAGATGCTTTAGAAGCTTTGAGTGATGAAATTATAGCAACTGCTATTAATGAAATTGGCTCAACTGCGCCATGGGCTGGGTTTAATGTGATGCTCGGCGCCAAAATCTTGCGGGAAGCGGCCGCAATGACGACGCAAATCAAAGGGGAAGTCATTCCATCTGATAAACCTGGATCCACTTCAATGGCGTTGCGTAAACCGGTTGGCGTCCTTGTGGGTATGGCACCGTGGAACGCACCGATCATTCTTGGTGTTCGGGCCATCGCAATGCCCATTGCTTGCGGAAATACGGTTATTTTTAAAGCCTCAGAAAAATGCCCAAAAACACATATGCTAATTGGTCAGGCTTTCATGGATGCTGGTTTGCCCAAAGGTGTTTTAAACATCGTTACTCATGCGGCAGAAGACGCGCCTGAGGTTGTTAGCGCCCTGATCTCTCACCCTAGTGTGCGCCGCATTAATTTTACCGGTTCCACAAAAGTTGGTAAAATTATTGGTGAGCAGGCCGGACGTTTACTTAAACCTTGTATTCTTGAATTGGGTGGCAAAGCACCGCTGGTGATCCTCGATGACGCTGATATTGACGGCGCAGTGAACGCAGCGGCATTTGGCGCCTTTATGAACCAAGGCCAAATTTGCATGTCAACGGAACGCATTATTGTTGATGAAAAAATTGCTGATGAATTCACTGAAAAACTGACCGCTAAAGCTGCGGCATTACCGTTCGGAAACCCGACCGATCCAGTCGTCCTTGGATCTGTTGTGGATGTGGAAACTATTGACCGCATTGAGACGCTTATTAATGGCTCAACTGCATTGGGTGCGCGTGTGACTACGGGCGGAACACCAGAAAAATCGACAATTATGCCCGCGACAATCGTTGATCATGTGACGGAGGAGATGCCAATTTTCTCTGAAGAAAGCTTTGGTCCTGTTGTTTGTGTGATCCGAGCACGTAATACGGATCATGCTGTAGAGCTTGCGAACTCATCAGAATATGGGCTTTCTGCGGCTGTTTTCGGAAGTGATATCACACGAACTCTTGACGTTGCAGATAGACTGAAGTCTGGGATTTGTCACATAAATGGGCCAACAGTTCATGATGAAGCACAAATGCCATTTGGCGGTATCAAAGATAGTGGTTATGGACGATTTGGCGGGAGTGCAGGGGTCGATCAATTCACCGAACTTCGCTGGGTGACAATTGAAGATCCAAATCAACATTATCCGTTTTAAGCAAGAAGACGGCTTTTGCATCAAACTTTAGTTCGCTAAGTTCATGACGATACTGCTTATATCGTCATGAACGACCTCCCTTACTTGTTAGGAAGGTAATCACCTTCAAATTTCTTCAAGTCATCGGTGATCTCATACCAATCTGGTTTAGAGGCTGTATGGATATGAGCCATGGGTTGTAAGTTTGGCTCGTCATCTAGTGCCGAGGCGGCGATCACATATATATCGCCGGTGGCCATGTCCCCAAGGGACGTACCGCAGGTCTTGCAAAAACAGCGTTCAAGTTTCCATTCTCCCTCAGGCATGAACTTGGCGATATCATCTTGCCCATGGGTTACTTGAAGATCGCCCGCTTTACCAATCAGAACGGCAGAAAACACACCGGCAGCCTTTCTGCATCTTGAGCAATGGCAATAACTTAACGAAAACGGCTCGCCCGTGATTTCAAATTTCACTTTTTGGCAAAGACAACTTCCCTTGATCATTCTAAATCCTCTGTTTATGAATACAAAAAGAACATAACAGGAACATTTGGTTTTACAAGCTCATATAGATAATTTTTCAGTGCAACATCAATCTTTATTAGCGTATTCTTCCTGTTATATAAATTGGATAAAAATATGACATTTGAAAATTTGATAGCCTTTAACATTGCTCTGATTGTCGCGGTGGCAAGCCCAGGCCCCGCGCTTTTAATTGCAATTCGGACGACTTTGGCGTCGGGGCGTAAATCAGGTGTTATTATGGGGTGCGGTTTAGGCTTGATGGCCGCCACTTGGACATTGATGGCGTTATTGGGGCTAGAGACTGTATTCACGTTGTTTCCACTGGCTTATACGACTGCAAAAGTCGCTGGCGCTGTGTACTTGCTTTATATTGCCGTCAAAATTTGGCGCGGAGCAAAAGAGATCCTAGCTGCAAAAGTTAAAACGGTGAATAATGCATTTCGGCAGGGTATTTTCCTCAATCTTTTAAACCCAAAATCTGTTCTGTTTTCGGCAGCGGTTTTGGTGGTCATTTTCCCAGCGAACATGGGGATCACTGACAATTCGATCGTGGTGTTAAACCATTTTGTTATTGAGATAATATTCTACACATTGCTTGCACTGGCTATGAGTACTGATGCGGTCAGTAAAAGGTACCTCAAAGCAAAAACATACATGGATCGTTTCGCATCACTTGTGATAGGTGCATTGGGTTTGAAAATTCTTGCGGCTTCCGAACGGAATTGATATCGAGTTAAAATCGTAAATATTTTAGGCAGAAGAAAGTTAAGGTTATGGCAGTTGTTCCGGGTAAAATGAGCGGCGTTCTTCTCGTAGGGCATGGCGGCCCGGAAATGTTGCGTTATGACAATAATATACCAACGCCGAAACCAAAACAAAATGAAGTCGTTATCCGTGTGTCTGCTGCCGGTGTTAACAACACAGATATCAATACGCGTATCGGGTGGTATTCCAAGAGTGACCAAAGTTCCGAGGATGCGAGTTGGGCTGGGCAGGCTTTGAAACTTCCCCTCATTCAAGGGGCGGATGTCTGTGGAATTATCGTCGCGGTAGGGGCTAATATAAATAAAACCCGGATTGGCGAACGCGTACTTATTGAACCTTGCCTGCGCGAAGTCAGCGACAAAATCACCGATAAACCATGGTATTTTGGGTCGGAATGTAATGGCGGTTTTGCGGAATATACTGTGGTTGCCGCGCGCCATGCGTATGCCATTAACAGTACGTGTACGAGCGAGGAGCTTGCGTCGTTCCCGTGTTCTTATTCAACAGCCGAGAATATGCTAACGCGCTCGCAAGTTCGAGAAAATGACACTGTTTTAATAACAGGTGCGTCCGGCGGTGTTGGATCCGCTGCCATCCAACTCGCCAAAGCTAGAGGCGCACAGGTCATTGCAGTAACAAGTTCGTCAAAGGCGGCTTCGTTATTAGAGATAGGCGCAGATCGGACAATTGAGAGAGATGATAACTATGTCGAAGCACTTGGTACAGATAGCGTCGATGTTGTTATTGATCTAGTAGGCGGAGAGAAATGGCCGTCTTTGTTGGATGTTTTGAGGGCAGGGGGACGGTACGCAGTTTCTGGTGCAATTGGCGGCCCCATGGTTGATTTGGATCTTAGAACTCTTTACCTCAAAGATCTTAGCTTTTTTGGTTGCACTGTTCTCGAGCCAGAGGTGTTCAGAAATTTGATTACACATATTGAAAAAGGTCACATAAAGCCATTAATTGCTGAAATCCATCCATTGAGTGATATCGCTAAAGCTCAAAAATCCTTTGAAAAGAAGAACCATATTGGAAAAATTGTTCTCTCCGTTTGGGATGACAACAAGTAACCAAATACCGAATGAAATAGCTGAATTGACTCTAGGTATTTCGATACCTAGGGTACCTACATCCTAAAAGACAAAAGATTTTGGAGAAAATGGGTGGGTATCACCTCGGTTGGAAAAGTAATTCACTCTTTCAAATTGCTGTTGCCAGCACTCATTCCGTCATGGCGATTTTTTGATGTGATTGCCCCCTCTCCGCGGATTGAATTTACGTTGCTTGAAACGGAAGATGAAGCTCCCGTAAATTGGACAGAGTTTCGACCTAGACCACAACGGTTATCTGTTATTCAGATGTTTAAGCGCATATTGTGGAACCCTCATTGGAATGAAAGCCTATTTCTTGTTAGCTGCGCAGAACGATTGATGGCGCATCCGACAGAACACAGCCGCGCGGAAATTCAAAATCGTATTTCCCGTGACCTTAAACGAAATGAAGATATGGATTTAATACAGCCCTACTTGCAATTCAGGTTGGTGTTTTTAGATCGCCAAGGTACTGAGATAAAAAAGCGAGTCATGTATATGTCACCGATCCACCAACATATTGAAAATATTGTGTAATGACGTTGGAATTTGCCATATGTTTAACTGAAATATTGACCGGATTTGCTTTCATCCAACAAAGCATGGAACATATTTTTGCACCAAAAAATGAACAGATATTATTCATACCGCGGATCATTTTGTGCGTCTTTTTAATACTGGGGTTTGAGACAGAGTGGGTAAGCCTGGCTCTTATGGCTTTGGCATTACTTATGCTTTACAGGTTTCAAGGGCCGTATAATGGTGGGAGCGATCGCATGAGCTTGCTTTTGTTGTCCTGTTTGTGCCTCGTTCATTTTTTGCCCGAGCAATCATGGCGAGAGTTGGTGTTCGGATACTTGGCCCTGCAATTGGTGATGTCTTATTTTATTTCAGGCTGGGTCAAAATTATCAATCCAGAGTGGCGGAACGGTCTCGCCCTGAACGATGTGTTTCGCTACTCATCCTACCCAGTGAGTGAACATTTGAGGGGCTTATGGAATTGGCCGAAATTATTGTTGGTTATGTCGTGGGCTGTAATTTTATTTGAGCTTATTTTCCCGCTCACATTAATCAGTCAACCAACATTGATTTTGGGACTTGTTATTGCGGCTACATTTCACTTGGCAAATGCGTTCCTATTTGGGTTAAACCGTTTTTTCTGGATATGGTTGGCCGCATATCCGTCTATTATCTGGTTACAATTTCGAATTTTCGACGCATTCTAAGAGGGGATATTGGGGCAAAAAGCTTCGCTGTCGCCAAAAATTAAGCCGCTGTATTCGCGGCCCTAATTAAATCTTGTTTATTGGTTGTTGTTTTTTGAGGCCGTCAAATTTGGAATTTGCATTGACGTCAGAATATTTTTTAAAAACACAAAATTGAATGTTTTCAAGGACTTTGAACTTGCTATTAAAGCCTACGATCAACTCCGATAAAGGTTTATCCGCTTTTTGTGATATTTGTATATCTTTAACAATCGGGTCCGTCGCAGTTTCACTTGCGAGCGACATTGCAGGCAAAGCCACAAGTGCCAAAAGAGGGAGACCGAAGCGGATAATGTTTTTTGTCAAAGTCAAAACCAGTCCATGGTGATCGGGAAACTATGAAAAATCTTATATATCAATATTAGTGGTATTTAAAGTAAAAAAATTATTAATTTATGTGGTGCCGTCACTTCAGGTGAATGTGCCACGTTAAACCAGCAAGTTCGAAGCTATTGTTTTTAATGCTCAATCCCTCAGCTAAGGCACGATCGAGAACGGCGTCAGGATGCGCGCAACCCAGATGCATTGAGCTGAAATGATCGGGTTCTTGAGACGCCGTAAATTCAATTCTTGCATGATCCAATTGTATGTTTGCATGTGTGGCTGGTACGCCAAATAATTGAGACCATTGTACCGTCTTTTCTTCAATATTTTGGCAATTCATTGCGACGCCAACGATGTCAATATCCTTGTTTAATTCCTTCTGCCAATTGTCGCCTGCCCATTGATAGGCGCCAAATCGGACTTCACCACCGTAATGGTGGTCAAACTCAACAAGCGTTATGCCTGTATCTTGGGGGTGAAGCTGTAATAGGTCTGCTTTTTCATCTGACCTTTCAAAAGCTGTTCGAATATTAAGACGTTCTGCAGCCTGTTTCCTGATTGAGACATCATCACAATCAAAAATAGCCATATAGCCGCCAACTCCACCGCTTCGGGAAAGAAAACGGTGAACGGCTGTGTTTTCGCGAGTTGGGGCGACAATCTCAATAAAACTACCACCAACGGCAAATAGGGAATTTTCCAAACCGAAATGATCTAGCTGTTCTTTATGGCAAGGTGTTTGATCCAAAATCCTAGAAATGGTGGCTTCCGCACCTCGAATATCAAGGGTAGCGAGGCATACCTGCCGCAAACGAATATACGCGTTACTTTTCATATATGCCTCCTTGGGTCAAAATTAACCGTTCTTCTGCTGGCGAACAATTTCCTGTTCGATCGCATCCATACGATCTTTACCAAAGAACATTTCGTCGCCAACATACGTCGTTGGGCAACCAAAGGTACCGCGTTCAACAGTCTTTGTTGTGTTGGCGAGAAGTTTTTCTTTTACGTCCGCATCCTGTACACGTTTGAAAATGTGATCGGCATCGAACCCATGATCAGTGAAGGCTTTGTGAACCACTTCAGGGTCATCCATCTTGAGTGAATTTTCCCACATATCCTTCAACACAGCATCGAAATATGCCGCTAAAAATCCTTCTTCTTCTGCCACAATAGCACCGCGCATGAGCTGCACAGTGTTTACAGGGAAGTTTGTATTCATGCGGAAATCAGTCAAGCCGTGATCCCGAACAAACCGTTGAATTTCAATGCGCATATAATCGTTTTTATGCAGGACATTTTGATTGGTAACGAAAGGCGCCTGATTACCGGTTAGTTTAAAAATTCCGCCAAGAAGGACGGGAACATATTTAAAGGTTACGCCGGTTCTTTTCTCGATGCCTGGAACAAGTTTATGGCAGAAATAGATGTTTGGGCTGGCCACATCAATGTGGAGTTCTACAGTTACGGTCATTTTGTATCCTCTCTGTTTTTATTATTATCGTTTAGATTACCATTTTTCCGACCAAGGACGAAGGTCGAGTTCGAACGTCCATGCGTCGCGGGGCTGATTGTGCAAGTGCCAGTAGTTGTCTGCGATATGATCAGGGTTTAGAATACCATCGTCTTCTTTTAAGGCATAACGCTCAGGGAACATGGTTTTGATGAATTCGGTGTCAATAGCGCCGTCAACAATAACGTGCCCTACGTGGATACCCAGCGGTCCCAGTTCCCGTCCCATGGATTGGGCAAGAGCCCTGAGGGCATGTTTCGATCCAGCGAACGCTCCAAAATTGGCTGCACCACGCGTACTTGATGTTGCGCCTGTATATATAATTGTGCCTTGGCCGCGATCTCTCATTCGCAAGGCAACTTCACGGCCGCACAGGAACCCTGAGAAGCAGCCCATCTCCCAAACCTTGAAATATTTTCGAGCCGTCTCATCGAGAATGCTGGAGGGGACATTGGCGCCAATATTGAAAACCATGACTTCAATAGGGCCAATATTGTTTTCAATGTTTTCAATTAATTCAGCAACTTGTTCTTCTTTACGGGCATCACATCCGAAAGGCACTGCTTTTCCGCCGGCGGCTTCAATTTCATCAACCAGAGGGATGAGTTTATCCGCGTTTCGACGAACACAAACGGCAGTGAAGCCTTCTTTTGCAAATCGTTTTGCGATAGCACCGCCTGTTGCATCGC
The DNA here is from genome assembly GCA_913062525.1 of uncultured Alphaproteobacteria bacterium. Taxonomy (GTDB): domain Bacteria; phylum Pseudomonadota; class Alphaproteobacteria; order Sneathiellales; family Sneathiellaceae; genus Sneathiella. Next base: position 14,727 of record CAJXWA010000020.1, on the reverse strand, counting down.
CAGCACCAATAACTAGGGCTACTTTAGTTTCAGACATTTTGATCACCTTTTTTTGAAAGTTTAGGTTTTATTTTTTCAAACATCAATCTTGGATATTAATTACCGCTGATCTAAATTTTTGAGCCGAATTGTCACCGCATCTGCTATTTCGAGAGCAAGCTCCACTGCAAAACCTGCTGTGGGATCTTCGGAGTACTGACTAACACCAACGGATTTCAAATGGGCCGGTTCCGCTGACCGTGAAATAAGGTCGACAGCAGTTTCCAGTATATCTGGCGATGTTTTCCCAATGCCCGCCATATCGCGCAACGCCCGCCTGACGCATTGTCGCTGACTTGTCTGTGCAAGGCTACAGCCGTCAGATATAGTGACTTCTGGCGTGGTGAGTAGCGCTAGGTTTTCTTTTGTGAAGCTCCGAAATCTATACAGATGATCTTCAAGTGCTGCACGTGATTGTTCGGGAGTTGTTGCCGCCCGCAGTAATTCTCGGCTCGTGGCAAATAACGCTTCATATCCCACAGCCATAAATGAAAAGGCGAGGGCACCCATATCCGGAAAATGACGATAGACGGTTCCCCGGCCAAGGCCAGACAGCTTTACAATGTCTGACATGGTTGGCAGACGTTTTACTTCATGGCGGGTTGCGTTATGAAACGCATCCATAATTTGTTGGCGGTTTAAAAGAGCATCACTTCTTGTCATCTGACGTCCATATCACTGGGTGATGGAATATGTGGACATATGTCCATTTATGTATTATACGGACATATGTCCACTTGGGAAGTGTTTTATTTTCCAACCTGAATTAAACAATAATAACGATTAAATTGAGGAGAGCCTTGTGTCTTTACCACCGCTTTTGCAAAACAGATTGTCCATACCTGTCATTGGATCACCGCTTTTTATTATCTCAAACCCTGAGCTGGTAATCGCACAGTGTAAAGCGGGTGTTGTGGGATCTTTCCCAGCATTAAACGCGCGCCCAATTGAAGTCTTGGAAGAATGGCTTATTCAGATCACGGAAGAGTTAGATGCCTATAATCTGGCTAATCCCGACAAACCTGCTGCGCCATTTGCGGTTAATCAGATTGTTCACAAATCCAATAATCGGCTTATGCAAGATGTTGAACTTTGTGCGAAATATAAAGTTCCCATCACCATTACATCACTGGGAGCTGTAGAAGCGGTGAATGATGCCATGCATGCAGCCGGCGGAATTGTGATCCATGACGTGATCAACAATCGCTTTGCCAAAAAAGCCATTGAAAAAGGCGCCGACGGGGTGATTGCAGTTGCAACTGGTGCAGGCGGCCATGCGGGCGTTTTGAACCCTATCGCTCTTATCCAAGAAATTCGCGAATGGTTTGACGGATTTGTCCTTCTTGGTGGCTCCATCGCTACTGGTGACGCTGTGTTGGCAGCTCAAGCCATGGGCGCTGACATGGGATATATTGGTTCTGCGTTTATTGCGACCAAAGAAGCCAATGCAAGTGACGGCTATAAAAACGGCATCGTTGACTGTAACGCTGATGACATCGTGTACACGAACTTGTTCACAGGCATTCATGGGAACTACTTGAAGCCGTCAATCGAGGCCGCTGGTATGGATCCGAACAATCTCCCTGAAAGTGATGCAACGAAAATGAATTTCGGATCCGGTGGGAACACTGGTGCAAAAGCTTGGAAAGATATTTGGGGCTGCGGGCAAGGTATCAGCGCGGTTAAGGAAGTTCCAACAGCTGGTGAATTGGTTGAGCGTTTGGTCCGCGAATATGATGCCGCTAAAGCGCGTGTATTGGCGTCTTAATAACGGTTTTGATTGAGTTTATTGTCACTTGGGATCAGGATTTAATATCCAGCAGGGTTGCCTGCATATCGTCCCAAGTGATGATTGACTTGATGTTTGCTTCATAAGCCCGCTGGGCGATTTTATTATTCACCAGCTCCGTTGCAACATCAATATTAGGGCTTTCAACATATCCGTCATCAGACGCATAAGGATGATTGGGCTGATAAGATAGGGATGTTGCGGGACTACGCTCCACGACCTTTGCCTCAGGTCCGCCGTTCGGGCCAGAGATATTCACCACATCAACAGGTTTATAGGCAGCTTCACTGCCGCTTCCACCGGGTTTACCAACGGTTTGCATATTTGCGATGTTGCTTGCTCCAGCCGACACGCGGCGGGTCGCGGCAGTCATACCAGCAAGCGCAGATCCTATAGCAGGGGCCATGTTAAACTCCATTTATATAAAATTTTAAACAAACTTTATACGAAAATAGCAATTATGATATGCACTTTATAGGAGTTATTCGTTAATATAGCGTTAATTGCTGCTATTGGTTTGTGTCGAGGAAGGCGCGCTACAATTTGGATTTACTCAGTAAAAGAGCCTTCCAGTTTTCCAGAATTTCGATCAGATAGTCACGTTTACCGACAAGCTGTTCAGTTTCATCAAACTGGTTTTCAATTTTGAATTTTTGTTTATTAATCAACAAGGTATAAGCGTTTCCTGTGATTTCAGAAACGACGGTGTCTTTGGACTTACAATCCGCTAATAGTTTCGATGTATAGACAAGATCTTCCTGCAATTCACTTTCCAAAAAGCGCCGTAGAATTTCTCCATCTTCATCGCAATGGAAGAGGATATCATTATTTTTATGTTGGAATTGAAACGTGCAGATCATTTCTATTCATTTATTTTGTAGATTGGATAGGCTGTGATAATGCGTCCATCCTTCAGCATATAACCTTCAATATCAAAGCCTTGACCAGATTTACCTCGCCATTTGCGCTCGGCTTTGAGGGTATTGCCTTTAAAGGCTGCTAATATGGCAGCCATAATTTTGGTGCGGGTGAAGTGATCTGGAAATAGACTGGAAAACTTGGATTTCCACAGAGCACCCTTGGCGTCCCAGACTTCAATAATCGCAGTATAGACGCCAACCTTATTGGGTTTCGATAGAATTTGTTTCAGGCGCGGAGAATTTTCATAGGTTGGTTTTTCTATTCCAGCATAATGAAATCCAGTTGCCTTACCCTTCTTGTTAATTTGGCCCTGAAAAATATGGGTGATGCTAATGGAAGGGTCTGTATTTGACCAATGATAAGGCTGTTTAGCACTGACAGTGCCCGCAAAATTAAGGAGCAGGAATAAACATAAGCCGACAAAAGCGCGGCTAAGCCCCGTCATGACGGCGGCGCACCGTTCACGAAACTTTCAACCAGACTCCGGGCCACAAGGTTCCAGCCGTCAACTAACACAAAGAAGATAAGCTTGAAGGGCAGGGCGATCATTACGGGCGGTAGCATCATCATACCCATGGACATCAAGATAGAGGCCACGACCATATCAATCACCAGAAATGGAATGAACAGCAAGAAGCCGATCTCGAACGCCCGTTTGAGCTCACTGATCATGAACGCTGGAATAAGAACTTTCAACGGAACATCTTCTGGGCGTTCCACTTGTGCAGTAGCGCTTAGATCCATGAACAGGGATACGTCTTTTTCCCGTGCATGTTTGAGCATAAACTCTTGAAAGGGGAGCGCTGTCCGCTCAAACGCTGTGGTTTCATCAATTTCTTCGTTAATCAGTGGAAGAATACCGTTGTCATAGGCCGCCTCGAACGTGGGTGCCATTATGAAACTGGTGAGGAACAATGCGAGAGAAATAATAACGACGTTTGGCGGTGTCGTTTGAATGCCAAGGGCACTCCGCAGCAATGATAACACAACAATCAGGCGCGTGAATGATGTGGTGACGATCAAAATTGCCGGTGCCAAACTGAGCACCGTCATAAGAACAACAATTTGAACAATGCGGCCTGTTAGCGGGCCAGCTTCATCACCAAGATCAAGGTTGAGGGATTGAGCAGCCACTTCAGCAGGAAGGAAAAAGGCGATACCGCCGAGGAGCATTGTAATCGCCATCATCACATGAGATAGGCGAAGTCGTTTCAGAAACTTAAAAAGGATTGAGGTCACTGCGCATCCCCTTTGCGGTGGGAGCCAGTTGAAAATCTTGGTAGCCGAGGTTCTATATCCTCAAGTATGGCGTCTTCCTCAGCCTTAGAGATAGGGCTTATGGTTTCGTTATCATCGGCCATTATTTGCGCGTCGATATTTTGTTCAATAAGAATATCGCCGGTCGGTCCAAGCAAAATTAAATGTTCCCGGTCATCCCGGCGGACCAAAATAAGACGTCGTTTGGCATCAATGCCAATCATTTGGCTTATGGCGAGGCGTTTTTTCTTACTGCGTGATTTTTCAACGCTCGGAACAAAACCAAACTTACGAATTGCAATTGAAATAAGGCCGATAAGTCCAAGTACAAAGACCAGAACGACCAAATATTTCATGTAAAGCCAAAAATCCATATGCCCCTGATGCGTTTTATAAAGAGTTTACTTTTTCACACCTTAACCTGAAGAAATTATTTTTAGAAACAAAATTCAGATTTGTGTGTGTGAGGGTTATTCCCCGTCGATGAATTTTATCTGTGAGCTGATCTCTTTATAGCTGTTTTGGATGATTTTTGATAATTCGTCCAAAAGGGACAAAAGCTCTTCAAAGCCAGCCACTAAAATCCCGCGCTCAGAGACATCCATCGCGGCGACTTCTTCGTGCAGTTTTGATAGTTTTGCGGGGATTTTTGAAATATCCACAGAACTGCCATGCTCAGCATCGGCAAGGCTGGATTCTAATTCAGATTTCATTGAATGAATATTGGCAAGTATCTGTTCATTCGGTGTCATCGGGTAATCCTGTTACTTCAAACTGTGGAGGCGTACTGTTTTCATTTTGGGCACGGTATAAATAAGACAAAATTTCTGAAACGGCGGCAAACGCTTCAAGTGGGATCGGGCTTTCAACTTCCACTTGAGATAAAATTTGAGCCAAATCAGAATCTTCACGAACCTTTACACCGTTATCAAATGCAATTTTAAGAATTTGTTCTGCAACTTCTCCGCGACCAGATGCGGTAACCACAGGTGCCTTTGTTGTTCCTCTGTCATGGGACAGGGCAACAGCGATAGGGCGTTTTTCTTTTCCTGCTTTGTTATCAGCCATTCAATCCATGCATCCTCAGCTCGTGTGCACGACAGTTAAAACATAATATGTCGCTGCTGAGCAAATAGAATAGTCCCTAAAATTAACCTTAACCAGAGTTAAGCTGGATCCATGCCAGCAACAAGACGCGTTGTTGCGCGTATGTCACGAACTTCTGCATCTTTAAGTAGTCCCGCCTTTTTGAGCTCCTCATGGCATAAAGGTAAGTTGTAGTGGGGAATAGACGGATATAGGTGGTGCTCGATATGATAGTTTACATTGTGGGGGAATAATAAAAATCTGATCCAGGCAGGTCCCAAATTGGTGCGAGAGGCTTTTAATGGGCTGCTGGTGGATGTGACGGCTCCATGTTCACAAATGGCTCTAAATCGCAAAATGGGCTGCAAGAAAGTGAAAAGAGGGAGAATCCACAAAATTACGTATTCTTCAAGGTAGCCAGCATAAAAAGCAATGACGGGGACCGCAATATGAAAGATGACAATTGTCCACCGATCCCGATCAGCTGCCTGCCGAAGTGCCGGTGAAGTGTCATCAAGGGGGCTATGAGATTGAACAGAACCATCCGCGTGTTTTGTATCAACGGATTGTTTGCCAAAAAAGTAAGCAAAAGTTTTAAAAGCCGTCCCTCCCAGCAAATCTTTCAACAATTTTTTGATTAAATAGGATGTCCCTCGTGGATATCCACCATGCAGCGGAATGTCAGGATCTTGTTTTCCGTAGAGATGATTGTGATGCAAGCGGTGTAAGACACGATAACTACACATGGAAATACCAACAGGAGAGGCAACCATGCGGCCAATGAGATCATTTAGCCAGCGACGGTCAAATAAACGATAATGGGCCGCATCATGAGCCAGAACGAAGCATGCTTGTTGACGCGCTGCAATTATCAAAATTGCAGGACCGACAACCCAAATATTCCAAAAATATAAACTGAGACCAACACAAACAGCGATTACGCCCACGGTTTCAAATATGGCAAGAGTGGATTTGAGGGGGTTAAGTCTCGTCAGTTCCTTAACCATTGCGGGGGGAAGGGATCTTGTTTTTCTGTTATCGTTTCTAAATTCAGCCCCGGTTTTTATGGTTTGCCTAGTCATTTTTGTCACTCGCGTGTTTAGGTTCATTTTCCAGAAATATTGGCACTAATTTTAGGTTTAGAGAAACAAAATATGACGACGGACACATTTGTTTGAAAGTTTTTAACTTCTTGCTTGCATGTCGTTTAGGGAATGATTATGTTCCGCCTCGCTGATACCTTTGTATCGGGCGCTCAGGTGTTTATACAAATACCAAATTGAGTGGTTGTGAGGTTACTGCCTCATACTTGCAACAAACATTTTATACGATTGAAATCGCCTTTTCAGGTGCCTTGTGTGAGCTCGGCCCATTGGCGGATTAAAAGTTTGTTTGATTTATATGTAGTGCGATCACCCTTTTTAGGATCGCCATTTGAAAGGAATATGGACATTATGCAGTTGGAGAATACACTCGTCGGTAAAAAAGTTGCTATCCTTGTCGCTAACGGTTTTGAAGAATCCCACATGACCGATTTGCATAAGTCACTTGTTGAAACAGGTGCCGAAGTGAAAATCGTATCCCCTGAAAAGGGTGTTGTGAATAGCTGGCATAATGGTAATTGGGGACATTTCTTCCCAGCTAACGCTCATCTTCCAACTACGATGTCTCATCATTTCGATGCCGTTATCGTTCCGGGTGGCTCTCGCCACGTGGCTCGTTTGCGTTCAAACCCGCAGACAGCTCGCTTTATGCGCGGCTTTATGGAAGACAACAAACCAGTTGGCTTGTTCGAAGAAGCGGTTAAAATTCTCGCATTTGACGAAGTTTTGAGCCGCCGCAATGTTGCGTCTTTTGAAGCCAATAATGAAGTATTGACTGAAAATAATGCGGATCTAGTTGAAGAGGCTATCGTTGTTGACGACATGCTTTGCACAGCAACTGGCGAGATCTTATCAATGATCGGTAGTTTTGCAGCCTGTGTTCAGTCTTATCAACCTGAAGCCTGGGAAGCAGCATAACGCTTTAAACTTTCCAAAAAACAGATATAATAATGCCTCTGGTTCTGTCAGAGGCATTTTTTTTGTCTCAAGGCCAGCGGAGAGAATTAACAAAAAATTTACCTTTTCTTTACCATTTTTACCTAAATTCAGTATACGAAAGTCTGTGGCGGACATAGTGAGAACATTATGAGTTTAAAAAATATACCTTTATTTTCAGCATTAACTCAGCGCATGAAATGGTTATCTGCGCGACAAGGCGTGCTGTCTCAAAATGTGTCAAATTCGGATACACCTGGCTACCAAGCTAAGGATCTAAAGCCTCAGAAATTCAAGGATATGGTCATCCGACCTGCGGAGACTAAAGTCCACCTGACAAAGACTAACAAAAGTCATATTGAAAATAATGATGGGACGAAGGAATTTCGCCCAAAGACTGACGAAAGCCCCTATGAAGTGACGCCAACAGGGAATGGTGTTGTTTTGGAAGAGCAGATGTTGAAACTTGCTGACACGCAAATTCAATATCAAATGACAACATCATTATACAAAAAGCAAATTGGAATGCTTAAGACTGCACTTGGTCGTGGTAATTAGGAGCGATTGAAATGGATCTTCTGAAATCAATGAAATTAGCTGCTGCGGGCATGAAAGCCCAAGGTGAGCGGATGCGGGTTATTTCAGAAAATCTGGCCAACAAGGACAGCGTCGGGCGGACAGCTGACGACGATCCTTATCGGCGGAAAATCGTTACTTTTAAAAACGCATTGGATCGCGAGATAAATGCACGAAAAGTAGAGGTTGATAAGATTACTGAAGATAAATCCGCGTTCGGGCTAAAGTTCGATCCCAACCATCCCGCAGCCAATGAAGAAGGTTACGTTAAAACACCAAACGTCAATTCTTTGGTTGAACTCATGGATATGAAAGAAACTCAACGTTCCTATCAAGCGAATTTGGGCGTTATTGATGTTTCCAAAAAAATGATTGCCCAAACGCTGGAAATTCTGCGTTAATGGACGATCAATTCAGGATTGGAGTAGCATAGCATGGTGGACATATCCCCAAATTCAGCGCTGCAGGCATATAAAAAAGCCATTGATCAAGCAGCGACTTCTAAAGGTTCTGGGACAAGCGTCGGTTCTGACGAAGTGTCGACAGGCCCCAGTTTTGCTGATTTGGTGAGTGAAGCTGGAAAGCAAGCCGTCAATGACGGGATGGCTTCTGAAAAAGTAAGTTTGCAATCTTTAACCGGTGAATCCGGTCTTGTTGATATCGTGACTGCAGTCAGCAGTGCAGAAGTTACACTGGAAACTGTCGTTTCCGTTCGCGACCGTGTAATTCAGGCTTACCAAGACATCATTAAAATGCCAATCTAACCACGGATTGATTTTTTTGGTAAAAGGGGTGAGGGATGACACCGACAGATGTCGTTGACGTAGCGCGTGAGGCAATTTGGGTTTTATTGATGGTGGCCTCTCCGATTATGCTCGTTGCGTTGAGCGTTGGTTTGGTGGTCGCATTGGTTCAGGCTCTCACTCAAATTCAAGAAATGACATTGGCTTTCGTGCCAAAAATTCTCGCGATTTTTCTCGCCTTAATTGTTTTTTTCCCCTTCATGATTACGTCGATGATTGATCTTATGGAGCAGATCACACAGCGTATTGCCGCGTTATAAGGCCTGAATAGATGCTAGAGGAATTTCTCAACGTTAATATTTTTGCATTCCTTTTGGTCTTTGCGCGTATTGGCACTATTTTTATGACGGCCCCAGGTTTTGGTGAAGGTTTTGTAACACCCCGTCTCAGACTTTCAATCGCCCTATCTGTTACCTTCCTTATTACGCAGTTTGTGATCGATAAACTACCTTTGCAGCCAGACAGTGTTATCGAATTACTTCTATTGCTTACAGGCGAAATTGTTATTGGTTTGATCTTTGGCGGCGCCCTTAGGATTGCCCTTAGTGCCCTTCATATTGGCGGCACCATCATTGCCCAGCAATCAGGTCTTGCAGCCGCGCAGTTTTTTGATCCTGCTCAGATGACACAAGGCGCTGTGACAAGTAGTTTTCTGACATTAATGGGAATGACGATGATTTTCGTAACAGATATTCATCATCTTTTCATACAAGGAACTTATGCTAGTTATACTTTGTTTGAAGTGGGTAAATTACCGCCCTTCGGTGATTTGGCGAGTTTGGTGTCTGGTTTTGTTGCCGGTAGCTTCAAGTTAGGCTTCCAAATATCAGCACCGTTTTTGGTCTATGGCTTAACATTTTATATTGGCGTTGGTTTAATCAATAGACTTATGCCGCAGGTCCAGATCTTTTTCGTTGCGATGCCGCTGCAAATAATGTTGGCCTTCTCAATTTTTGCCATCACCTCAGGGGCTAGTATCATGTGGTTCCTTGCCTATTATGAGCAAATTATTATGCGTTTCCTCGGGGAGATTTAATGGCAGACGATCAAGACGACTCCCAGAAGACCGAGGAACCGACATCCAAGAAGCTTGAGGACGCCCATAAAAAAGGGCAGGTCCCCAAATCCCAGGAAGTTGGACATTGGTTCATGACAATGGGGATCACACTCGTGATTTTGATTTTTATGGCGGGACTCGGTCGTGGGTTATCGTTTGATTTGTTCAAGTTTATCGAACAGCCTCACAATATTTCATTAGCACCTTTTCACTTGCGCGATGTTTTTCAAAATTTAGGTTATGCAATAGTTGCAGTTTTGGCACCTGTTCTGGGTATCCTCATGCTTTCTGGACTTTCAGGCCAGATAATCCAGCATCGTCCGGTATTTTCTGCTGAACGAATTATTCCTAAACTAAGTAAGATTTCTCTATTTGCAGGTGTGAAACGCCTATTTTCAATAAAATCTTTCACTGAATTTGCAAAAGGGATTTTGAAGATCGTTTTGGTGGGCACCATAGCCTTTCTGTTTGTTGCTCCCAAAATGGATGAACTCCAGATGGTCATGACTTACGAAATGGTTGGAGTTCTGGAATTATTACAGTCCCAAATTCTCAGCTTGCTCACTGGTGTCGCGGCGGTCATGGGTGCAATTGCTGGCCTAGATTTTATGTATCAGCGCTATAATCATGCCAAAGAGCTGCGGATGACAAAACAGGAAATTAAGGACGAGAACAAGCAATCTGAAGGTGATCCGATGATTAAGTCTCGGTTGCGGGCTCTTCGGATGCAACGGTCACGGCAACGGATGATGCAGGCAGTGCCGTCGGCCAATGTGGTTATTACCAACCCGACCCATTATGCCATCGCCCTCAAATACGATCCTGACGTTGATCCGGCACCCATTGTATTGGCAATTGGAATGGATAATATTGCCTTGAAAATTCGGGAAATAGCTAATGAAAATGAAATACCTATCGTAGAAAATCCACCACTGGCGCGGGCCTTACACGCCTCCTGTGAGTTGGAGCAGCAAATACCGCTAGAACATTACCGTGCGGTGGCGGAAATAATAGGGTATGTAATGCGCCTTAAGAAGAAAAGATAAAGGGAATATGTAGCGAATGGGACCCAACAAACGTCCAACAAGAAGTAAAGACAGGCGTTTCTTTCTAGGTGTTGACGCACGGCAATTAGCCGCGGCGTATTTCCTGGTTGCAACATTGATTGTAATCGCAGCTATTCTTGGGCGCGAATTCAGCTTTTTCAACCTCCTAATTCTGAGTGGAATGGTTCTCGCCGCCATGGGCATTGGCCTTTGGTATTTGATTTTTTACGGCTTGAGGCGTGCTGCATCGGGCGAAATGGATTTGATTGCAGAATTTGTGTCTTCCAGTCCAGAAGGCCGTCTAATCACGAATAAAAGTGGTGATTTTCTGCTCGCAAATAATGCCTATTACGATGTTTTACGTATTGAAAAACGCGATGGAAATAAGACTCTTTTAGAAGTTATGAACGACAACATTTCTGCGCGGGAGCAAATTCGTGCATTGAATAATGCAGCTGTGCGGGATGAAGTTCATGATATGCGCGTTGAAATGAAAACTGAGGAAGGACGATGGCTCGCTGTTCTCGCCCATCCTATTAAATCATTGCCAGATTGTATCATTTGGTACGTGGCAGAGACGACTACCCAACATAAAATCGAAGAAGTTGAACGTAGCGAGCGAGAGAAACTAACCGAATATTTCAATAATGCCCCGGTTGGGTTCTACTCTCTGGATAAAAGAGGCCACGTCCAATTTGTGAACCGGATTTTTGCGGAATGGTTGGGATATCATCAACGGGAACTCTCCGACAGCCATATTGCCTTCTCCGACATCGTTATCACAGGGGATGACCGTCAATTAAGCTTGATGGATGGCATGAGCGACGATGGCCATAGATATGAAGGCGAAATTCAACTTTGCCGGCGCGATGGTACTGTATTACCCGTACATGTAACGCAAACAGTAGCCCATGATGAAGATGGGAATGTCATTGGCTCACGGAGCGTTGTTCGTGAACTGCTTCAAGAACAGTTATGGCGTGAACGGGTTGAAAGTGCAGAGCAGCATTTCCGTCGTTTCTTTGAAGCTGCGCCCATTGGAATTGTTTTGTTGGATTCTGAAGGTATTGTCGTTGAAGGCAATCCTGCCTTTCGGGTCATGACTGAAACCGTTGTTGATAGTGCTATTGGCTGCCATGTCAGCGAATTGGTTATGGAGCCAGACAGAGACGTTTTGACCCAAAAACTCGCCCAAGCCTCCACTAGTGATCTAGCTCCAAAACCCTTGGAAATGAAATTACTCGACGGGGAACGAGTTGCCAACTTCTACATTAGTGCCGTTGAAGGTGCTGATAGCACTGCCGGCAGTATGCTCATTCATATCATTGATACCTCTGCCCAACGTCAACTCGAAGTTCAGTTCGCCCAAAGTCAAAAAATGCAAGCGGTTGGACAGTTGGCTGGTGGTATTGCCCATGACTTTAACAATCTTCTAACGGCCATGATTGGCTTTTGTGATTTACTGCTTCTCCGTCATCAAGTGGGTGATCAATCCTATTCAGATATTAGTCAGGTAAAGCAAAATGCCAATAGGGCGGCGGGCCTTGTTCGTCAATTGCTGGCGTTTTCACGTCAACAAACTTTGCGTCCAAAAGTAACTGACCTGACCGAAGTTCTTGCTGAGTTATCCAATCTTCTTCGCCGTCTGATCGGGGAGGCCATCGAGCTTGAGATTAAGCATGAACGCGATTTGTGGATGGTCAAAGTTGACCAAAGTCAATTTGAACAGGTTGTGATTAATCTTGCTGTGAACGCCCGTGATGCCATGTCGGGTGAGGGTAAGTTATCTTTCAAGACTGAGAATTTTTCAGTTCGGGTGCGCGGACAAGACGCGCATGAGTTAGTGCCCGTTGGCGATTATATCAAAATTAAAGTAACCGATACGGGAACCGGGATATCCGAAGGAGTAATTGAGAAGATTTTTGATCCTTTCTTCACCACTAAAAAGGTTGGGGAGGGAACAGGACTGGGCCTGAGTACGGTTTACGGAATTATTAAGCAAACAGGCGGTTTTATTTTCGTTAAGAATAATGACGATGTCGGCACTATGTTCGAAATCTACCTTCCCAAATATTCAGAAGTTCTACAAGTCGCTGATGTGAGCGTTATTGAGCCGCGGAAAAAGCACAAAGACCTGTCGGGTGTTGGCACTATTCTGTTGGTGGAAGATGAAGATCCGGTTCGCTTGTTTGCAGCTCGCGCCTTGCAAAATAAAGGCTACGAAGTCCTTCAAGCTGATTGCGGCGAAACCGCTCTTGATCTCGCATTGGAATATGACGGGGAAATCGATCTGCTCATTACCGACGTGGTGATGCCCAATATGGACGGCCCAACGCTGGTTAAAAATATCACTCAGAAAAAGCCGGATTTACGAGTGATATTCATATCAGGTTATGCGGAAGATGCGTTTAGGAAAGAACTCGATTTCGATATTGATAATATTGAGTTCCTCCCCAAACCTTTCTCGCTCAAAGAAATTGCGGAAAAGGTAAAGGATGTTCTTGGTAACTCATAAGGCCGGGTGAGGGGGAGTTCCCCCTCAATTACTCTTTCAGGCTTTTTACGAAATCTGAATATTGAGCCCGGTGAAAGCCTTCATAGGGAGGCAATTTTTTGTGATCTGGGATGTCATAATTGATGTTCGTATTGGGAACTCCGCCATCTACTCGCAGAGTTTCGCCGGTCACGAATGAAGACGCTGGACACAACAAGAACACGACTGCCGCTGAAATTTCAGATTCTGTTCCAAGCCGTTTTGTGGGCATTTTTTGACTGCGAGTTTGAATGACTTTTTTGCGATCGTCACTATATGTATCTAATCCAGACGAGGCGATTAATCCCGGGGCAACAGCGTTGACCCGAATACCATGATGCGCCCATTCCATAGACGCTGTTTGTGTGAAATTGACCATGCCGGCACGGGCAGCGCCTGAATGCCCCATGTTTGGCATAGAGTTCCAAAAATCTGCGACAATGTTGACTATATTACCGCCGCCTTCACGCATACTTTGCAACATGACTTCGCGGCTAACGAGAAAACCCCCAGTGAGGTTATTCTTCACGACTGCTTCCCAGCCTTTTAAGCTGATGTCTTCAAGTTTCGCGGGGAATTGTCCGCCGGCGTTATTGACAAGATGGTTGATGGGGCCGCAACTTTTGACAACATCTGCGATGGCTGATTTAACAGCCTCTTCATCGCGGATATCAAACGAGAAGGCCGTTGCTTTACCGCCGTCTTCGGTTATCTCTGCGACGACCTTGTCAAGTTTCTCTTGCGAGCGGCCAGTGATGATAACGGAAGCACCGAGTGCGGATACTTCATGCGCTATGCATCGACCAATCCCACTGCCGCCGCCGGTGATAAGGACATTTTGACCTTCAAAAAGATCATTTTTAAACACGGAAGAATAAGACATTGTTGAACCTGCTTTTGTTTTTTGTTTTCTTTCATGATTTCAAGTTCAGCAGTTTTTATCAATGTTTTTGTTTTTTTATTGAAATTAAGGTGCATAAATCAGGTGGGTTTGTGGATTGAGAGAGCAAATTTAGTGAGGAAATTCTGTATTGCGAGAACTTCATCTTGATTACTCAAAATGGATTTAATTTCCTCCGGCGATTTGGATATTAGGGGAACTCTCAAAAATAGATCTTCGTTAAAACCACTGGTTACAGTTTGTAGAACCAGTCGCAGCGATTGTAGCATGTCGTCACCGCGATGAGAGGCGTGTACAAGTACCACTGGTTTCCGGATGATGGCCTCACTAGATACGAGCCAATCGATGGCATTCTTGAGGCCACCCGGTATGGCATGGACATATTCTGGGCTGGAAATAATAAGGCCGTCAGCTAGGTGGACTTGCTCAATAAAATTTTGGATGATTTTCGGTGTCTTTATCCCTTCTAAGTCCGTGGAGAAGATAGGGAAATCGCCTAACGCCCTATAAATGTTAAAATTTATATGTTTGGGGGATGCGATCTTTATGGCCTCAATGAGCGCCATATTTGTCGAAGCCTGCCGCGTGCTGCCAGAAATTGCGAGTATATTCATGCCTTGTTTGTAACAAGGTTTGTCCCCAAAACAAAGAAATATGCCCGCCGCCTAGAAGCGGCGGGG
>CAJXWA010000019.1 GCA_913062525.1 uncultured Alphaproteobacteria bacterium | reverse complement strand
CTAGAGTACACCAGCACCGGTAATCAGGTCAAAGCCACGATAGAGCTGGAGTGAATATTGCTTATGTCAGATTCCAGCAGAACTCATGAACTCGAAATTTACAATCGTTCTAGCCGAATTGGAATTGTTGGTGGCCAATATTTGATCACAAGTATTTGTATAATCTCTTTCCTTTATCCCATTTATCTAATCGATTGGCCGAATACACGAGAATTATTGATTGCCATATCAAGCCTTTCCATATTTGTAGGTCTGTTGACAGCCGTTGCTTTTTTGGTGTTTTTCCATTTTAAGAAAAACACCATGTTTCTGATAATTTCACTGACAACAGCCGGCGCAACCGCTTTCGCCGTTTATGATTTAGTTCCCCATATCTACGCATCCAATACGCTATCGGCTAATCATGCGAACCTTTCAGACAAATACCATTACAACAATCACTTCACCCACTTATTCTTAAGCCTAATGTTGGGTTTTGGGTATTGTCAACGGCAGTACATGAGTCGCATTAACCCGCACAATTTGAAAATTATTATAATAATTTCAGCTTGCCTGTTTTTTCTGGTTTCATTTTTGGGGCAGTTACTAATTCAGAACCCGTCTAACCATCAAATGGCGGAAACCTTAGGCAACTTTCTTCAATATACCACTCTCCTAATTCTAGCGGGAACACTCGTTGGATTTTTAGTCAAAAAAACAAATGGCCCTGCAACAATAGAGTTTTGGCTTGTTTTTTTTGTGGCCCTTACCTTGTACATTCATATGCCGAGTGTTGATAAAGTTTCCATAACTCCGACTTTAAGCCCAGCACAAGTTGGCTTCTATACCATTGGCACATATTTAATATTGCTAAGTGGTTTGATTTATAACTCGCTATGGATAATTTCCAGAGAAACCGCGACAGTAAAAGTTCTAACCCAAAGAAATGAAGCCATAGAGCTACTTTATGTAGGTGGGCTCATTATTTCTGAAACAAACGATTTCAAAACAGCGACGTCTCAATGTCTTGAGAGATTGGCTCACTTCGGAAAATGGGATTTAGGTCATGCGTGTTTTATTGATAACAATAATGACAATTTTGAACACTACTGGTGCGGCGACAAACACACCGAATGTGAGAATTTTAAGGATATTACCCAGAGACTTGGAATAGAGTATGGCGTTGGATTTTCTGGAAAGATTTGGGAAGAAAAAAAATTTCTCAAAATCGACAACATTCAGCACGTAAAAGATTTTCTTCGCAAAGGGCATGCTCTTGAGGTTGGTTTAGTGTCAGCCATTGCTTTTCCAGTTATCTATGAAAAGAAACTCGTCGCCATAATGGAGCTGTATTCAACAGAAAAACAAAATATTGATGAAGGCTTCATATCCACAATAGGATCACTCTGCCGTCAACTTGAAATTCTATATGCTAAAGAGAGACGGGTCGCTAATCTGGAGGCCCACGAGAGATTACTACAAGAACTCTTCGACGCGTTTCCTGCGGCTATAGCAACCTTTAATCAAAATGATCAACTAACTGTTTACAATCAAAAATTCGCAAAACTAAGTGCTCTATGTGGTCTAGATTTCCTTGATGATATCGAATTTAGTGACTGGGCCACGGTTGCGGCCTATAGCGGTCAAATGGAGGAAGCATTTGGCCGAGAACAAGAGTGGATTGATGAACGATTAATCATGCATAAAAAAGGGTTTCGAAATCAAGACAAGAAACTGACAAATGGAAAATCCATCCGCATTGATGATATAGCTCTAAAAACATCTGGAACTGTCAGTATTTGGTCGGATGTGACAGAGCTCAAAGAACATGAAACTAAAAGCCAATCTTTGCACGAGATATTGGCAGCTACCTTGACTTGCTTTTCCGATGGCGTTTGCATTTTCGATGCAAAAATGAGTGTAGTCGCTCATAACAATTCTCTAATAGAGTTGTTGGATCTACCTGTTGAAAAAATCGCCGAGGGCACGTCATTTAATGATTTTCTCGACATATTTAGACAGAATCAAAACCGGTTTAATAACGTCATAACCCAGATCTCAAGCTTGCTCGCAAAAATTACGACGACAAAAACTCCCCAAATAAATCATAACGTTAGTCTTGACGAAAAAACAATGATGTTACGGGCTATACCCCTGAAATCCGGTGGGTTTATCCTTAATATTGCGGAGGTAACCGCCACGCAAACCCATGTAAGAGAGCTAATGGCCGAACAAGAATTAATCAAGCTTTCAAACGACGCTAAATCTGAGCTCTTAGAAATTATTAGTCATGATTTGAGAACCCCAATGAATGGTATTTTGTCAGGCATTGATTTATTGGGAAATGAAAATTTGAAAGATGGTCAGTTAGATCATGCCACTACTATTAAAAATTCAGCGCATTCACTCATGCAAGTGTTGAACGACAATATTGAACTTATGAAAATTGATACAGGCAACTCCGCGTTGGATATTGCACCCGCCTGTATAAGCGAAATGTTACATCAACTTAAAAACGCATGCAGTTATCAAGCTGCCAAGAAAAATTTGGATCTTTCGATCAGTAGAAATTCAGATTTACCTGATATTATTGCTTGTGATATTGATAAAATTCTCCGGATATTAACTCATCTTCTCAAAAATTCCATTCAAAATACATCTAGCGGAACCATTGCCCTCACACTCGATCCGATTGAAACCCGTGATGATGGGCATATGGTTATTCGGTTTAAAATCAGCGATACCGGACAAGGGTTTATTGATATTCAAAGGGAAATCCTAACACACGAGAAATCACCAACTGATATGCCCTCTGACCGTGCTGTTAGTGGCTACTTTACGGGCTTAAAACTGGCAACCCATTTGGTTGAACTCATGGGCGGTAATATGTCAATAGATGAACGTGGGCTAGAGGGGACGTCTCTCCACTTCGATTTAACGCTGAAGATTTCAAACTGGAATGACTTTAAGGAGAAAAATTCTAACGACTTTTCAAGCAGCAATGGTGAGTTTGAAGGCCCGCCTCTCTGCGTTCTGGTCGCAGAAGACCACCCAATCAATCAAGCCATAGTGGAGCAGCTCTTAAAGTCATGGGGCAATGAAGTTGATATTGTTGAAAATGGAGAACAGGCTGTTGCTGCGGTCGCAACTTGCAAATACGATTTGGTATTAATGGATATCCAAATGCCAGAGATGGATGGTTATACAGCGACCACCGAAATTAGGAAGCTTCCCGGCCGTGTCAGAAATATCCCTGTAATTGCTTTAACGGCCAGTGCCATGTACGGCGAGAGAAAACGCTGTCTTGATTCTGGAATGGATGAATATCTTCCTAAACCTATTGAAAAGAAAAAATTAGCGCATTTTTTGAACAAATACAGCCGAGAGAAATTTACAGAACAAACACAAACAGAGCCTGGAAACATTCATCTCAATCCCACCCCTACTATGGATCAACACTCCTCTAGTTCTCTCGATCTTGAAGCTCTTCAGAAATTGAATGAAACTTTGGGGCAAGCTGTTGTTGAAAACCTTGCCCAAAGAATGCTGTCGCAATATGACGAACAGCGGAAAAGAATTACAAAATATATGCAAAATGAAGAATGGTCTGAAATCCACCGTGAAGCTCAAGATATACAGAGTTGCTTTGCTCAGTTTGGACTGCAAAATGCGTCCAGTGAAGCTGCAAAAGTAGATGTGTTTTGTAGACAACGTAATTATAGTAAAATTATCGAAACGACTCCCGACATGCTCGATAGATGTGATGATGCAATTGCTGAACTTAAAACTCAATTCCATAAAAACTAATTCAATACACAATTTGCTTGTTCACTGCGGGCTGAAAATGCAATGTGAAGTATCTGCAGTTAATAATAAGAGAATTAAATGAATTCCGGATTTGCAAAGCTTGGTACCCACAATATTTTTTATAAAATTCAAGGAAACGGTCCCCGGCTAATGATGATAACGGGAACCAATTCTGATACTCGAACCAGTCCCACAATTTACGATGCTCCAGGCGCCCAAAATTTTGAGATTTTGAATTTTGACCACCGTGGCATGGGCCAATCGACTAGACCAAATGAACCTCCGACGCTTCAAAGTTACGCCGATGATATTGCAAAACTTTTAGACATTATTGGCTGGGAGGAAACGGCTGTGGTAGGTGTCAGTTTTGGCGGAATGGTTGCCCAACATTTTGCTCTTTCTTATGCTGAAAAAATCACTCGTCTGGCATTATGCTGTACCAGTAGCGGAGGCGCCGGTGGGTCGTCGTACCCATTGCACACACTTTCCAACCTAACCGCCGAAGAATACGCTAGTTTTATAATGAAAAAAATGAACTTGAAGCATGATGAAAACTGGCAGAAAGAGCACCCGAAACTCGCAACGCGCACCTATGAATATTATTATCAGGGAGCTGCGCCTAACTATAACGATCCCGTTAAATATGCTGCGATGAAACAGCAATTTAAAGCACGTGCGGATCATGATGTTTACGATAGATTGAAAACGCTCGAGCTCCCAACCTTTGTTGCTGGCGGGGAGCTCGACGGTGTCGCACCGCCCGAGAATTCGTCTGCAATAGCGGCAGTTATCCCCAATTGCGAGTTGGAAATATTTAGGGGCGGTCACCTGTTCTTAAAAGAAGACGCTAAAGCTTGGCCTCGCCTATTCAGCTTCCTCAATCCCAACAGTTAGTTTAATGTGAAACAATATTTTTGAGGGAACGGCCAATGGGCGATATTCGGAACATACTTTTTATTATGTGCGATCAGTTACGGGCAGATTACCTTGGCTGCAGCGGTCATCCCACAATTAAAACGCCAAATATAGATAAACTTGCAAGTCGGGGAATGAACTTTTCTCGAGCTTTTGTTCAAGCCCCCGTCTGCGGATCTTCCAGAATGTCATTCTATACGGGCCGCTATATGTTCACCCATGGGGCGACTTATAACGGTGTCCCCCTTAATATCGGTCAACCCACGCTTGGCGACCACATGCGAGAATTAGGAGTTCAAACCGGCTTGATCGGAAAGACCCATATGGCGGCCGATCGCGCAAATATGGAAAGGCTTGGACTGGACCCATTATCGAAAACGGGAGTTCTTGCAAGCCAATGTGGTTTCGAACCGTGGGAACGTGATGATGGCCTACATCCAGATCAACTAACAGGTCCTAACTTGACCTATAACGAGTATTTGAACGGGCAAGGATATGACGGCGATAATCCTTGGCATACGGCCGCAAATTCCGGTGTTGATGAAAATGGGGATTTACAGAGCGGTTGGTTTTTAAAAAACGCTCACCTACCGGCCGTCGTCGATCAGAAACATTCAGAAACTGCCTATATGACCAATCGGGCCATTGATAAAATGACTGAACTTGGAAATGATCCATGGTGCCTGCATTTAAGTTATATTAAACCGCATTGGCCCTATATAGCACCGGCCCCATACCATAATATGTATAGTGAAACAGATGTTGTACCCGTCAATAAGTCAGATGAGGAACGCATCGCCCCTCACCCAGTGGTCAACGCTTTCATGCAACATGAAGAAAGCCAGAATTTCTCCGACGAGGAAAAACGGCGCCACGTCATTCCCGCGTATATGGGCTTAATCAGCGAAGTTGATGATCACATTGGTCGCCTGGTCGACTTTTTAGAAACGTCAGGAAAGATGGAGGAAACCCTCATCGTTTTCACGAGTGATCACGGTGATTATTTGGGCGACCACTGGCTGGGGGAGAAAGAACTTTTCCACGAAGAAAGTGTCCGGGTTCCAATGATTATTGTGGATCCCTCAAATGCCGCTGATGGGACGCGTGGCAAAACTTGTGATCGTCTTGTGGAAGCCATTGACCTTGTTCCAACCTTTATTGACGGATTAGATGGCGCGGCTAAGCCCCATCTCCTAGAAGGCCGTTCCTTACTTCCGATATTGCGTAATCATCAAGATTTGGATTGGCGAACTACCGCGTTCAGTGAAGTTGATTATGCGTGGCGCGGCGCGCGTCTATCGCTTGATCTTGCACCCGATAAAACACGCGGTTACATGTTGAGAACAGAGAATTGGAAATATGTTTCGTTTGACGGGTTCGGCCCGCAACTGTTTGATCTAAAAAATGATCCAAAAGAGTTGCGTGATCTTGGAAAAAGTAATGAGCATTCTGAGCGTATTGGAGAATTTGAAAACGAACTCAACAAGTGGATCCGGGAGCGAAAAACAAGATACACCGTTACCCATGATGCAATCGAAACCAAAACCGACACTGCCAAAAAGCGCGGCATCTACTTCGGGGTTTGGTAGACGATGGCAGAACCTTATATTCTTGCTGCCGATTGCGGTGGAACCCATTGCCGTGTCAGATTATATGATGTGAAAGGCACTGTCCTATCTGATGGAATTAGTGGCCCGGCCAATATTAACTTGGGTGCATTTCAAACCGTTCAACAACTAGAGATCGCCGCAAGCTCAGCCATTTCGGAGGCAAATTCTCCCATCGAATTATCCGATATTGTTGTGAGTGCTGGGATTGCAGGGTTCGTTAGCAGCAAAAATAAAGAGGCTTTGTCTTGCGAGAGACACCCTTTCAAGAAAATAATTGCAGCAAGTGACGCCTATACAGCGCTACTCGGAGCGTTTGGGGTGGATCTTGACGGCGCCATCGTTATTACGGGAACGGGATCCTGTGTTTACGGCCGCATAAACGGAAAAATATTCACGTTGGGAGGATGGGGCCCTGTTCTATCTGATCAAGCAAGCGGTGCCCGTGCCGGAATGCTCGCCGTTCGAAAAACCCTTCAGGCACAAGACGGAATTATTAGTGGCACTGCGCTCACGGAGGGCATCTCTGGCCGATTTGGCCCCACCTCCGAAAATATTTACATTTGGTCCAAGTCGGCAACACCTGCTGATTTTGGAACTCTTGCCCCTCTTATCTTTGAAACAGCTGCATCAAGCGATGAAATTAGCTTGGAGGTCGTTAGAAAACTAGCAAGTGAGGCCGAACAGTTAATTCACGCCATCAAAAACCGCGCCTGCGAAAACATTATCCTTGTGGGAGGCTTAGCTGATCCCTTAAGACCCTACCTAAGTCAGGAAACCCAGCAACTATTGACGCCGAGTAAAGGCGATGCCATTGACGGTGCTTTGTTAATGGCGCAAAACATAGATGGGTCTTTCGTGGAAGTGATCGGACAAAATTTATGAGAGCAATAACGGCATCCAAAATCTTAATTGCGGGAAATTGGGTAAAAGATACTGCAATTCTCATAAAAAAAGGCGTTATTCAGTCCATATGCCAATTGAAAGAAGTTCCAAAAGATTACCCGCTCGAAAAAATAACTGATGGATATATCGCGCCCGGATTTTTTGACATTCAAGTAAACGGCGGCGGCGGTTGTCTTCTAAATGATGAACCAACTCTTGAAGGTATAAAGACAGTTGCAACTGCTCATCAAAACTTTGGAACCACGTCATGGCTACCGACTTTAATCACGGCTGATGTTAAAACCATGCATTGCATGGCTGAGGCTGTGGAGACGGCCATTTCCGAAAACCTGTATGGCGTTCGCGGCGTGCATTTCGAGGGTCCATTTTTAAACCCAGATCGGAAAGGCGTTCACGACCCAAAACTCATGAGTGCCAACGAACAAGATTTCTTAAATATTTTGCAAGACCGAGATCTAGGACAAATTCTTGTCACCCTCGCCCCAGAGAAAACGTCTTCTGAATTCCGGACAAGCTTAATCGCCCGCGGCGTCACTATTGCGGCAGGGCACACGAACGCATCATACGACCTTACTAAGAGTGCAATTGAGGAAGGGTTATCCGGATTTACCCATTTGTTTAACGCCATGCCGCCCCTATTATCGAGGGATCCCGGCGTTATCGGTGCAGCACTGGACAGCCTTGAAACATTTAGCGGCTTAATTGCAGATGGACATCATGTTCATCCTGCCACGTTGAAAGTCGCCCTAAACTCTCTAACACCTAAAAGAGCCATTCTTGTCACCGATGCTATGCCTCCCGTGGGAAGTACTGTAACCGAATTTACTTTGGGAGATTTACGCGTCAGTGTTAAAGAGGGACGTTGTGTCACCGCAGAGGGGACGCTCGCAGGATCAGCAATTAGTATGCAAGATGCCGTTGTGTATTGCCTTGAAAAGCTAGAGGTTACACTCGCTGATGCCATTCAAATGGCCAGCACAACTCCGGCTCAATTCATGGGTATTCATAAAAATATAGGCACCATAGCGAAAGGCTATGATGCCGAATTTGTTTTCGTAACTGAAACCGGCCAGGTTACGGGAACCTACCGTCATTAATCTCTAAATATCAGGTTGCACACTGCCATCATGCATCCATTTGGCATGAGAGGGAGCCTTCTTTGTTTTGTCCCATTCGTTCAGCATTTCCCATTTAACATCGTCTAGCTTGCGGCTCATATCAGGGGTCCCTGTGTTCGCTGCAAGCTCAAGGCGGTGACCGCTTGGATCAAAGAAATATATTGATTGAAACAATGTATGGTTCGTCGGACCCAACACATCGATACCACCAGCCTCTAGCCGTTCTTTAGCTTCCATCAACTCATCCATGCTACCCACTTGCAACGCAAGATGCTGAACCCATTCAGGCGTCGCTGGGTCTTTCCCCATAGGAGGTGAATTTGGAATTTCAAAAAATGCCAAAACATTCCCTGCACCAGCATCTAGAAACACGTGCATGTAGGGATCAGGGGCTTTAGTGGATGGAACTTCGTTTTCCGCAATTGCCAATATGAAGTCCATGTTCAGGTATTTCTCATACCACTCCACAGTCTCTTTAGCATTTTTGCATCTATAAGCGACGTGATGAATTTTTTGAACTTTCATTTAGCAAGCTCCCTGCCTGTTGATTAATAACATAAACAGAAATTAAGTTACATTTGTAACTAAATCAAGTTAAAAGCGATTTAAGGCCAAGATTTTCAGCTTTATGGGAGGTATAGCTCTTCTTTTAGAACGTGCTGCCACCATACAATGGCCTCGTTGCAGGCCGTTTTTAAGTATGGCAGTAATTTTACCGCTTCATCCAAATCGCGATGTAACTGGTCCATCTTCTCGGTCAAACAGGCGAGTTGCATCATTTGAACAGAATAACATGCCCCTTTCAACGCGTGACAAGACGATTTCAATGCGCCTACATTCCCTGTTTCAAATGCAGCTTCAATGGCAGTTAGTTCCTGCTCGATTGATATAGGGGCACAAGCCACTAATTCTTGTACTATGGAAGAACCAGCCTTTTCGGTTAGCTGTTTCAAGAAAACTAAATCTCCAACCGGCAGTTCATTACACTCTGAAACCGACACGTACTCGCCTCCTAATCACAATTAGGAAATCATAATAGGACGGAAAACGTTACTAAAAGCTATCACCCTACGGTTTTTTATCGGCCAAAATCATTTCAGAAGCTTTCTCTGCAATCATTATAACCGGCGAATTCGTGTTTCCTGACGTTATTGTGGGCATAATCGACGCATCAACCACACGCAGACCATCGATCCCATGAACACGCAGTCGTTCATCAACAACAGCCATGTTATCGCTGCCCATTTTACATGTCCCAACGGGATGGAAAATGGTCGTCGCAATATTGCCCACCTCTTTGAGCAAATCAGCTTCGCTTTCAATAGCCACACCGGGTAAAAACTCTTCGGGCTCTAATGCGGCTAACGCACGGGTTTTCATCAATTCTCTTGTCAGCCTAATACTATCAACAGCTATTCTTTTATCATTTGGCGCTGACAAATAATTCATGTTTAGCACGGGTTGTTCTTCAGCATCCGTACTGCCTATATGACAAGATCCACGGCTATCAGGTCGTAAGTTACAAACGGATACCGTTACTGCAGGAAAGGGATGAAGCGGATCACCTAACTTATCTGTGCTCAAGGGTTGTACGTGATATTCCAAATCCGGGGTTTCAACAGATGGGTCACTTTTGGTAAATATACCAAGCTGACTCGGTGCCATAGAAAGTGGGCCCGTTTGTTTTAGTAGATATTCGGCGCCCATTTTCATTTTGCCAAATATACTGTTTGCCTGCTCGTTTAACGTTGTCGCATTTTTAATCTTATAAACGGTTCTAATTTGAAGATGATCTTGCAAATTCTCACCAACGCCCTGCAACTCATGCAGAACGGGGATACTAAATTTCCCCAACACATCCGATCGCCCTATTCCCGACAATTCAAGGAGTTTAGGAGAATTCACCGCACCAGCAGCCAATATAACCTCACAACCCGCTGCGGCAAAAGATGAAACGCCTTTAACCGAGAATTCGACGCCCGTCACCCTTTTGCCCTTTAACGTGAGTTTTTCTGTCAGGGCATGCGTAATGATGGTCAGATTTTTTCTGCTGAGTGCTGGTTTTAAAAAAGCCTTAGCTGTACTCCAGCGAACGCCTGCTTTTTGATTAACCTCAAAATATCCAGCACCTTCGTTATTTCCATCGTTAAAATCATCAGTCTTTGGGATGCCCAATTCACTGGCCGCATCTATAAAATGATCGAGGACATCCCATGACAACCGTTGTTTTTCGACACGCCATTCGCCCTTGCTGCCATGATCTTCAGACGGCCCATCGTGATAATTTTCAGATTTTAAAAAATAAGGTTTGATATCATCCCACGCCCAACCAGAGTTACCTAGTTGCCGCCATTGATCGTAATCCCTAGCTTGCCCCCGCATGTAAATCATTCCGTTAATTGACGAGCAACCACCGAGTACCTTTCCGCGCGGGTAATTGAGAGAACGACCGTTTAACCCTGCATCAGGTTCCGTCTTCATCATCCAATCCGTGCGCGGATTACCCATGCAATACAAATACCCAATAGGAATATGGATCCAGTGATAGTTATCTTTGCCACCGGCTTCTAAAAGAAGCACTTTATTTCGCGGATCTTCAGACAATCTATTTGCTAAAACGCAACCTGCCGACCCTGCCCCAACGACAATATAATCATACTCACCTAAATCTTGCGATCCGTTCATGGACGTCTCCCTTTTTGCAAGATAATAAACGGGAGTGCTTAAAAATGTCGATCTTTTTTATAAGAAAAAATTCCAAAAAAAAGGCCTGCATAAAGCAGGCCTTTAGATGAAAAATGTACCAGCTATGATAATTATTTCACCATGAAATTTTCCGCTAGAACAAAGACACAGACACCGACTGCCATACGTCTTATTTTCTCTAGGTAGATTTCAATTTTTTACCAATAGAAGCGGCAAAAAAATACCGCTTTATCGTTTAATCTCATGCGCCCTATTTCTCTTTCACAGTATTTTCTAGGCTCTAGTTTTATGACTGCTTAAGCCAAGAAGCGTCATTAATATTTTTGACTGTTCAGTGTGGCGCCCATTTTCATCACGTATCATCAGTGTAATGTGCTTTTCCGTATCCCAACCACTGGTCCGAAAAGTGTCTAACTGAAGCTGTTCTTTCCCTATGATTGCGACCATTGGCCATGCGTTCTTTTTAGGAATAACGAGAGACTCATCTTCGTTAGAAAAAAGATGCTGTCTTTTTTCTCGGCTCCCGCTCATGTAAGTCGATAGGAAGTTCTGCGCAACTGGGTCAACACAACAAATGTGCCCTTGTTTATCCAGTGAAATCACATCACCAGCTTTTAACAGTTTCACAGCATCCTGATTTGCGAAAACGATTTCACGTTGAATGTTTAGAATTAAAATAGCGGGTGTGAGTGTGTATAGAATTCGCAGAGCAGTGTTATAAAAATCACCGTCTGATTTTGTCTTTGTTAAAGAAACAGTGGAATTTGGCTTGGCCTTAACATTCCCGCGCAAATCAATCCCCTCAGATCTTTGCGCTAAAGGGCTAGTTGTAACCGACTCCCCTTTTGAAAGGCCTTCAATGCTTTCAAAATCAGTTACTGTTAAGCCAAAACCAAATTCATCCACTGTCACTCTATTACCCCGAAGATCTATGATCCGAAAACGACTATTGCACAATGGGGCGAATTGAAACGTGAATCATTATTACCAAATATAACAAAAAGTATAATAAATATATATTTAGTAATTATATCAATGACATAAATATAATTATTTTTCTAAAACACCCGCCAATCGGAGCCCATTTACGTAAGTTTCCGTGATATCTTCTTCTAAAGGAGGGTAATTTTTTAAATGCCAGTCGACGGAAAATTCAGGTTGAAACTTTTTAAATTCCTGATGAACTGGCTCCGCTTCTTCAATTCGGCCCAGATGTCCAAGACTAGAAAGTAATGGGCGGTAGTTGGCGTGGAAATGGGGATTGTTCCGCAAAACCTGCCGTCCAATACGCACTGCATCCTCGTATCTGCCTGACAACATGCTTGCGATACATCTTGCCGTGTCAAAATAATAGGGGTGGGCGTCAAACGGCATAATTTGTCGGCATCGTCCGAGCAATAGCAACGCTTCATCAGGTTTTCCAATGTAGCAATGGGTAATCGCGCTAAAGCCGTGCGCATAGGAACAGTTTGGATTGGCCGCGAGCGAGCGGTCGAAATATTCCAATGCGGTTTCAAAGTCGTGATAAACGAAGGCTTCCAAATGTCCCGCTATGGCAAGCCCAATATCACTACTGGGGCTTAATTCTATCGCCTGACGGATTAACAGGCCCACCTTTTCTCGAGTAGCTTGCGGATCGGAAGTAAACCCCTGCCCCAACTCAATAGAGTATAAAAAGGCAAGCCACGCCATCGCTTCAGAGTAACCGGGTGCTTGCGTAAGGGCCCTTTGTAAATACCGTTTAGCTTCTCTAACCGCATCCTCTGAAAATCTGAACATTATTGATATGGCGCGCAACACACATTGACGGGCGTTCAACAATCCATCTTCTAGCCGATGAGACTTGTCCGTTTCCGCCAACTCAATTTTCCGGTACATCTCAATGGCAGCTAAAATTGCTTGTTCATCATTTCCAGCGAGCAGCTCTTTCATTTCGGGTTTCACTCGCTTCATCCATAGAATATCACCAGAACTACCGTCGAACATTTGTACCAATACTGTGGTATGGTCTTCTACAGACATTATGTTCCCACGGATTTTATAGGTCGCCTCAGAATTTAGTAATTTTCCGCCGCCACCATCTGCTAGATCACTAACAAGTTCAACATCACCACTTCTCACCGAAAATCGATCATTACAGGCCAATTGCTCGCAAATATCTGATCTGAACGTTTGAGCCACGAAATCAATCACGGGGTCGTCACTTTTGGTGTTAAAATTTTCCACATAAATCGTCGGCTTAACAATTGAATCACCGATAATTTGAAATGATGCGGCAGGCTGGAAACTCGCAGTCAAAGACTTGTGTGAATTTTCCTTAATTTGTTCCGCCAGTGTGAGGGTCGACTCAGAAGGTTCAACGTCCAGTTCCCGTCGGAGAATTTCTTTACATATATCAAATTGACGGAGAGCAGATGCCCGGTCTCCCTCTTTTAGAAACGCACTCATCTGCGCACGATAGGCACGCTCATTTGTTGAATCAAACTTCAAAATTGCTTGAGAAACACGTTGGATTTCGGAGATTTTTGAATCTCCGGCGCTCAATTGATCCAGTAATTGGACAAGAGAGTTCTCAAGATCTTCATTGCGTTTAAACCCCTCAAAGGTTAGCCAGTCACAAAAGACCTCCGCATCAACAATATTATCGTGAAGAAGCGGCCCCAGTTCACAAGACAATAGCTGCTCGGCAATTGGTGCATTAAATTCGTTGGAGCATTGCGTGGCAATACGAGCGTCCACCCACAGTTTTTTTAAGTTTAACGATAAATATTGGGCGTCTGCTTGGAATAAGTCGGATCCAAAAGAGTGTTCCATATCCTTAATTTCGCGGACAGCCTGACGAACACTCGCGAAGGGATCTTTTCCATTTGCCCATAACAAGTCAGCCGCGACTTGCCGACGAATAATGCCCTTCCCTGACAACGCAATATATGCAATCAAGGCGGCAGTTTTATCACGTAATTTTGGAACAGATTGTCCTGAACTCAGTTCCCAAGAAAACTGCCCAAACAAATGTAACTTCGCACTCATCATAAATGATCGTTTTTAAATGGTCATAAACCGTAGAATTCTATCACACGACATTAGTGTACCGGCTGCGATTATTATATGTAAATAATAAACTTTCCGTTGAATTCCAATGACCATTAACAAAATTCGAAAAAATTGAGAACCCTAACCAGTTACAATTTAGTATCAGACCATGAATAAAACCTTGAATATTATTATCTAAACAACCCGTTCAGACAATTTAGGTAGCGGCTTACAAAATCTCCATATTTTTAGCAATAGATACCGCTTGTGTTCTGTTTCGTGCTTGCAGGTTTTTCATCAGGTTTGAGACATGAACTTTCACAGTACCCGCAGAAATTCCAAGTTCAATACCGATAACTTTGTTTGATTTTCCTTCGGATACAGCTCCTAGAATTTCTCGCTGCCTTTTGGTCAACAATTCATCTGCCGTCCGTTCGGAGTTGCCACCAAATCGCGTTTTGTCCACACCATTTACATCCAACGAATGAACTTCAGGTGGAAAGTATCTACCACCAGCTAAAAGCAGTTTTATTGCAGCAATCATGATTTCTTTGCTATTAGAACGATCTAGAAAGCCTTTAATATTATATCTGAAAACAGTATCGACATGTGCTTTTCTACGGGCATTCCCAACAACAATAATCGGTATATTTAAGCCGAGTTCCTGCAAGCGCAGGAAGGCAGGATCTTCAACATCAAATTTTTCTTCAATGCTGAATACAACTATATCAGAACCGTGATCTTCCAGACAACCCAGAGCCTCTTCTATTGAACTGGATTCACATATGATTGAGTTCTCGAAATTTTCTTCCAACGCTATTTTGAAACCACTTCGGCAAATTTCAAATTTGTCAATTATCATGGCACGCATACTATTATCTTTTCTCCAAGCTTCCATTTATCAACCTATACGCATTATTCGTTTTGGTTGTCCCCACCTCACCAATAATAATTGAAATACAGGTATACCAATTGATTCAAATCAATTGAGAAAATTTAGTTGCCGCATATATTGAAAATTTTCTGTTCTTCAAAAAATTCGTTTAATTTTTCAATCATTAGGAATTAGGCTAATCCGGCGCAAAACATAACCAGAAATGAAATATATTGGGACGATCGAAATGGCGACAAACGAAAAACATTTTTCAACTCATGCTGCCGAACCAGATCTACGAAATGATGACCTGAAAATATATGTTAACGGAAATATCGTTCCCAAAAGCCAAGCGGTTGTCTCTGTTTATGATTCTGGCTTTATGTTGGGAGATGGTATCTGGGAGGGTATCCGGTTTTACAACGGCAAATGGGCGTTTCTAGACGAGCATATGAACCGGCTTTTTGGGGCTGCGAAAGCTATTGATCTCGATTTAAAACTCAGCCGGTCTGAATTCGAAGAGGCTCTCTTTGCCACGGCAAAAGCCAATAATATGACTAAAAATGTTCACGCCCGGCTCATGGTCACGCGGGGCATTAAAGAAAAACCTTTCCAAGATCCAAGGTTAAGCCAATCTGGTCCCACTATTGTGATCATCATGGAACATTCAAAGCCCCGTACGGAACTTGTGGACCAAGGGATGCGCCTACATACGGTACCTGTGGTGCGAGGTCTTCCGATGTCACAGGATCCAAAACTAAATTCCCATTCCAAATTAAACTGTATCCTTGCCGGTATTCACGCGCAAAAAGCAGGAGCGGATGAAGCGTTAATGTTAGATCCACACGGGTTTGTTAATACGACAAATGGTTGTAACTTCTTTATTATTCGAAGTGGTGAAGTTTGGACATCAACTGGTGACTATTGCATGAACGGGATTACACGGAAAAAAGTTATCCAACTTTGTAAGGCCAACGGCATTCCCGTATATGAAAAAAACTTTTCTTTAACAGAGACTTATGATGCTGACGAGATATTCTTAACCGGAACCTTCGGCGCACAAACACCAGTGAGCGAGATTGACGGTCGCACTATCGGAGATGGCAAAGCCGGTCCTGTGACAAAACGGATCAGAGAACTCTACTTCAATTTGTTGCAACAAGTGACTTTGAACTAAATTGTCCCAAGGACATTTTCAGTATATACGCAATGTTCCTTTTGCCGGTATGAGGGGTTATCTAATTATGCGCAGACCCGCGCATTTCTCAAGGAAATTTTATGAGCAATGATGTCCCTGCTGCATCTTTAGGATCAGTACCTGAAGATACCCTTCCTCCGTTTTTGGACAGCACCTATTCATGGGTCCGATTGATGATGTCCCTTGTCATTGCCACGGTCGGCAGTGTTGGCATGTGGTCGATAATTGTTGTTATCCCATTGCTCGAACGTGAGTTCGGATCGGACCGGGCCGAAGCCTCCCTTCCCTTCACTACGATTATGATCGGTTTTGGTCTTGGCAATCTGTTTGTCGGTAAGTTGGTTGATCGTGTAGGGATCTTCATTCCCATGGCCGCATCAGCCATTTTGCTAGCAAGCGGTTTCTATTTATCCACGCTTGTAACAAGCATTTGGCAGTTTGCTATCATTCAGGGATTATTCATCGGTTTGGGAACTGGAGCCTGTTTTGGGCCCCTTATGTCCGACATTTCACATTGGTTCTATAAACGGTTGGGAATCGCAATCGCCGCTGCCGCAAGTGGCAACTACTTTGCAGGAATGCTTTGGCCCTTATACCTAAAAGGAATTATCGAAACTGAAGGGTGGCGAGTTGCCTATATGAATGTTGCCCTCATAATTCTGTTGGTAATGTTACCGCTTACATTTCTGCTACGCCGTAAACGCCCAACTATTAAAAACGTTGTTGGCGCCACATCTCCGTCAGCGGAGCAATCGGCGCCACAACGACAGTCATCTGGCATGACGCCGCGGACGTTGCAGTTACTCATGATTGTCGCGGGCGTCTCATGCTGCGTTGCTATGTCTATGCCGCAAGTGCATATTGTCGCTTACTGCGCGGATCTGGGTTACGGGATCACAGTTGGCGCTGAAATGCTATCTCTCATGCTTGCAGGCGGAATTATCAGCCGTCTTGTGTCGGGTATTCTTTCCGATTATATCGGTGGCGTCCGGACACTGCTGCTTGGCGGTATCCTGCAATGCATAGCCCTGTTCCTATACATCCCGTTTGATGGAATGGTATCCCTGTACATTGTCTCGTTTGTATTTGGCCTGTCGCAAGGCGGTATCGTTCCGAGTTACGCCATTATTGTACGGGAATACCTTCCAGCCCATGAAGCAGGACAAAGGGTGGGCTTAGTCGTTCTGGCAACGGTCATGGGAATGGCACTCGGCGGATGGTTATCAGGATACATTTATGATTTAACGAGATCCTATCAGGCTGCTTTCATAAACGGGATCGCCTGGAACTTCGTCAACATCGCCATCATCTCAATAATACTGTTCAAGACAAAAGCTGTTAAAACACCCGCTATCGCATAATAAAAGGGCGGCTAAAAAGCCGCCCTTTATTTTCTGTTATTGAATCTCTTAAGCGTCAGTTTTTGGAGTGTCGCTTTCTTTATCTTCAGCGACCACAGCTGCGGCTTGTTTTGCATCTTCTTCACGCTTCACGCGTCGGTGGGTCGCGATAGCAAAAGGAATTGTACCGAGATACGCCACCGCAGCTGCTGAAAGCAGTTCCCACGGGTAGCTTGCCATAACAGCTGCAAGACCTCCGACGATGATTAGCATCGGCATGATAAATTTACGCGGGACACGAAGGCGCTTAATGGAGAATGTTGGAATTCGGCTCGCCATTAAGAAGGCCATGAATAGCAACCACGCTGCATTCAAAATAGCTGATTTAAAAATCTCAGCGTCAGTATAGAAACTAACAACCATAAACAGCATGGCGATGGCTGCACCGCCGGGTGCCGCAATACCGGTAAAATAGCTACTTTCCCACTCGGGGCTTTCTTCATCTAGCATGGTATTGAAGCGAGCCAAACGCAGGCCGCAAGACACTGTGTATACCAATGCAATGATCCAACCGAGACCACCAAGGCCGGCGTCCAACGTCCAAAGGTATAAAACAAGCGCCGGGGCAACACCAAAGCTCACAAAATCCGATAAGGAATCCAGTTCGGCTCCAAATCTCGTACTGCCTTTCAGCAGCCGGGCCATGCGACCATCAAGCCCGTCCAGAATAGCCGCGATTAAAATCGCAGAGACTGACAATTCCCATTTCTGCTCTAACGCGAAACGAACAGACGTTAAGCCTGCACAAAGGGCAAGTGTTGTCAGCATATTTGGGATTAGTGAGTTTATTGGTAGCTCACGTAATTTACGACGACCTAAAGCCATTAACGAACCTCCACTGAGATCGCAACATTGTTATCAGCTTGCATATCGGCGATGACAGTCTCACCGCCAATCATGCTTTGGCCGACACCAACCTGAGGCTCTACTCCATCTGGAAGGTAAATATCGGTCCGGCTACCAAAACGGATTAGACCAAAACGCTCTCCAGAGCGAACTTCTTGACCATCAGTCAAATGACACACGATACGACGGGCAACGAGGCCCGCGATTTGAACAAAGACGATGTCTTTACCGTCGTTAGTACGTAAATGAACTGCGTGACGTTCGTTTTCATCTGACGCCTTATCTAGGGCGGCGTTCAAGAATTTTCCGGGGCGATACACCTGTTTCACGACAGTACCACCAAGTGGGACGCGGTTCACATGAACATTAAACACGTTCAAAAAGACACTGATGCGCAAGAGTGGATCATTGCCAAGTCCCAGTTCTTCAGGCGGGACAGAGCGTTCAATCATCTGTACAACACCGTCTGCAGGGCTGACAATCAGTCCCTCGCGTGTTGGCACATGCCGATCGGGATCACGAAAGAAATAGACACACCAAAGAGTTAGACCAACACCGATCCAACCCAAAACAGATCCAGTAAAAACGAACAACAAAAATGTAACCGCCGCAAAAATTGCGATAAAGCGATGGCCTTCTTTGTTAATCGGTACCAAGACTGATTTTAACGTATCCATATTTTTCGTCTCTCAAATACTATTTAAGTCCGTGTTTAGCCTATAACGCATACACGGTGCAAAAAGAACCTTAAAGATACAATAAAATGCTATTTTGACCTAGTCTTGAACGCGCAATAGTTTTTCCTGCATGTTCGCCGCTTCTTGCTGGCGCTCCCACATTTCAGCGTATTGCCCGTGTTTTTCAAGCAATTGTTGATGTTGGCCACGTTCAATGATCTTACCCGCGTCCAAAACGAGAATTTCGTCAGCGTCAACAACAGTGGAAAGTCTATGGGCAATAACCAATGTTGTTCTATCCCGCGACACCTCTTTCAAGCTTTCCTGAATATCCTGCTCTGTGCGTGTATCAAGAGCCGATGTGGCCTCATCAAACAGCAATATGCGGGGACTTTTAAGGATCGTACGAGCGATCGCCACCCGTTGTTTTTCACCGCCTGAGAGTTTCAGGCCGCGTTCACCAACATTAGTGTTAAAGCCTTCAGGCAACGCTTCAATAAAACCATCGATACTTGCCATTCGAGCGGCTTCTTGAATTTCTTCAGTGCTGGCTGCGGGCCGTCCATAGCCAATGTTATATTCAATAGTGTCATTGAACAAAACGGTATCTTGGGGGACAATACCAATAGCGCCGCGTAACGAAGATTGCTTGATCTCTCGAATATCTTGACCATCGATCGTAACTTTTCCCGAATTCACATCATAAAAACGGAACAAAATACGTGAGATTGTCGATTTACCGGCGCCCGAAGGCCCAACAATGGCCACTTTTTGACCGGCTTTTACTTTAAAAGACACATCATGCAAGATTTGGCGGGCATCGTCATAGCCGAAATCAACGTTCGAAAATTCTATTTCGCCGTCACCATCTAGAAGTTCCACAGCGTCCGGCTGATCATCAATTTCCCGATGAACATTAAGAAGCTCAAACATCTTTTCCATGTCCACAAGGCTTTGCTTGATTTCACGGTATACAAACCCCAAGAAATTAAGAGGTTGGATCAGCAACATCAAGAAAGCATGGGCTGCAACAAAATCACCGATGGTCATGCGGCCTTCTGCAACGCCATTTACAGAAATTAGCATCACAAGCACCAAACCAAGACTAATGATGAAGCCTTGGCCAACATTCAAATATGCTAACGTTGTTTGGCTACGGATAGCAGCTTTTTCGTATCCGGCGATTGCCACATCAAATCGGCGGCTCTCATGTTCTTCATTACCAAAATATTTAACAGTTTCAAAATTGAGAAGACTATCGATGGCTTTGGTATTGGCCTCACTGTCTTTCTCGTTCATTGTCCGGCGATATTTTAAACGCCATTCCGTCACCGCAAGTGTGAAATAGATATACCCAACCAGCGTCACGCCTGTGACGATGGACATTAGATATCCATATTCCACCCACATGATGCCGCAAATGAACAAGATTTTCAGGAGTGTTGGGATGATGTTGAACAACATAAAACGGAGAAGGAAATCAATCCCCTTCGTTCCCCGCTCAATCACACGGCTCAAGCCCCCTGTTTGGCGATCCAAATGAAACCGCAGGGACAATTTATGCAAATGCCTAAATGTTTGAAGGGCCACCTGTCTAATGGCGTTTTGACCCACTTTTGCAAAGATCGCATCTCTAAGCTCGCCAAAGGTTTGCTGCAATAACCGTGCAGCACCATATGCCAAAATCAAACCAATAGGCACAAATGCCCAAGCCTGCATGGAATTCATATTTTCAGTGAGATAATCGACGAGGTATTTTAAGATATAGGGGGAATAGACAAGTGAAACCTCAGCAGCTAACAGAAACAACACTGCAAAAAAGATACGAAGCTTTAAGTCTGGTCGATCTTTTATCCAAACATATTTTATCAGAGAAAAAGCAGTTGCGAAATGACTTCGTTGGTCACTCTCAGTGTGGCTGTCAAATTGTGCTGGACGCATTCACATATCCTAATATCTATTTTTTTGCATCATAATGGAATTTACTGTGACCGGTTACCAAATTTTTAACCACTTTGCTTTCATAGTAACGAACATCACAAGACCTACTCTGTTCAAATGTAAGTAATTTGTCCATATGACTGATATCAAGAGCGAAAAAAATTCTGGCAGTATTGAGGAACTAATCCAAGAGGGTGATGAAAAGCTTGTCTGGCTAACACCAAAAGCCCCTTTATCATTCAGGTTCATATGGGAAAAGGTTCTCTTTACAGGCAAGCTTACTAAAATCGGTGACGATCACCGGTTAATCCTATTGGGCGATCTTGGTCCTCTTCCCTTTTCGGCAGAAAGTCCTTCATTTCGTGAACGCCTTCTTAGCCTTATTGCTTGGCATCCAGAAGAGCGAATGAAATTCGTTTTAGAACCTAACCAGCAACGTGTTTATCTCATGATAGATGACATATTAAGCAAAGAGCTAACCGGAAACCTACTGATTGCGTCCGTCGTTGCCTCACTATTTCATGCCCGCCCATTTATTGAACTCGCTAAAGAAGTCGGATGGCAACACCCAGATCAGCCCCCTCGCCCCGCGCTAAATGTGGTTTCTAAGAAAATGACGTCAAGCGATTGATCTAATTGACTGAACTCTTGGATGGAAGAGTGAATATTTGACCAGGATAAATAAGATCTGGATCTTTTATCTGGTTCTCATTCGCCTGATAAATCAAGGTGTACTCAGTGCCTTCACCATACATTCTACGAGCGATACGCCATAGACTGTTACCCGGCTGAACAATTGCCCGAATTTCCAGACCACCCTTAGCGAGAATGACATCTTCGGCAGGGGCCCGCTGAAACGGGATCTCAACCCGCGAGATGACATCTCCTTTTGGATCCAACTGATCGGCCCTTAAATTATAATTTCCGGCAGCAATTTCATTTTCTGGTGTTAAAGCCCAGTTCCCGTTTTCATCAACGGTGGCCGTCCCAATATGTTTATTCTTCAAATAAACTTGAACTTCATTTCCAGGCGTCCCTTTACCAGACAGAGCGACATTTCCTTCGTTATTATAATCGATACTGCCAACTGAGAGTTCCTTGGCGCTCTCGACGTCTCCAACGGGTTCCGGCATTTGCAGCAGCCGTGTAACACGCTCTTCAACTTCGGATTTATCATCAGAAGCCTTGGGCGCGAGGACCGCGAGCGCTGGTGCACGATCTGCAACGGCTTTATTGCAATCTGGAACCTGCATAATAACCATGCGGGATGTTTCTACCTCCCGGTTATCCGGGTTTAGGGCCTTAGCGTTTATTTCCTGTGCCCCCGGCGCCAACGGCTCAGTTGCCACAAACACCCACTCACCCCTGCGCGATGCAAAAGCATTTCCAAGAACTGTACCACTTGCCAAGATTGTTATCTTAGCCGTCGGCTCGGCGCGGCCTGCCACAAGCAATCCACAATTTTTGTCAACTCTCACCACATCAAAGCTGGGATTTTTCATTGCAATAACACCAGCCGTCACCTCAGGTTTAGGAGCTGTTTTTTTCACAACAATGATCGGTGCATTTTCTTTTGGTGTTACTGGGGTTGCTATAACGCTCTCAGTTTTTATAACAACTTCATCCAATTCCTTGGGCGTATTTTGAGTTTTTTGTGACTCGTCTGCCACTTCGTTGCTCTTGGTCGGGGCACTTGCAGTATGAGGGGGTGGATTGTCGTCTCTCAGAAACAGAAAAAGACCAGATGCTATCACCAATAGCAGGACTAAAATTACAATTACCCGCACAATAAATTCTCCCATAACCCCGTTTGAAAACAGTATGGACTTTTGCCATCATCGACGCAACCAGAGGATTATCTGGGATGAAGACCAGTCCGTTTACTTGCTGGTCTTATGTTGGATTGCAGGTAGAGACTTCAAGTAAGCAGCCATTGCGGCCCTATCTTCTGCAGTCAATTTTGATGTTCCATATAAGATAACTTCTTCCATATTGCCTTGAACGTCATCAAAATCGGGTTTCATTCCAGTTTCCAAAAAACTTACAATGTCCCCTAGGCTCCAGTCGCCAATTCCCGTTTTAACATCAGGTGTTATATTTGGAACCTCACCGATGGTGTCAGTTTTTGTGACACCGGAAAAAGCGCCATCTGTCACCATTCCTCCAAGAACATTTCGGGGAGTATGGCATTCAGCGCAGTGACCAAGTGCGTTTGTGAGGTAACCACCTCGCTGTTCTTCAGTCGTAGCGCCCTGAGATGGCGAATAAGGTTTATCGCTAAAGAACAAAAGCTTCCAGCCCCACTGCAACCACCGCCACGAAAAAGGGGCACTGACGTCATGGTCTCGATTTTTACGAACCACGGGATCTAAAGATTTCAGATAAGCGAATATGCTCAGTGCATCTTCATCCGTCATTTGAGTATAGCTGGGATAGGGAAATGCTGGAAAATAATGACTACCGTCCGGCCTGATGCCTTGCTTCAAAGCCGCCAGAAATTCTGATTTTTGCCAGCCACCAATACCCGTTTCAACATCAGGCGTGATATTTGGTGTATAAAAAATACCGAAGGGTGTTTTTAAAGCATGGCCGCCAGCATAGGGCGTCGCCCCTTTTTCAAGGGCCGTATGACAGGCCATACAGCCCCCAGCTGCGGTTAGGTATTTACCACGCTCGAGTTCGGTGGCGTTAATCTGCCCACTGATATTGAAAATCAGTAAACAGAGTAACGGCCCCCAGATCTTTGTTCGATTTTCAATTTTCCAATTCAACATGCGACGATATACAAGTAGCTATCAGTCTTTTGGAACACGGAATGGCTTATGACATCCGCCACAGGTTTTACCAGTTGCGCCTAATGCTTTCCCAATGTTTCCCTGTTCACCAGTTGCCGTTGCAACAACAAGACCGTCGGCAGCGTTTTTAAGGGCGGTGATAGCGGCGGCAAACTCGGCAGGTTTTGTCCAAATTTCTGATTTTGAGCGAGATTTGGCAACACCAGAACCTGCAGGAAACAATGATGCCATTTCATTTGCGATTTCTTTAACTTTCATCGCTTTGGCATTTAGTGCTGGCGTGTAGGCGGCCTCACCTTTTGCAACAGCAGCAAGTGCTTTCATACTACCGCCCAATTCTTTCATCTTGCCAATTCGTTTATCGGC
Organism: uncultured Alphaproteobacteria bacterium; assembly: GCA_913062525.1. Classification (GTDB taxonomy): domain Bacteria; phylum Pseudomonadota; class Alphaproteobacteria; order Sneathiellales; family Sneathiellaceae; genus Sneathiella. Next base: position 7,762 of record CAJXWA010000019.1, on the reverse strand, counting down.
ATCTGCGTTTCCAGTTGACTCAGCATGGGCAACCGCTGTCACGGTAGCGCCTAGCCCAATAATCGATACCACAACACCAGCAATAGCCAGACGACTAATTTTATAGCTCATATCTAAATCCCTTTGTTTTTATTGAATTCGTAAATCTAACCCATCGTACTTTCGTCTGAATATAAGGCAATTCTTTTATTCAGGTAAAGAGATGGAATACTCTTTTCCGGTATATCCATGCGTCTTATCTCTGGCACGAACGGTAACTTTTTTGACATTCATGGGAATGGAAAGTTTCATAGACCGTGTAAACGGTTGTTCATTGTCATGCGGGTGCATTAAGACGCGCGTGCCCAGCACATGGCCTTTGGGATCCAATACATCCCAACGGTCTGCATAATGCTCCCATCCCTCATCTGAGTGCCTTACAGTTACAGAAAACCGGTACATATCTGCATCCGTTTTTACAACTTTGACATATATCACATCAGCACCACCGGCAAAAACGGGACTTGACGAAGCTGCTGCTTGCGCGCAAATAACAAAGAGCAAACCTGATAAAACTTTCCAATTAAGACGGGTAACAAATTTCATGACAAAGATTTCTTCCTTGTGTGTTTACTGTGGTTCTAGAATGCCTGCTGATGAAGCGTTTTCAAAAGCGGCTCATGATCTTGGAACACAGCTCGGTCAAAATAACATTCAGCTCGTCTATGGCGGCGGTCACGTGGGACTAATGGGGATCACTGCTGATGCCACTTTAGAAGCTGGTGGTCAGGTTATCGGGATTATCCCCCATCACCTACATGATATTGAAGTTAGTCACGAAAATTTGACAGAACTCCACGTCGTGGACAGCATGCATATCCGCAAACAAATGATGTTTGAACGCTCAGATGCCTTTGTTATTCTGCCCGGTGGTCTTGGGACTTTGGATGAAACATTTGAAATGGTGACCTGGCGGCAACTAGGTCTTCACGACAAACCAATTTTGCTGGTCAATTACAAAAACTATTGGAAACCGTTCCTAGATCTAATCGATCATATGATCGAAGCAGGATTCGTAGAAGCTTCCGCAAAAGAGTTTTTTACGGTTGTAGAACAGTTAGAAGACATACTACCTGCACTTAAACACTCTCCTGATGCAGAAATAAGCCCAGATATCTCAAAAATGTAAGAAAATTACCTTTTTTTGATCTGGGTCCCTTGCGAATGACGCAAGCAATGCTATTTTGCGCCCACTGAATAAATATTGTATGGCAAGAAGGATCACGAAATGTCAAAGATTAAAGTCGCTAATCCAGTCGTTGAGTTAGACGGAGACGAAATGACCCGGATTATCTGGGACTTCATCAAGCAAAAGCTCATCCTTCCTTATCTCGACATTGATCTTAAATATTACGATTTGGGCATGGAGTCTCGCGACGCCACCAATGACAAGATCACTGTTGATGCAGCAAATGCGATCAAAAAATATGGTGTTGGCGTCAAATGTGCGACAATCACTCCTGACGAAGACCGCGTTGAAGAATTTGATCTGAAAGAAATGTACCGTTCACCAAATGGTACAATTCGGAACATCCTTGGCGGCACTGTTTTCCGTGAGCCAATCATTTGCGAAAATGTTCCCCGCCTTGTTCCAGGCTGGACTGACCCAATTGTCATCGGCCGTCACGCATTTGGTGATCAGTACCGCGCAACAGACATGTTGATCCCGGGTCCTGGTAAACTCACAATGAAATACACACCAGCAGATGGCGGCGAAGAGCAGGAATTCGAAATCTTTGATTTCCCTGAAGCCGGTGTTGCAATGGGCATGTATAATCTTGACGAGTCTATTCGTGGCTTTGCACGGGCTTGCATGAATTACGGTCTTGTTCGTGGCTGGCCTGTATACCTATCCACTAAAAACACTATTTTGAAGAAATACGATGGTCGTTTTAAAGATCTTTTCGAAGAAGTTTTCGACAGTGAATTTAAAGCTAAGTTTGATGAAGCCGGTATCACTTACGAACATCGCCTCATTGATGACATGGTCGCATGTGCCATGAAATGGTCTGGTAAATTTGTTTGGGCTTGTAAAAACTACGATGGCGACGTTCAGTCAGATACGGTTGCGCAAGGTTTCGGCTCACTTGGTTTGATGACATCAGTTCTGATGACACCAGATGGACAAACTGTTGAAGCAGAAGCAGCTCACGGTACGGTAACGCGTCATTATCGCGAGCACCAAAAAGGCAAAGAAACTTCAACTAATCCAATCGCTTCTATTTTCGCTTGGTCACGTGGCCTTATCCACCGTGCGAAACTTGATGGAAACGAAGATCTGAAGAAATTTGCTGAAACATTAGAACAAGTTTGCGTCTCAACTGTTGAAGGCGGCGAAATGACTAAAGATTTGGCCCTTCTTGTTGGACCAGATCAGTCTTGGCTGACAACGAACCAGTTCCTTGACGCACTGGATCGTAACTTGCAAAAAGCAATGGCGTAAGTCATTCACGATTATAGAAAAGGCCGGCTTAATCGCCGGCCTTTTTTTGCCTTTTACGATGCCATAGCTAAAAAGTGGGACTTATTCGGTGGGTTTTGGAAAACAGACCGCTTCGATCTTATGTCCGTCTAGATCCAGTATAAACGCCCCGTAATATTCAGTCATAGCACCCTGACGTTTCCCAGGAGCCCCAGCATCTTTGCCACCTTCACTAAGCGCAATGTTATAAAATGCATCAACTGCATCTTTGGTTTTGCACCGCAGGCAAAAATGGAAACCGCTATCTTCAGGAAGAGATGCCATCTCGACCCGCGCATTGAGCCAAAACTCTGGATATTGTTTGCCATATCCATAAGTGCTCTCTCGTTGAACAAGTAGGGAAAATCCCAGCGTTTTTAAAACCTTAGTGTAGAAAGCACCGCTGAGCTTCAAATCATTTACGGGAATGGAAATATGATCAATCATAGAGACATCCTACAATATAGCTGCTCGCCGGCCCCACAGTAATTCATTGGAATATTTCCGTCCATCTCGGCCAGCCTGCGGTGTAGTTTTCAAGAGAAGTTGTGCGCCGCGCCACTCCATGGTCCGGATGAGCGGTGTTCCAAGCCATTCTGGAATGGTCGCCAAATGAACATCGTGAATGACTTCATCTCCTTCAATGCGAAATTCACCGGCATAAGACAAACACTTAGATGCCTTTGTGTCAGATCCCGCCGCTTCGTCTCCAAAATCAGCACGCATCAAAAAGCCGGACATTACACCTTCCTTAGTGTAAATAAGTTGGCCTTTACCGTCTTCCCCCATGGGAAACTTGTACAATTCCCCATCACGGAAAGACCGCCAATCAAGTAATTCCCATGTGCCTAGAAGATCAGTCATGTTTGTTGTGCCGCTCATATCGCATTCCTTATTATTTATTATTATCTGCGGCCTTATCTTAGGACGGCATGAACCGGGCGGGCAACAAAAAAGGCCAGCCTCATACCGGCTGGCCTTTTCTAAATCTAGATGACGAAACGGTTTAGGCGTCTTCGTCTTCTGGAGTTCCTTGTAGTTTGTCTTCCAAAATACCTGCGTTTGCGCGGATTTTGGTTTCAATCTCATCTGTCATAGCAACATTTTCGGAAAGAAATTTCTTCGCTTGTTCTCTTCCCTGGCCAATACGTTGGCTATCATAGGAATACCATGAGCCTGATTTTTCAACGATTTCAGCTTTCACACCAAGGTCAAGGATTTCACCCATCTTGGAGATACCTTCACCGTATACAATATCAAATTCAACGACCTTAAAGGGAGGGGCGACTTTGTTTTTCACCACCTTCACACGAGTTTGGTTACCAACAATTTCATCTTTGTTCTTAACCTGACCAATGCGGCGAATATCAATACGAACGGAAGCATAGAACTTCAACGCATTACCACCAGATGTTGTCTCTGGGCTACCAAACATTACGCCAATTTTCATGCGGATCTGGTTAATGAAAATAACCATGCATTTGGATTTAGAAATAGACCCTGTCAATTTCCGAAGCGCTTGGCTCATCAAACGAGCTTGAAGACCCACATGGGTATCACCCATCTCACCTTCAAGTTCTGCTTGCGGAACCAACGCGGCCACACTATCGATAACAAGTACGTCGATGGCACCTGACCGAACAAGCGTATCCGCAATTTCTAACGATTGCTCGCCAGTATCTGGCTGAGAGATGAGCAATTCATCAATATCAACCCCAAGCTTCCCAGCATATACCGGATCAAGGGCATGTTCCGCGTCAACAAACGCACATGTGCCGCCTGCTTTTTGCGCTTCTGCAACAACATGAAGGGCGAGTGTGGTTTTGCCTGAGCTTTCAGGGCCGTAGATTTCAACAATCCGACCTTTCGGTAGCCCGCCAATACCAAGCGCAATATCAAGTCCAAGGGAGCCAGTTGAAATGGCTTCAATGTCCATTGTATCTTGTTGCCCAAGCTTCATGACAGACCCTTTACCAAAGGCCCGATCAATTTGGCTCATCGCCGCTTCTAATGCTTTTTTCTTATCCATGCCACCGTCTTTTACAAGATTTAATGCTGCCTGTACCATTTGTCCCCCACTTATTTCATAGGTGCGCTAAGTATGCAATAACATCAATGTACATGTTTTGTTCTCATTAGCAAGTATTTTTTAACTTGTTGAACCTATTCATATATTTCCATTTGTTTTTTATTTGTTCTCATTATCCTCTTTGATCCTCTAAAAAAAAGAACATAGGATTCTGTAGAATCAACTAATCGAACAATAAGGGCGAATATTGATCGGTGAGACTCTATCAACGTCTTAAGTCCAATCGATGAGCGGGACAATCTACTCTTTTATTACAATCAAATTAGACTTGGGTAAGAAAGATGAGTTTTATTGAGTTAAATCGAACTCTGGAGGAAACTGTATTTTCTTATCGACCTTAACTGCGATACCCATCAGCAGCTATAACTGTAAAGTCAGTTTCAACTGGCAAAGTGAAGACAAATCGAGCCCCCCCATTTTCTTTATTCTCCGCCCAAATTTCACCGCCCAAGAACGAGACAATTTGCTGGCATATGGCGAGGCCAAGCCCCGACCCTTGCGGTTTCGCGCCGCTAATTGACATTGACTGGTGGAAGCGTTCAAAGATTTTGACTTTCAAAGGCGCCGGTATTCCCAATCCATTATCTTCCACTGTTACTTTCAGTAAGCCGTCGGTTTCTTCAACGAAAATGTCAATTTTTCCGTCATTGGGATTACAAAATTTAATGGCGTTAGAAACAAGATTAACCACAACCTGTATCAATTGATCCTTATCCGCGCGAACCGATGTGAGTTCTTCAGGTATTGAGACTGTTAAATTTATCCCCCTTTCTTGAATTAAGCCATTTAGAGCAAAAACGCCTTCGTCAATTGCTGAGAGCAGATCAACATCAGTCAAAGTCCACCCCATTCGACCGGCTTCCATTTTGGCAAGGTCAAGCAGTTGATCGATTAGTCTGGTAAGTCTTTCACTTTCTGTGATGATTACGTTGAGAAAACGCTCTCTTTCATCCGAGGAAATATCAGGATTATCCGCCAAAATCTCACCAAATGCACGAAGGCTGGTCAACGGTGTGCGCAGCTCATGGCTGACCATTGATAAAAAGTCATCCTTCAAGGAATCTAATTCTTTTAGGCGTGCATTAGCCATCTGTAACTGTTGTGTAGCTTCTTCTAACTCAGATGATTTTTGTTCGAGCTGGTGACTGTATTCAATAACTTGACTGGTTTCATCCAAAATACGGTAAACCTCGTCTATACTAACGATTTCACCTTTTATTATAGATCCCATCAGCACTCTTGCCGTTGCAGATCCAATGGAGCCCGCCAGTAATTTTTCGGCATAATCAAAAAGAGCGGCGTCAACAACCTGCCCCTTTTTTAAGCTAATACCGCGTTCTTTAGAGAATTTCTCGAAGGCTTCTGCAACTTTAGTTACCCCAACAAACCGGCCGACAAGTTGCTCCAGTTCAGTGGCGGAGGCAGATCCCTTCCAATAGCTGCTATCGCTTTCTTTTTCGGTCAGCAAGAATACATCAACAAACAATTTTGCCTGAATTCGCTCAATTGCAGTTTGGTGAGACATCAGTGAGATTACCCAATAAGCGCCGATATTGAGCAGCATGCTCCAATACAATGCATGGGTTAGGCGATCAAAGCCATCCATTCCAAATAACGCGTATGGTTTCAGCCATTCAACACCAAATGGCCCTTGTTCAATAAAACTAATAGGGAGCCATCCCGACTGCGCCAATGACGGTAGCAACAAGGTATACAGCCACACTAAAAAACCCAATGCTAGGCCAGTTATGGCGCCATTATAAGTCGCATTTTTCCAAAAAATACCACCGATTATGGCTGGTGCAAACTGGGCCGCTGCTGCAAATGAAACCAGCCCAATGGTCACCAAGGAATATGACTCGCTGGCAAATCGGAAATACCCGTAGCCTAAAATCAAAATCAGTAAAATGCTGGTTCGCCGAATTATCAGAAGCAAGCCTGTCAGATCTGCATTCGCGTTATTTCGAACCCATTTCCATTTTAATATCAGTGGCATAACAAGATCATTACAAACCATGGTGCTAAGGGCGATTGCGGCAACAATTACCATGGAGGTCGCAGCTGAAAGCCCTCCGATAAAGGCAAGGAGAGATATTATTTCATGGTCGTAATAAAGCGGTATTGTAAGGACGAACATATCTGCATCAAGCGCGGCATCACCAAATATCAGACGCCCACCGAGAGCAATTGGAAGAACAAAAATATTGATAAGTAGAAGATATGTGGGAAACATCCAGGTTGCCTTGCGGATATATCCCTCATCAGCATTTTCAACAGCTGTAATATAAAACTGGCGCGGCAGGCATATAATAGCAGCCATAGACAAAATGATCATTGTCATCCAGAGGCTATAGTCCGTCTCATTACTGACAGTCACCAGTTTGTTAAGTTCTGGATCAACCGATGCTCGCTGAAAAATATCTCCAAAGCCATCAAAAATACCGTAGGTGACAAAGACGCCCACAGTCAAAAATGCAATCAGCTTAACCACTGACTCAAATGCAATTGCAGCAACCAGCCCCTCATGATGTTCACTGGCGTCGATATGTCGTGTGCCAAACAAAATTGCGAATAAGGCCAACGCTATAGCGACAATTAAAGTCGTATCTACGAAAAAAATGGGTTCAAGTGACAGAACCGGTATTTGTCCGCCGCCCGGGCTTGTGATCAATATGCGGAAACTTGTGGCAATAGATTTCAATTGAAGTGAAATATAGGGCATGGTTCCAACAACAGCGATTATTGTGACTAAACCACCCAAAGCAGAGCGTTTCCCGTAACGCGATGCAATAAAATCAGCAATGGAAGTGATCCGTTGCTGCTTACATATTCGAATGATTTTAATCCAAACAAAAGACCAAAGCACAAAGACCAATGTCGGTCCCAAATAGATTGGCAAAAAGTCCAGACCTGTTGTCGCAGCCCGTCCCACACTCCCGTAGAATGTCCAAGACGTGCAAAATACAGCAATGGATAACGTGTAAATATACGGGTTTCGGGACAACAATCGTCTCACCCCAGCCCGAGTGTCTACATAATGGGCAATGGCAAAAAGCAACCCAAGATACAAAAGAGACACAAAAAGGACGAGGCTACCTGACACTGTTGTCTCCCGCGCTGCCTTTGCTTTTTCCGGTTTGTATTTTTGCTGCCGCATTCAGATCAGACGCTGG
>CAJXWA010000018.1 GCA_913062525.1 uncultured Alphaproteobacteria bacterium | reverse complement strand
TTCCGGTAAAAAGGATCTTTTTCAGTCTCTACGGCAATGTCATTCATTGTACTGACAGCTTCGATGGGGAAGTCACCCGCTGCACTTTCGGCCGATAGCATAACGGCATCAGCACCGTCATAAATGGCATTTGCAACGTCGGTTACCTCTGCGCGAGTAGGCACAGGTGATGTGATCATGCTTTCAAGCATTTGCGTCGCAACTACGACAGGCTTGCCTGCTTCACGGGACATAGCAATGATTTGTTTTTGAATGGATGGGACTTTTTGAAGGGGTATTTCAACGCCCAAATCCCCGCGCGCGACCATGATCGCATCTGAAAGCTCAATAATGCCTGCTAGGTGTTCAACAGCTGCGGGTTTTTCGATTTTTGACATGACAGCTGCACGGCCTGCGACGATCTTTTTAATTTCTGCGACATCTTCCGGTCGCTGAACAAAACTAAGGGCAATCCAGTCAACACCAAGTTCAAGCGCAAAATCAAGATCTCTTCTGTCTTTTTCTGTAAGCGCACTCATCTTCACGATGGCATTTGGAATGTTCACCCCTTTGCGGTCCGATAATTTACCGCCTGTAATGACGGTACAATCAACGTGCTTTTTAGATACCGCAGTCACTTCCAGATTGAGTTTACCATCATCAAGAAGCAAGTTCGTGCCAATCTCTAAGGATTGCATGACTTGGGGGTGAGGCAGAGAAACCCGATTTTGATCGCCGGGTGCATCTTCAAGGTCGAGGCGAAAGCTGTCGGAATTGTTAAGGACAATACTGCCGTTAGCAAATGTTCCAATGCGAATTTTCGGTCCTTGCAAATCGGCTAGAATGCCAATCGGCCGTCCTTGTTTTAACTCAAGAGCGCGAATTGTATCATACCGAAATTTGTGGTCGGCATGTTCACCGTGGCTAAAATTCAGCCGAAAAACGTCAGCGCCTGCTAAATGCAATTTTTCAACCATATCAGGGTCCGTACTGACAGGGCCTAGGGTCGCAAGTATCTTTGTTTTTCTGAGTCTTCTCATAGTGATTTCTTTATAAATAATAGAATTGAAAATATTTTTAAGGCGTGGGAAGCCATGTTACTTGAATATTACTTAAATAGAAATGTTCGATTAAATTAATAATTTGGACCACTTAATGCCGAGAATTAAGAAAAAATTAACACTATAAATAGACATACTAATTCCCATGAAAACTGATCTAGATCAAACATGGATTCGTATACCCTTTCGCGGTGTTGTCTCTGAGAAATTGCAATGGGCGCTATTCGCATGTGCCGATGGCATCGGCTTCTTCGTGGCTGAAATTCGCTTTCACATACTCCCGCGGGCAAAAAAAATACTAACTGTGATGTTGTTTTCTTCAAGTGATGACGGACGGCAAGAACCCTCATTCATTGCGGTCTCTCGGCAAGCCCAACAAAAGCAATCTCCTGCTGAGGCTGTTTTGGAAGAATTACAATCGTTCGCCCTGCCTAAATTTGATGAGCAGCCTTCAGATAAGAAATATACATATGCTTGGGCTGTTGGCCGAATAACGGAACTTGAAAAATCCGGTATAACTGATCCCGTGAGTTATTTTAATAACGAGATGACCGATTGGTGGCTTGCACCAGATGGAATGATGGAAGACGACGCAGATTTTGTTGGAATTGCCCATGCCATTGAAGAAAGATGGCATATCTGACGTTTTCCTGAAAAACTTACTTTTTTACGGATCAAACTCTTTTCTTCTGCGCCTTTTGTAGAATATTATAGGGGAGACTTAACCCTTAAAGAAGTTTGTAAATGCCAAATCCCTTTACTCTATTAAATCCTGATAATTCGTCTCCCGTATTTTTAATTGCAGATCATGCAAGTCGCAACATACCGGATGACTATAATTCGCTCGATATCGAAGACGTGTCCTTACTTAGGCGCCATGTGGCGTGGGATATCGGTATTGAAGATGTGACGAGACGAATGTGCGAAAAAATGGATGCAACAGGAATTTTTGCGACATTTTCCAGGCTTTTTATCGACGCAAATCGCTATCCTGATGACCCGTCTTCAACACCATATGTAAGTGATGGGGTGACAGTTCCTGCGAATAAGGATGTCAGCGCAGCAGAGCGGAAGCAGCGGGTGGATAAATATTTTACGCCCTACCACGACAAAGTTTCCGAAATTCTCGATGTGAAACGCAAATTGCCTGAAACACCTATGGTTATTTCAATGCATAGCTTTACACCGATCATGAATAATTTCGAACGGCCTTGGCATGTAGGGGTTTTGTGGGATCAAGATGGACGTATTGCGCTTCCCATGCTGGAAGTGCTTCGCCAGAACCCGACATTAGTTGTGGGTGATAATGAGCCCTATACAGCCCGCGAGCCACTGGGTTACACCATGAACGAACATGGCACCAAAAAAGATATCCCCCATGTGGTCGTGGAAATCCGGCAAGACCTGATCGATACCCATCACGGGGCTGAATATTGGGCAAATCTCATGGTCGATGTTTTGACACAAGTTCAACGCAAGATGACTAACACCGAAAATTCGTAAGCTCAAGGAGACAGCTATGGCGTTGAAACAGCCATCTTTTACGATCGGGATTGAAGAAGAATACCTGCTTGTTGACCCTGAGACGAGAGATCTTGCCATTGATCCGCCCGCCGCAATTTTAGAAGAATGCCAGCGGCGATTGCCAGATCATCAAGTCACACCAGAATTCCTGCGATCTCAAATCGAAATCGGGACACGGGTCTGCGGAAATATTACCGAAGCCCGGGACGCGCTGAGTGAGCTTCGATCCACTGTGTCAGAGGTCGCTCGCAATCATGGCTTAGGGCTTATGGCGGCATCTACCCACCCGTTTGCAGACTGGCATTTACTTAAACATACAAATCAAGAGCGTTACGATATTATTGCGCAGGATCTACAGGCGGTCGTGCGCCGTTTAATGATTTGTGGAATGCATGTCCATTGTGCCATTGAAAATGATGAACTGCGCATTGATCTGATGAACCAGGTCTCTTATTTTTTGCCTCATCTATTGGCCCTTAGCACCTCGTCACCTTTCTGGCGGGGCGAAGAAAGCGGCCTTAAGTCTTACCGGTTAAGCGTATTTGATAGCCTGCCTCGCACGGGCGTTCCTGACCGTTTTGATAGTTATGGCGAGTATGAACGGCTGATTAATATCATGATTGAGGGGGGATCTATTGAAGACGCCTCTAAAATTTGGTGGGATTTGCGTCCGTCGGCAAAGTTTCCAACCCTTGAAATGAGAATGACGGATGTTTGCTCCTTAATGGAAGACACATTGTGTATCGCGGCCATCTATTCAAGCCTGCTTCGAATGTTGTTTCGTCTGCGTCGTGGCAATCAGCGTTGGCGCATCTACCCCAGAACCTTGGTGGCTGAGAACCGTTGGCTTGCCCAGCGATTTGGTGTGGAAGGATCGTTAATTGATCTTGGAATTCCAGGTCAAGTTTCGACCCGTGAACTGATCGAAGAAATTATTGGTCTGGTTGAAGAAGATGCGGAAGCATTGGGCTGTACAAAAGAAGTTCTACACGCCCGGACGATCTTAGAAAGAGGGACATCAGCAGAACGTCAGTTGACGGTGTACCGAAAAGCAAAAGAAAATGGTATAGAGAGTAAACAGGCCCTTCAAAAAGTCGTTGATCAGGTTTTGAAAGAAACGGTCACGGGGCTCAGTTGATTACATAAATTCGAAGTTGAGGAATAATTATGAATGATCAAGAAACACTTGAACTGGAAGCGGCCGCATATCGGAGACTTCGGGATCATTTACAGGAACGGACAGATGTTCAAAATATAGATTTGATGAACCTCGGTGGTTTCTGCAGAAACTGTTTGTCTAAATGGTACATGCAGGCGGCCTCCGAAAAGGGTCTGGAGATGAACAAAGAACAGGCACGGGAAATTGTTTACGGCATGCCGTACTCTGAATGGAAAGATAAACATCAGAGCGAAGCAACGGCGGATCAGATGGCTGATTTTGAAAAAACAAAACCAAAAGACTAACATTCTTGGCGGAATGATTGACTTGACCCGGTGCATGGCTATAAATCACTACAATCATATTTTAATCTGATCATTCAGACGAACAAACAAGGTATATGTTCATGTTCGATGGACATGCTTGTGACATGAAGAAAAGGGCGGACAATTGACAAAACAATTACCAGCAGGTGTTGTTTTTGGTGAAGAGTACCAAAAACTTATTAGTGAATGTAAAGCAGGTAGTTATGCCCTTCCGGCCGTAAATGTCGTGGGAACAGACTCTATAAATGCTGTGATGGAAGCAGCCGCAAAAAATGGCTCGGATGTGATCGTCCAACTTTCCAACGGCGGTGCTAGCTTTTATGCAGGTAAAGGATTAGATGCGACAGAATCTATGGTTCTTGGCGCCGTATCCGCAGCCCAGCATGTTCATTTGCTCGCAAAGCATTACGGAATTTGTGTGGTTCTGCATACTGATCATGCAAACAGAAAACTTATCCCGTGGATTGATGCGCTTATCGATCGCGGTGAAGACTACAAGAAAACATTCGGCGTTCCGTTGTTTAGCTCTCATATGGTGGATCTTTCAGAAGAGCCGCTTGATGAGAACTTGTCAGAATCCGCACGGCTTCTAAAGCGTGTTGTCGGTTTGGATATGAGTATCGAAATAGAGCTTGGTATTACCGGCGGCGAAGAAGATGGCGTGGGCAGTGATGTTGATACTATCGACAACAGCAAACTTTACACACAGCCCGAAGATGTTCTTCAAGCCTATGACCAGTTAAATTCCATTGGTCATTTTTCAATTGCGGCGTCATTTGGCAATGTTCACGGTGTTTATAAGCCGGGCAACGTTGTTCTTCGCCCGAAAATATTGGACGCATCGCAAAAACTTGTGAGTGCAACACATGGCTTGGCATCTGATAAGCCGTTGGACCTTGTTTTCCATGGCGGCTCTGGATCATCTGCTGAAAGTATCAAGGAAGCAATTAGTTACGGCGTGTTCAAAATGAACATCGACACAGATACACAATTTGCCTTCTCTCGCGGTGTTGGTAAATTTGTTGCAGAAAATCCAATGGCTTTCTTGCACCAAATCCATCCTGAAACCGATCAGCCACTCAAAAAATTCTACGACCCAAGAAAGTGGCTGCGAAGCGGTGAAGAGACAATGATTGAACGTTTGGATCAGGCGTTTTCTGAACTGGGTTCAGTTGGAAAATCAGTAGCAAAATAATCTTTCAGCGCCAGAAAAGTTTGGCGCTGACCCAGAACATGCAAGGGGTAAAATATGGTTGATGTTGGCGGCGTAGCAGGAGATCACCTGCGATCTTATATTGAGCGTATCGAACGCTTGGAAGAAGAGAAAAAAGCACTTGCTGATGATGTGAAAGAAATTTTCGCAGAAGCAAAAGGCACTGGTTTTGATGTTAAGGCCATGCGAGCAATTTTGAAGTTCCGCAAAATGGACAAAGCAGAATACCAAGAGCAAGAATACATGGTTGATTTGTATAAACACGCCTTGGGAATGCTCGACGAAATGCCTTCCGAGACAGAGCTTGAAGCCGGTGAAATCCCACCTGAAGGCGATGCATTCTAGCTGCAAGCAATGTTTGAATGATTATATGGGGCGGGGACCAAGTTTGGTGCCCGCCCCATTTTCGTTTTTAGCTGCCAGATAGCTTGATTAGGAATAACGCTTTTGCTAGGTGATTACGAGGCAGGCTGAATTTTGCTGTAAAGCCTGCCGACAGCCATGATTGCGTCCGTATTTCGAGAAACTCGGGAGAGCAATATGGCGCCTTGTATTGCAGAGAGGATAACGAGGCTGTTTTCATTCGCCACCTCATTCGTGGATCCATCTTTTACAAAAGCACGGCTAAAGACGGATCGCCACTTCTTAAATCCGTCATCTCCTGCGCTCGCAATTTTTTCAGAAATCGCAGACTGTTCCAGCAATGTCGTTGTAATGGGGCAGCCGTCGTTATAACCCGATGCAGTAATCCAGTAGGCAAGTAATTCACAGTATTGGTGGATGAAATCTGCACCAGTTTCAGTTTTTTCCTCAAGCTTTTCCAATGTTGTTAAAACCGTATCAGCTGCGGCCTTCACGGCCTGTGCGCCCAGCTGTTCCTTTCCCTCAGGAAAGTAGTAATACAACGATCCCTTTGGGGTGCCACTGTTCTTGAGAATTTCATTCAGTCCAGTGGCCGCATAGCCTTTGCGGCGAAAAAGCTTAATGGTGCTTTGGATGAGCTTCTGTCTGTGATTAGGTTTTTCGGTCATAAACAATCGCCATTGCTTTGAAAATTAAATTATATAGACTGGTCTACAAAAAATATAGCAGGAAATAATCAAAATGAAAATACCTGATGGTTTTAAACCACATTTTAGAAAAAGCGATTTCACCAATCCGTGGGAGCCTATTTATTCTCAGGTGCTGCCTGATGGCGTACAGTTAGGTCTGGCTGTTGCGGCCGCGCATACGAACAGCCGTGGGTTTGTGCACGGCGGATTAATCGCAGCCTTATCGGACAATACCATGGGGATTGCGTGCGGATTGTCTCTTGGGGATGGCGCGCGTCTGGTTACGGCTTCACTCGTCACTGATTATATTTCATCAGGAGAGATTGGGGAGTGGCTGGTGTTTGACGCGGAAGTCTTGAAAAGCGGAAGAAGACTTTGTTTCGCCCAATGTCTTGTGACCGCAAATGACCGGTTAATCGCTCGGGCAAGTGCGACCTTTAGCACTCTTCCGCAAAAGGCTGATAAATGACGATGGGTTGAGGTGGTCATTGTCATTTTTCGGTTTAATTGTTTGGCGTCAAATGGTAACTGAAAGGGAGAAAATCACCAGTTGCTCGAAGCAGCTTGTATGCGAGGGAATGTAATGACAAGAGAAGTTAAATCAGTTGCCGTGCTTGGCGGCGGAACTATGGGGCTTGGAATTGCTGCGGCGTCAGCAGATGCAGGCGCTGAGGTTTTGTTGTTAGACGTAACTATGGCAGCGGCAGAGGCGTCATTGGATCGAATGAAGAATATTCGCCCGCCTGCGTTTGAAAACCCAGCGTCGGCAGATCGTATTTCCCTTGGTAGCTTTGATGCTGATCTCGCCGAAATCAAAAACTACGACTGGATTTGCGAAGCAATCGTTGAAGATGTGACAGTAAAGCGTGAGTTGTTCGCAAAACTAGAGCCGTTTCGCAAAGACGGATCTGTGGTGTCTACGAACACTTCTGGTATCCCGCTGAAAGACATTGCAGGCGGAATGCCTGAACGTTTGCGCAAAGATCTTGTGGTTACACATTTCTTCAATCCAGTGAAGATTATGCGCTTGATGGAGTTGATTCCAAGCGCAGATACAACATCTGACGTAACCGTTGCTCTTGCTGATTTCTGCGGAAATAAACTAGGTAAAGGTGTTGTTTACGCCAAAGATACAGTGAACTTTATTGGAAACCGTATTGGTTGCTTCTTCATGTTGTCTGGATTGCATAAAGCGCAAGAAGCTTTGCAAAACGGAATGACTATGGAGCAGATTGATACAGTGCTCGGTAAGCCTGTTGGGTTGCCGCCCACTGGTCTTTATGGACTGATCGATTTGATCGGACTGGATATTATGGATCTTGTGGGTAAAAACCTGCACGCTAATTTACCGGAAGCTGACGTTGGCCGGGCCTTCACGAGTTTTCCAAAACCAGAACAAGCAATGCTCGAACGCGGTCAATTGGGCCGGAAAGCTAAAGGCGGATTTTATCGTCTAAATATCGCAGAAGACGGTACAAAAACAAAAGAAATTTTTGATCTCTCCAATGAAACTTGGCGGACTGCAGAACGAATTTCACTGGATGAAATTCACGCAAATACTGAAACCGTCTTTTTTGCCGATGATAAAGTTGGGAAGCTTGCCTGGGATATCATGGGCGGGACGCTTTTATATGCGGCAGATCTCGTACCAGAAATCTCAGATGATGTTGTGAATATTGACCGGGCTATGCGCTGGGGATTTGGATGGGCAAAAGGTCCGTTTGAACTGCTGGATCAACTCTCACCGGCTAAAGTTATTTCAAAACTGGAAGCCGAAGGTCAATCCCTTCCTGCCATGCTTCAAACATTGAAAGATGCAGGTGTAGATAGTTTCTACAGAAATGGCGGTACTGAATATCTAACACTTCAAGGAACTTGGGAAACTGTTCCGGCAGAATAGTACTTGAATTAAATTTTGCACGTATTAAGTGAAAAAGGTCGCATCATGTATAGAAGATGCGGCCTTTTTTGTGAGGAAAGATGCAGAGTTTTTCTGTCGAAAGAACTGGTTTTGCCGCTCTGACAATTTTGGAGCTTTTGGTGCAAGAGTTGGTTATCAAGGGCGTCTTGTCAGAACGCGAAGTTATGCGGGTTTTCAACGCTGCTGCTCGCCGACATGATGATGCAGCTGACGCGGATGCTGATAAGACTGAGATCAACGTTGAGGCCGCACAGTTAATTCGCGCCTTGAGCCGGGGTCTTGAGCCCCTTCTTGATCGAGAAAAAGAATTGAAGAAAGTGATCAAAGCCAAAGCTCATAAGAAAGCGGTAAGCTACAAAAAACAGAAACTTAAAAAGAAATCAAAAAAGAAGCCTATTCGTCGCGCTGTGGGTATTTCTGGATAAGGGCTGTTGGTCTCGTTGGTCTCAAAACCAAATTTCCGGTACAATTGGGGCAGAAACCTTTGTGGGTTTCTTCTTTGCAGCTTTGGCAAAATGTACACTCTATTGTGCAAATGTAAGCGTCAGGCCCGTCATTCGGTAGGGGCGCGTTACACGTCTCACAAGCAGTTTTAAGTAAAAGCATTAGTCTCTCCTTTTTGGGCAATGTAACTGTCCGGTAGAGAGGCAGAAAGTGCCAATTGATATCCAGATTATGGGACCAATTGGCACTGTAATTTATTCAGCGGCTTCTTTGTGAGGGGCTGGACTTTTGAAGACTCCCATCAAGTTTTCAAGATCGCGTTTGTAGTGTTCAATAGCCTTATCTTTCACGTGGCCATAACCGCGAACTTTCATGGGCAATTCTGCGATTTCAACGGCAGCGGCATAATTGTCAGCAGTAAGGTTATCAATTAATTGAGATAGGATCTGCTCAAACTGCTGAAGAATAAGACGCTCTTCTTTGCGTTCAGCAAGATATCCAAATGGATCGAGTGCAGTTCCCCTCAAAAATTTAAACCGGGGGAGGATTTCGAAGACCTTCGTCATCCAAGGTCCGTATTCGGATTTTTTCAATTCTCCGGTGTTTGGGTCTTTCTTTGCGAAAAGCGGTGGAGCGAGATTGTATTTTACCCGGTAGTCGCCTTCCATCATCCGATCGACTTTATCCATGAAGCCAGTATCTGCATAAAGGCGGGCAACTTCATACTCATCTTTATATGCCATGAATTTAAACAAAGATTTGGCAACGGCTTTAGATAGGGCACCCGTTCCAGGTTTAATTTCCGCTTCCTTAACTTTGATCCGATCAACTAGGCTTGCATAGCGTCTCGCATAGGCGCCATCCTGATAATCGGTCAGGAACGCTTTGCGTTTGGCAATTATCTCATTGATGTCATCTGATGGCTCAACGACGTCTACTGGTCCTGAAAGTTTGGCAACCTCTGCATTGACGGCATCAGCATCTGCAGCCATTGCGCGGCCCCATGCAAAGGCTTTCTTGTTTCCTTCAACAGCAACACCGTTGAGATCGATAGCTTGCATCAGCGCGTCCATCGAAATGGGAACAAACCCCATCTGGAATGCATAGCCAAGCATGAATAAATTTGTTGCAATGGAATCGCCCATTAATGTTGTTGCAATATGGCTCGCATTAATTAGATGGCAATCCTCTTTACCAACAGCGCTTTGAATGTGCTCCAGTGTGCTTTTGATAGGGAAGGGGGCATCTGGATTAAGGGTGAAATCCATTGTCGGTGCCGGATGTGAATTTACAACAGCCTTTGCAATGCCCACATCAAGTTTTGCCAGGCTATCATACGATCCAGCCACGACCATGTCGCAGCCAATTAGCAAATCAGCACGGCCCGCAGGGATGCGAACAGCGTTAATGTCTTCAGGCGTCGGGGCAATATGAATATGACTTGTGACCGCACCGCCTTTTTGGGCAAGGCCCGCCTGGTCAAGAACCGTCACGCCTTTACCTTCAATATGGGCCGCCATACTGAGCAAGGCACCAATGGTCACAACACCGGTACCGCCAATGCCTGTAATCAGAATCCGGTACGGCTGATCGATATTTTTAAGGGTTGGGAGCTGCAGGCCTTCTGCCGGATCATCTTTCGCGCTTTTTTCAGGTTTGCGGAGATTGCCGCCTTCGATGGTGACGAAGCTTGGGCAAAATCCGTTCACGCAGGAAAAGTCCTTGTTGCAGTTGGACTGGTTTATGGCGCGTTTCCGTCCAAATTCTGTTTCCAGCGGTTCGACAGAAATACAATTGGATTTCACCGAGCAGTCGCCGCAACCCTCGCAGACGAGATCGTTAATCATGACCCGTTTTGCAGGATCAGGGAATAATCCTCTTTTTCTGCGGCGGCGCTTTTCTGCGGCGCAAGTTTGATCAAAGATTAGGATTGAAACCCCTTTGATCTCACGCATGGATTTCTGAACCGCGTCAAGATCATCCCGGTGATGAAAAGTTGTCCCTTTGGGCCAGTTTATGCTTGATGGATACTTGTTGGGCTCATCTGAGACAACCTGAATGACCACGGCACCTTCACCCGCAACTTGCTGTGCAATTTGCCACGGCGTCAGTTGATCACCAAGGGGTTGCCCGCCTGTCATTGCGACCGCGTCATTATACAGTATTTTGTATGTCATGTTGGCTTTGGCTGCGATGGCTTGCCTGATGGCAAGCAGGCCTGAATGATGATAAGTGCCATCGCCTAGATTTGCGAAAATATGTTTTTCATTGGTGAAATGTTGTTGTCCAACCCAAGGCACACCTTCACCGCCCATTTGCGTGAACTCATTGGTGTTTCGGTCCATCCAAGTCACCATGAAGTGGCACCCGATACCTGCTACTGCGCGGCTTCCCTCAGGGACGACAGTGGATCGATTATGGGGGCACCCGGAACAATAGAAAGGCGTTCTGCTGATTTTAGCAGGGGATTGATCCAGCTGTTTTTCTTTACGGTCAAGGAACGCTAGTCGATTTTCAATTTGTTCTGATGTGTGAAAACGGCGGATCCGTTCAGCGATTACCCGCGCAACCCGCGCTGGCGTTAATTCCCCAGCGGAGGGGAGGATATGCGTGCCATCATCATCAAATTCACCGATGATGCGAGGCCGGACCTCTGTGTCCCAGTTATAAAGTTGTTCCTTCATCTGGTTTTCAACCAAAGCCCGCTTTTCTTCGACTACAAGAACTTCTTCAAGCCCTTCAGCAAAGTTCCGAACACCTTGCGGATCAAGTGGCCAAGGCATGCCGACTTTGTATACGGTCAAGCCAATTTCGGCTGCCTGTTCGTCATTGATACCCAAATCACGAAGGGCTTGCCTGACATCCAAATAGGCTTTGCCAGTGGAGACAATACCAAAGCGTCGCTTCGGCGAATCCATGGTTATTTTATCTAGATTGTTTGCTCTGGCAAAGGCGCGGGCAGCATAGATTTTATGCTCGTTTAGTCGGACTTCTTGCTCAAACCGATTGTCGTTTCCGCGAATATTGAGACCTCCCTCGGGGAGTTTAATATCGGGGTATGTGATTTGCACTCGATCTGGGTCCACATAGACGGATGCGCCGCCTTCAATGGTTTCAGATACGCATTTAAAGCCAACCCAAAGCCCTGAAAAACGAGACATGGCGATGCCGATTAGACCATAATCAAGAACTTCTTGCACGCTGGAGGGATGAAGGACAGGCATCATCCAACCCATAAATCCATGTTCACTTTGATGGGCAACCGTTGACGAAACGATCCCGTGGTCATCTCCGGCAAGAGCCAATACGCCTCCAAATTTAGAGGTGCCATTGGAATTCGCGTGGCGAAAAACATCGCCGGTTCTATCTACGCCGGGCCCTTTACCATACCAAAGGCCAAATACGCCGTCGTATTTAGCTCCTTCATACATATTGAGTTGCTGTGAGCCCCAAACTGCTGTTGCCGCCAAATCTTCGTTGATGCCGGGTTCAAAATGGATGTCATTTTCGACGAGGAGCGGTTTTATCTTCCAAAGTGCCTGATCATAACCCCCAAGCGGGGAGCCGCGATAACCGGATATGAAACCCGCTGTATTTAGGCCTACCTGCCGATCAC
This sequence comes from uncultured Alphaproteobacteria bacterium, assembly GCA_913062525.1. Classification (GTDB taxonomy): domain Bacteria; phylum Pseudomonadota; class Alphaproteobacteria; order Sneathiellales; family Sneathiellaceae; genus Sneathiella. Next base: position 20,107 of record CAJXWA010000018.1, on the reverse strand, counting down.
GGGCTTTTTGCATAAGTGGTAGGCGAACGAGTGCCTGAATTCCCGTAAGGAAAACCCGACCTTTTTCCAGCAAGTATTTGTCGTCCAGTGAGACCTTGGAAAGTGGCATTCTATAACTCCCTAGCAAGCAGTTCTACATTTTATAATATATAAGACGCTAACAGGTTAATCAATAAAGGTCAATATTGCTGACATTTAGAAAGAATATTGCGTGGCGTATATTTTTTTTACTTTTACGTGCAATAATGCCAGTTCAGTGCGATAAAATGGCGTAATTGACGCATATGAGGCCTGTAAATGACCACTTTAGTTACCGGAGCTGCCGGATTCATTGGTATGCATGTTTGTAAAAAACTGCTTGAGGCTGACGAAGAAGTGATCGGTTTGGACTGTTTGAGCGATTATTACGATGTGTCGCTTAAAGAAGACCGCCTCGCGGAGCTGACACCGTTTGCTAAATTTAAATTCATAAAAGCCGACATCAGTGAGGATGAGACGTTTTCAGGCATCCTCTCCAAGATAGATGGCATTACAAAGGTTGTTCATTTAGCTGCGCAAGCGGGTGTTAGGCACAGCATTACGCATCCGCAATCGTATGCCCGATCAAATTTGACAGGCTTCCTGAACATTCTTGAATATGGACGCAATCTGCCGGGGCTTGAACATCTGGTTTATGCCAGTTCGAGTTCCGTCTATGGCGGTAACCGGGAATTACCTTACGCTGTAGGGCAATCTGTAGATCGTCCGGTGTCCCTTTATGCGGCGACAAAGAAATCTAATGAGTTAATGGCGCACAGTTATAGTCATCTGTATCGAATCCCAACGACTGGTTTGCGGTTTTTTACAGTCTATGGTCCATGGGGACGCCCGGACATGGCCTATTGGTCATTCACCAAAGCGATGCTCAATGGAGAGATCATCAAAATTTTTAATAAAGGTGATATGAAGCGAGACTTTACCTATATAGATGATATTGTCAGCGGCATTCTGAAGGTGTTAAAAGCCGCGCCGGCTGATGATGGAGACGAACTGCCGCCGTATCGGATCTATAATATTGGTAATCATCGATCGGAACCCTTAATGAATTTGGTAAAAACACTTGAGAGTTCTTTGGGCGTCACTGCAGAACTTGAGTTTTTACCAATGCAAAAAGGGGATGTTAAAGAGACGTTCGCCGATATTAGTCCTCTGCAAAAAGACGTTGGGTATGCGCCGGTAACATCATTGGATGTGGGCATCCCAAATTTTGTTAAATGGTATAGAAGCTATAACAAGGAAAAATGATCCTATGGCGAATATGTTTGATATTTCGCAGATCCAAAACATCATCGATATCGGTATTCCGCATTGTGCGGATATTGGTGTGAAGGTTGAAGAGATTTCGGAAACCGATGTTGCGATGCGCCTGCCGTATGACAAAAGATTTGTGGGTAATCCAGTATCTGGCGTTCTTCACGGCGGCATAATCACAACCTTGATTGATTCAGCAAGTGGTATGTGTATTTACGTAAAAATGCAAAAATACATTCCAATTGCCACCCTGGATCTTCGGATTGATTACTTGAAAGCGGCAGAACCGGGCCGAGATGTCATTGCACGGGCAACTTGTTATAAATTGTCTCGGCAAATAGCGTTTGTACGAGCGATCGCCTATCACGATGACCCAGACGATCCTATTGCCAACAGCGTCAGCACATTTATGTTGAAATCGACGCCCACTAAACCTTTGAACGTGGCGTCAAAAGAGATGGCAGATAAGAAATGACGGAAAATTCATCAGAGCAATTCTTAGAAGCCATTCTAAAGGCGAAAGCCTCAAAGGATTTAAGCGCGGTTTCTGACTTAATCCCTTATTTCAGTTATTTGGGTTTAGAGATCCAAGAAGAGGGCGATCAATATATTTGTCACTTGCCCCAAGCGAAAAAATTTACGGGAAACCCAACACTACCGGCCATACACGGTGGTGTCGTCGGGGCGTTTTTGGAAAGCACTGCGCTTGTTCATTTGTTGCTGACCCAGGACCTTAAACAACTACCGAAAATCATTACTTTCACCGTAGATTATTTGAGATCGGCGAAGGTTGAAGATTGTTTCGCTGAGGCGATTATTACTAAACCCGGACGCCGGGTCGCTAACATGCGTGTGCGGGCATGGCAAAAAGATCGCAACAAACCAATTGCTACAGCAAACGCCAACTTTCTTGTTAGCTAAACTCGATACCCTAAAATACCGTCATATGTGGAGCATTTATTGAATGTCTGAACAAGCTTTGTCCAAGTTACCTGAATGGGATCTAACGGATTTATATCCGTCAACAACTTCTGCAGAACTGGAAGGCGACATTAGAAACTCGGCGTCTGGCGCAAAAGATTTTGCGGCGATGTTTGAAGGTAAGTTAGGCACATTGGATGGCGCTGAAATGGCTGCAGCAATCCAAGGTTATGAAGCGATTGAGGAGACTCTTGGCCGCGTAATGTCCTATGCTTATCTGGTTTATGCAGGCGACATGTCTGACCCTGAAATCGGGAAATTTTTCCAGACAATGCAAGAACGCATCAATGTCATTTCCACTGACATGTTGTTTTTCACTCTAGAGCTCAACAAGATCGATGAAAACAAGTTTTCGGATCTATATTCCGATAAAAATCTTCTGCGCTACAAACCATGGGTGGATAACATTCGCGCATTGAAGCCTTATCAGCTTGAAGACAACTTGGAAAAAATGCTGCACGAAAAAAACGTATCGGGCAGGAGTGCTTGGGTGCGTCTATTCGATGAAAGTATGGCAGGCCTACGTTTTGAATTAGACGGGGAAATGTTGGCATCGCAAGAGGTGCTTCATCAGCTGTCGGATAAAGATGGTGACAAACGGAAAGCGGCAGCTAAGAGCCTTGGAAAAGTGTTCGGCGAAAATGTTCGTCTTTTCGCTCTGATTACCAACACGCTCGCAAAAGATAAAGCAATTGAAGACGAATGGCGCAAAACGGAAAGTCCTATGTCCATGCGACATATGTCTAACCAAGTCGAAGACGAAGTTGTTGACGCCTTATCAAGTGCCGTTCAGGCATCCTATCCTCGGCTTTCACACAGATACTACAAGTTAAAAGCCAAGTGGATGGGGCAAGATAAGCTGGATTACTGGGATCGGAATGCACCGCTTCCAGAAGATGATGATCGTGTTATTCCATGGGATGAAGCCCGCGATACGGTGCTGGAAGCCTATGGTCGTTTCTCGCCCGAGCTTGCTTCCATGGGGAAAGAGTTTTTTGATAAGCCTTGGATTGACGCCTCTGTTCGCCCTGGAAAATCCCCTGGTGCCTTTGCTCATCCAACGGTCCCAAGTGCGCATCCGTATTTACTTGTGAACTATCAGGGCAAAATTCGGGATGTAATGACTTTGGCCCATGAACTTGGCCACGGCGTGCATCAGGTGTTAGCGGGCCCACAAGGTGCACTTCTTTCGGATACGCCGCTGACTCTTGCTGAAACGGCGAGTGTTTTTGGTGAGCAGTTGACCTTTAGAGCCATTCTTGAAAAAGAAACCGACCCCGCCAAAAAACGTGTGATGCTCGCTGGTAAAGTAGAGGATATGCTCAATACAGTCGTGCGTCAAATTGCGTTCTACGAATTTGAAGTTAGGCTTCACAAGGCCCGCCGCACAGAAGAATTATCACCAGATCAAATCGGAAAAATTTGGATGGACGTACAAAAGGAAAGCTTGGGTCCTGCCATTCGGTTGCATGATGAATATCAGTATTTCTGGAGTTATATTCCCCATTTTATTCATTCACCATTTTACGTATACGCCTATGCCTTTGGCGATTGTTTGGTAAACGCGCTTTATGCGGTGTACCAAGATGCAGAAGAAGGGTTTCAAGAGAAATACTTTGAAATGCTTCGCGCTGGTGGGACGCTGCGGCATAAAGAGTTGTTGGCGCCGTTTAATCTCGATGCCTCAGATCCGGCTTTCTGGTCAAAAGGATTAAGTGTTATCGAAGGCTTTATTGATGAGCTTGAAAACCTTTAAGAGTCTTAATTAGAGGAAGGGTTCCAGCTCTTCCTCTATTTCCCCGCTAGCTGTCTTACTGAAATGAAGTAGGCTGTTGGGCGGTATTTCCGCCCAACTGTTAGTATCTTCATCAAGTGGCTCGCTAACCACAATCACCGATCCGGTATGTTTAGCTTGATATAAAGAGGGTGCTTTTTTGTCACTGGACCACCTGAGTGCCCAAAATTGCTCTCCGTTAGATATTGCAAAAGTGGCGCGAAAAGCTTCCTTAATCCCTTTTTCAGATCGCAAGCCTTCAACCTGCTGGACTGTCTTTCGCAAGGCCTTTTTAGGGCACTCATTCATTCCATTTGAAATGAGAAGGTGGAAAAGCAGCTCACTGTCTGTTCCACCTTGAATGCAATTATAGCAGTCGTCGCTTAGCAGCTTTTCCAGATCGCGTTTCACGGCGGGAAAATTACCGATCTGCCCGTTATGCATAAAAAGCCAATTTCTGTGACGAAATGGGTGGCAGTTTAAGTAGATACTTGGTGCTCCGGTGGAGGCTCTCACATGGGCAAAGAAAAGATGGCTTGTGACGTGTTTTGCCAACTCGCGTAAATTTGGATCAGACCATGCAGGCCCGGGATTGCGGTATAGTCCCGGCTCCTTCTGGTGGCTATACCAGCCCAGACCGCCGCCATCTCCGTGAACCCCGAGTTTTGCTTCACTGGATTGAAGAGCTTGTACCGTCAGTGAACGATCTCGCTCATAAACTAGGTCTTCAACAATGCGCGGAGTTCCAAAATAGGCAAGCCAACGACACATGAGATTATCCAATCAAATAATAATGCCCCAATTTAACAGTTTTTCTACTGGAATTTGTTAAATAAAACGAAGAGAAAACGACAAATTCGAAAAACGGAACACAATCTATTGCTCCAATACTGGGATTTGCTATATTGCGGGTCAAAGCATTACTAAACCAGATAGGTAAAATTATGTATGAACATGGAAATATGAATATTAAGCAGCAAAACAGCTCATACGGCAGTTTTGTTAAAATCACCACATACACGACTGTATTTCTAGTGATCCTTCTTTTAGTCATGGCAGCGACATTGCTCTGATTGAAGATGTGTATTTTCGGGTTCCACTGAAAATACACCGAAATTTGGCGTTGGCAGGGCGCTGAACAGACACTCTACTAATCATAAAATAACAAAGGATCGATTATGAAAATCGCAATCCCGATGGAGAGGCGAGAACACGAAAAACGTGTCGCGGCTTCACCAGATACTGTAAAAAAATTCGTAGGTCTGGGCGGTGAGGTAATTATTGAAACGGGAGCGGGCAACTTAAGTTCTTTCTCCGATCAGGATTACATTGACGCTGGCGCGAGTATCGCTGCTGATGCCGCCGCTGCTCTGAAAGATGCTGATGTTGTCTTGAAAGTACAACGTCCTCTCACCGCTGCAGAAGGCGGTACTGACGAGCTTTCATTAATGAAAAAAGGGGCAACCCTTGTTTCCGTTCTGGCTCCTCTTCAAAATAAAGAGCAAGTCGCAGCCTATGCTGCTGCTGGAATTGAAGCACATGCCATGGAATTGGTTCCTAGGATTAGCCGAGCGCAATCCATGGACGTTTTATCATCCCAGTCAAACCTTGCAGGTTATAAATCTGTTTTGGACGCGGCTAATGAATATGGCAAAGGCATGCCAATGATGATGACTGCCGCCGGTACTGTTGCGCCAGCGAAAGCATTTATTATGGGTGTTGGTGTTGCTGGCCTTCAAGCGATCGCCACAGCGCGCCGTTTGGGTGCTATTGTGACGGCAACTGATGTGCGTGCTGCCACCAAAGAGCAAGTTGAAAGCCTTGGTGCAAAATTCGTTATGGTCGAGTCTGATGAAGCCGGTGACGGCGAGGGCGGATATGCCAAAGAAATGTCTGACGACTACAAGAAAAAACAGGCCGAACTTGTTTTTGAACATGTAAAGAAGCAAGACATTGTCATTACAACAGCGCTCATTCCCGGACGTGAAGCTCCTGTGTTGATTTCAGATGAGATGCTTGCCGTGATGAAGCAAGGGTCTGTTGTGGTCGATCTCGCTGTTGAAGCGGGCGGCAACGTGACACAGTCCAAACTAGGCGAAGTCGTTGAAACTGCAAACGGTGTTAAAATCGTTGGACATCACAACGTTCCAAGCCGCCTTGCGAGTGATGCATCTGCGTTATACTCGAAAAATCTTTTCAATTTCTTGCAGCCAATGATCAATAAAGAAACAGGTGCGCTTGAAATGAACTGGGAAGATGAAATTATTCTGGGCACAGGCCTAACGCGGGACGGCAAAATCGTTCACCCACTTTTGACAGAGGGAGCAAATTAATCATGGATATGGTAGATCCTACTGTTTTCAGACTGGCAATTTTCGTTCTTGCGATCTTTGTTGGCTATTACGTGGTGTGGAGCGTAACACCTGCTTTGCATACTCCCTTGATGGCTGTAACTAATGCCATTTCATCTGTGATTATTGTTGGTGCATTGATCGCTGCGGGCCCCGCAGAGTTTAATATTGCTAAGATCTTTGGTTTCGTCGCCATTGTTCTTGCATCAATAAATATCTTTGGCGGCTTCCTTGTGACACAACGGATGCTTGCCATGTATAAGAAAAAACAGAAATAGGGGGAACGTCAGTGTCTGCAAATATAACTGCGCTTGCCTATCTGGTATCCGCTATTCTTTTCGTCCTCGCACTGCGAGGTTTATCTTCACCTGAAAGTTCACGACGTGGGAACATGTTGGGTATGATCGGTATGGCCATTGCCATGATCGTAACCATTCTTGATCCAAGCGTTGTATCCTACGAATGGATCATTGGTGGTATCCTTGTGGGTGGTGCCATTGGTGCCGTGATCGCACAGCGTATCGCTATGACTGCAATGCCTCAACTGGTTGCAGCTTTTCATTCACTCGTTGGTTTGGCCGCGGTTCTAGTTGCCGCCGCCGCTTTTTATAATCCTGAAGCCTATGGTATTCTTGATGCGGGCGGAGAACTTAAGACCCTTAGTCTGATTGAGATGGCAATTGGCGTTGTTATTGGTGCCATTACTTTCTCAGGTTCTGTGATTGCCTTTACCAAACTGCAAGGTCTTGTCTCTGGTAGCCCAGTGACTTTCCCGGGTCAGCATATGGTGAACCTTGTAATTGGCCTCGCGATTGTGGCTCTGATTGTAATGTTCTGTCTTGATAAGGGCCAAGATCAATCAATCTTCTGGGCGATGACTGGACTAGCATTTCTTATCGGCTTCTTGATCATTATTCCAATCGGCGGCGCGGATATGCCTGTTGTGGTTTCCATGCTGAATTCTTATTCAGGCTGGGCCGCTGCTGGTATCGGCTTCACCCTTGAAAACACAGCACTCATCATCGTTGGTGCGCTTGTAGGCTCTTCTGGTGCCATCCTGTCCTATATCATGTGTAAAGCGATGAACCGATCGTTCATCAGCGTGATTTTAGGTGGCTTTGGCGGCGAAGATACCACAGCATCTGCTGATAAGGGCGATCGTCCACATAAAGCAGGTTCTGCAGATGACGCGGCCTTTATCATGAAAAATGCTGGTAAAGTGATTATTGTTCCAGGTTACGGCCTAGCGGTTGCGCAAGCCCAGCATGCTCTTCGTGAAATGGGTGATTTGCTCAAAAAAGAAGGTGTTGATGTTGCCTACGCCATTCACCCCGTCGCGGGTCGTATGCCGGGCCACATGAACGTTCTCTTGGCTGAAGCCAACGTATCCTACGATGAAGTGTTCGAGCTGGAGGAAATCAACTCTGATTTTGCCGGTGCGGATGTGGCTTTTGTCGTTGGTGCAAACGATGTGACTAACCCAGCTGCACGTGATGATCCACAAAGCCCGATTTACGGGATGCCTATTCTGGATGTAGATAAATCACAAACAGTTCTATTTGTGAAACGGTCAATGTCTTCAGGTTACGCCGGTATCGACAATGACTTGTTTTATAAAGATAACACCATGATGCTTCTCTCTGATGCGAAGAAGATGGTGGAAGATATCATTAAAGCCCTTTAACCCCGCTTTAAGTGAAACGAAAAGGCTGCGGTTTTCCGCAGCCTTTTTTTATGAGTTCTGTTCTATAAAAATCCAAAATTTATTTCCTTGGCCAGACTTTAGGGAAATACTGTCCATCAAAACGATCACCATCCTTCATGTCAAAGTTTGACAGAATTGACATGACCTTTTGGTTTTCCAAGAATGTTCCCGGGCGATCATCAAAAGTGGCATCGTCTCCTAAATACCGAAGAGCAAGTCCGCGGCGCCGCCCTGTGGGGGACGCGTTGCCTGCAGCATAGTGCAGGGTGAGCGGATGATGGATAATCACATCACCAGGCTCCATTTCCCATGAAAGGATTTCATGTTTGTCACGCTCGGCTTCGATATCCGGTAAGGGCTCAAACCCTGCTTTGGCATAGATATCCGCATAGCCAGTATTGGCTCCGAACGCGGCAGGTGCATACATTTTGCCCCACTTGTGGGATCCTTTAATATAAACAACAACACCGGTCTCCACTGTGGCTGAGTCAAATGGTACCCAGATTGAGAGGATATCATCACCCCTTACAGGCCAATAAGGCAGATCTTGGTGCCAGGGAGTAGGCTCAATCGTATTGGGCTCCTTTACTAAGAGCTGATCGTAGAAGAAATTCACGGAATTTGACTTCATGACTGTAGCAGCGAGCTCCGGCATTGGGCTTTGTTTTACAAAGGCTTCGAAATCGTGATCCCGCATCCAAGCAAAAAAATCTCCAAGATATCTTCCGTTATTCCCCTCTGGTGTGTATTCCACTGATGCTGCGCCGGGATCATCTAGTATCCGATCGATGGCTTCGCGCATGACCTTAATCCACTCCAAGGGGACAACGTTTCGTAACACTGTCGCTCCATTCTCTTCATAGTCTGCGATCTCTTCATTCGTGATGGAACGAGCAAGAATTTTGGGTAAAGAAGCAAAAGTCATGATGGAACTCCGTTTTCGTTCGTGTTGACATGACAACACTATTGGCTATTGAGTTGTCATGTCAACTCAATATAATATTCTACAGACAGGGAGTATTGTTAATGACTTTGGATACAAGTTTCTTTTTGAATGACCCGGCAGGAGATTTAGGTGTTGGTCAAACCCTAGAGTTTGATAAAAATCCGACGGTTCTGTTAGTGTTTGCGGCCAACAGGTTTACCCGCAACGCAGCGCGAGTTTATCAGGACAAATATGGGATCGGTGCGATGGATTGGCGGATGCTGGTGATGTTGACCAAGGAGCCGAATATCCCCGTGGCTCGAGCAAGTCGGGTAATTGGCATCGATAAAGCAGCTGTCAGTCGTTCGCTTGGTCGCCTGTATGAAAAACAGCTTGCGTTACCAACAATTCCTGAAGGCGATGCCCGGCGTAAAATTTGGAAGCTTTCAAGCGAAGGCGTCATGCTACACAGTGAGATTTTGAAGGATGCACTGGGACGACAGCAAAAAATATTGAAAAATTTTTCTGATAGGGACGTTGTGCAATTTAATGATTATCTCCAGCGCCTGTTGGATAACCTCGAAGCGCTGGAGTGAAATTGAATGGTTTGGATAGATTAAATACTTATGTGACGGGCGAGAAAAATGCGTTATCGCTCAATTTTGTGAGCCTATGCCGCTTGAAAACTGGCATGTGTCATTTTACGAAAACCGACAACTTCGAGCACCGCAAAAATTGCTACCATGAAGGCAACAGCCTCTATAATGACAGCACCTTCTATACTGAACCAATGGGGTGCAAGGCTTAACAAGGCAATGCTGGCGGCGACCCACAGAATATCAGCTGTAATAATGAATTTTATATATAAGGTGTTTTCTATAGCTCGAAGAGCGGTGTAACCCACATCAAGACCGAAGAGAATTAAGCCAGCCCCGCAAATATAAAGATAAAGGGTGCTACCAAGTCCCATCAGATCTGTGAGAGCTCCGTTGGCCAAAAGGCAGATAAGACCACCCAATATGGATACAGATGCGTTTGTGAGCAGTGTTTTCTTTAGTAGGTCTGAAGATGTCTTTGTCATTTTCCAATCCCTTTTCCAATGATCGGTTTCGTTTTGTGGGAGCAGAATTGCAAATTGAGGTTATGCTCGCAATTACCTCAGAGGTAATGTTCATCCTCTTTTTTTTGGATTATAGTTTTTCCATGATTTCAAATGGAGATTACCGATGGAAACGAATGCACTAAAAAACAATGGTTCCGAGTTTGGAAATTTGCTTCGAAAGTGGCGTCAAATTCGGGGGTTTAGCCAACTTGATTTGGCATTAGCTGCGGAAAGCTCAGCAAGACACTTAAGTTTTTTAGAAACGGGACGGGCTAAACCGAGCCGTGAAATGGTGCTTCGCTTGGCTGAAACCATGGACTTGCCACTTAGAGACCGAAATCGATTACTTAACGACGCTGGCTTCCGTGCGGCATATGCTGAACGTTCCCTTGAAGGCGAAGGTCTTGATCAAGTTCGCCGCGCCCTTGATTATATTCTGGCGCAGCAAGAACCTTATCCAGCGTTAGTGATGAACCGTTGTTTTGACGTGCTGATGATAAATCATGCCGGCGCGAAAATGATGCAAGCTTTAGGTTTTCAATTAGGCGGGACGGCAGGACCTCCCAATATCCTTCGTTTGAGCCTGCATCCTGACGGTTTTAGGACTGTGGTCAAGGATTGGGAGCGGATGGCACGGCATATGATTTACCGGGCTTATCGGCAGGTAAACGGACAGGACGACAGTGATCCGCTTTTGAAAATATTGGATGAAGTGCTTACCTATCCAGATGTTCCAAAGGATTTCTTCTTTGAAGATCCCAGTCAAGATGCGCTTCCTGTTCTCCCGATTGAAATGGAGATGAACGGCGTGACACTATCTTGGATTACGACTGTCGCGAGCTTTGGAACGCCGCAAGATGTGACCGCTCAAGAAATAATGGTGGAAAGTATGTTCCCCGCCAACGCGGAAACAGAAGCCATTGTGAAGGCTATGCCTTGATACTAGATTTGATCATTTATCCAAGCGTCTATACGGGGCCATAATCTGGCTCCGGTTCGTAAATGGTCAAAGTGGTCGAGTTTTTCGGCTCCAACGTCGGAAGGTTTAATTTCCCAGTAGGAGGTGGTATCTGCTGGCATGAGATTGGAAAAAGCTCTCACGGCTTTTGGTGGTGCCAATCTAAGGTCGTCAGTAAATCCGATGCACACTGTCGGAGTTTTTGATGCCGCGAGTGCGGGCAGCAGATTACGGCCATCAGTTCCCCGTAAAATACCTGTAATTCCCCATTTCGCCCAATCCATAACTTGTTTGTGGGCGATGGGGGATCCCCAACCAAAGTGCTGGCCGGGAACATAACCCAGTAGTTTTGAGATTAGGGCAAAGGCAAAAAATAGAAGAAGAGAAGGCCGGCCAATAATCTTCGAATGAAGATGTCCCGTCGCGAGTGTTATGACACCTTTGATTTCGGTTAAGTTTTCAGCAGCGTATATTGCTGATAGATGTCCGCCTAAACTATGGCCAATTAAAAACACGGGAAGAGTTGGATGTCTTTCTTGCAGGGATTTAATAACAGCTGGGAGATCAAATTGTAGAATGTGATCAAACCCAAAGTCTACGCCACGTTTTGGGTGAGGTGTGCTTTGCCCATGTCCTCGTGGGTCGAGCGCGACAGTGAGGTTGCCCATCTTGGCGAGAGCAGTTGCCATAAATCGTGCTGGCCTTGAATGAGACCCCATCGCAGGAATGATGAGGATGATTGCCTTTATCTGTCCCGTCGGAGGCGCATGGCAGTTCGCTTTCAAAGTCCACCCATCACTGGTTTGAACTTCAAGTTGGTCGCTTGCGATATCTTTCGCAGTCAATTCAAGATTTGCCATAAGTCGTACAGATCTTTTTTAGAAACACTGAAAGCCGCAATCCGGGCGACCGGAGCGGCTTTGAGTAATTATATGTAGAATGACCAGATGGTCTTTCTAGGCTAGACCTAACCTTCGCGAAGCGCGCGCTTACGGGCCAATTTGCGAGCACGGCGAACCGCTTCCGCTTTTTGACGAGCGCGTTTTTCAGACGGCTTTTCGTAGGCACCGCGGAGTTTTAACTCACGGAAGATACCTTCACGTTGCATTTTCTTTTTTAGAGCGCGTAGCGCTTGATCGACATTGTTGTCGCGAACATGTACCTGCACAGCTAAAAGTGCTCCTATCCTTGAATGTGATTAACTTCGTTCACAAAGTGGCGTGGTTATTAGCATGGCGTCTTTCCCTTGTGAAGGTATAAACGCTATAATCTTTAAAAGAATCTCAGAAAAGACAATTTAACACATTTATTGGGGTGTTGATACGTGGAAATAGCAGCGAAATCGATCTTGAAAATGGGAAATCCCCTTCTTCGCGAAACAGCGTCCTTAATTGAGGATCCGCAATCAAATGAGATTCGAACACTCGTAGACGTGATGCAAGTGAGTATGGAGGCTGCGGGAGGGGTCGGATTGGCCGCGCCGCAAATCGGAGTGCCGCTGAGACTTATAATATTTAATGTGCCGGGTGAGCGGTTGGAAAAAGAAGATGGTGTCGCCAGATCGGAAATACCGCAGACAATTTTGATCAACCCTGAAATAGAATATATAGGGGACGACACGGCCCTCGGGTGGGAGGGATGTTTGTCGGTTCCGGGCTTGAGAGGACTTGTTCCGCGCCATACCCATATTCGATATAGAGGGCTGGACTTACAAGGGAGGCTTATTGAGAGGGATGCTGTTGGTTTTCATGCGCGTGTTGTTCAGCATGAATTTGATCACTTAGATGGCATTTTGTACCCGGAGCGGATGGATGATCTTACAAATTTGGTGTATGAGTCAGAAATACAGGCGTTCACAGATGACAAATGCGCACCAGAATGATGTTGGAGAATTGAAATGACTGACAGAGCTGATGATAAAGAGCGTTTGCTTGAAGCAGTGCTACCGCATGTGTTGTTTGATGGATGGTCAAATCTTGCCATTAAGCATGCCGCAGAAGATTTAAAGTTAGATCGATTTGCATTTGATAGGCATTTTCCAAATGGACCTATTGATCTCGTCACCTATTTCATTGAGCAGGCCGACGATCAGATGGAATTGCGGCTCGACGCGGAAAACGCCAAATCAATGAAAATTCGCGATCGAATTACTTTGGCGGTGCGGATACGCCTTGAAATTTACGCGCCTTATAAAGAATCCATTCGGAATGCTCTTACATTACTGGCGTTACCGCAAAATGCCGCTAAGGGCCTTAAGCTGACTGCCGGTACCGTTAGCCGCATGTGGCACGCAACCGGCGACACTTCTACAGACTTTAGCTATTATACCAAACGCGTAACGTTATCTGCTGTGTATGGATCGACCCTATTATTCTGGTTAGATGACAGTTCAGATGATTTTGAGAAAACATGGGCGTTTCTTGATCGACGCATTGTAAATGTTATGCAATTCGAAACAGCCAAATACAAAGCCAAACAATTTTTTTCCAAAAAACCGGCTTCTCCAGACTTTATATCGCCCGCGCGATTTTTCCGAAATTTGAAAGCCCGCTGACACACCCAATAAATAAAGAACAGGATCAAAATGCTAAAAAATAAAATCATCCTGATAACCGACGCATCCCACTTCGTTGGTAAGCCCGGCGCCTCTGTTTTGCTCCGAGAAGGCGCAACTGTCTATGCACAAGACGCGTCCTTCGTTGCAGAGGCCGCTCGTAGCGCATTCGCAGATTTAGTGCCCGGAATTATCCCTCTTGCTGAGCAAGAGCCTGAAGAGGTCTTAGCGGCAGTTCTAAACGCTAGCGGCCATCTTGATGTGTTGGTTAATAATGATGCATACCCTGCAATAAGGTCTTCTATTGAAGATGCCAGTATCGAGGATTTCAAAAATACGCTGGATGCTTTGCTTGTGCGCGGATTTACCTACGCAAAATATACAGCAAAGCACATGAAGGAGCGCGGATCAGGTAAAATCATTTTTATCTCTTCTGCCGTTCCAAAACACGGATTGCCAAACTATTCCATGTATGTCGCCGCTCGCGGCGGTGCAAATGCGCTTGCGGTTACACTTGCAAAAGAGCTTGGTAAATCAGGTATTCAGGTAAACGCGCTTGCCCCGAATTTTATTGAGAGCCCTACATATTTTCCAAAAGAACTTCTGGAAAATGAAGAGACTTTGAAGAAAATCACAAAACCCATACCGCTTGGCCGCCTCGGCAAACCAGAAGAGGCGGGGGAGTATTTGGCATTTTTGGCGTCAGACAAGTCCGACTATATTACAGGGCAAATCCTGTATTTTGCGGGTGGCTGGGCCTAGGTTTAAACTTTTGGCGGCGTTCCGAGGGGGAACAGGCGTGTAACATGGCCCATTTTCCGGCCCTCTCGCGCTTCTGCTTTTCCGTATAGATGCAGGCTCATATCTGGATGAGATAAAATCTCTTGCCAATGATCGATATCATCCCCGATTAGGTTCCGCATGACAGCGTTTGAGTGACGCTCAGCGCTGGCAAGGGGTAAGCCTGCAGCGGCTCGAATGCTTTGTTTGAACTGACTTGTTGTGCATCCTTCAATGGTCCAATGACCAGAATTGTGCGGGCGTGGCGCCAGTTCATTCACAAGAACTTCACCTTCGGGTGTGACAAATATTTCCACAGCCATCAGACCAATTAAATCGATATGGTCAGCAATCTTATGAGAGAGGTCAACGGCGTGATCAGACACAACAGTTAGGATTTCTGCTGGCGCTAGTGTGATGTCCAGAATGTGATTTTTATGGCGATTTTCAACGGGAAGATAAGATTGGATGTCGCCATTCACGCCACGGGCAACAATAACTGATATCTCTAGCTCAAACGGTACGAAACCCTCGAGAATGGCGGGCTGTTCCCCAATTTCCTTCCAAGCGTCATCAATTTCTGTGGCAGCATTAATTTTGACCTGACCTTTACCGTCGTATCCGAACCGCCTTGTTTTTAAAATTGCCGGTGTGCCAATTCTGGCAATACCATCGCGAAGGTCGTTAAGGCTCTCCACATTTGCAAAAGGGGCCGTCGGAGCACCAAGGCTGTTTAGAAAGCTTTTTTCAAGATGACGGTCTTGCGTGATTTCTAAAACCCGTTTTCCAGGCCGAACAGGGACAATAGGTTCCAAGAAATCAAGAGTTTCAGTGGGGATGTTTTCAAATTCCAGAGTAACAACGTCAACCGCGGAGGCAAATTTACGTAAAGCCTCTTCATCGGTATATTGGGCGATAGTAACTGCGGTGCTAACTTGTGCGGCTGGACTATTGGGGTCCTGACCATAAATGTGGGTTTTATAGCCAAGTTCAGCGGCCGCAAGGGCCATCATTCGGCCAAGCTGCCCGTCTCCAAGAATACCAATTGTACTTCCCGGTGCGATCATAGTCATGGGGGTGATCCTATAATAGTGTGTCGGTTGGCTCTTCTGCCACGGCAGATGTTTGTTTGTCGCGCCACTTATCAATTGCGGTTGCTGTACTTGGGTTGTTTAAGCCCAGAATTTGTGCCGCTAACAACGCGGCATTGATGGCGCCAGCTTTTCCGATAGCAAGTGTCCCAACAGGAATGCCGCCCGGCATCTGGACGATTGAAAGGAGGCTATCCATTCCCTTGAGAGCTTTGCTTTCAATGGGCACGCCGAGCACAGGAACGGGGGTCATCGCGGCGGCCATACCTGGTAGATGGGCAGCTCCGCCGGCACCGGCAATAATAACATGTAATCCGCGTTCTTTAGCCGTCTTCGCGTATTCAACCAAGCGGTCAGGTGTTCTATGGGCTGACACAATCTTAGTTTCAAACGGGACCCCAAGCTCGCCTAAAGTATCTGCGGCATGTTTCATGATTGGCCAGTCTGATTGGCTGCCCATAATTATGCCGATTTGTACGCCGGTTTTTGACATGTATTTTTTCCGCTTACAGTTCTGTGATCTTACCAAGGTAATCTGGGGTGGATTATAGGCAGGAGTGTTTAAGAAGCAAGGAAAGCCTCAAATATGAAGGGCGGATAACCAATTATTAAAAAACGACGGGTATCCTTTGTATTTATACGGAAACTACCTTAAGATTCAGCCGGTTCTTAAAATGCACTTTATCAGGTTTGTACATGAAGATTGGTCCCACAGGTCGCCCCGTCGCGACAGCAGCTACGAGAAAAACGGCTTCGGCTGCCGCAACATCCGCGTATTCCAGCGCGGCGGCACCTCGTACAATTCAAGATACGACGTCTATCATGGGTATCCCCGAGGCGGAACTGACACCAAAAGTTAGAGACGCGATTATGTCTCTGATGGAGGAAGTGGACCGGCTGCGTCGTTCTGTGGAAGGGATTAATCAGCGTTTGGCAGATGCTGAAAAACTGGCAGATCAAGACCCACTTTTGCCTATTTATAATCGCCGGGCATTTGTGCGGGAACTGACACGAGTTCAAGCCACTGTTGAGCGGTACGGCGAGTCAGCAAGCTTAATTTATATCGATCTAAATGGATTTAAGGGCGTCAACGATGCCCACGGGCATCAAGCCGGTGATTTTGTTCTGGCTGAGTTTTCAGGCAGGCTCCTCCAAAGTGTCCGCGAGACGGATGTGGTTGGGCGTTTGGGCGGCGATGAATTTGGCTTGATCCTGTCGCAGACCACTACTGAAGCTGCTGTTGTCTTGGCATCACGTTTACCACAAGAGTTGGAGCGTAATCCAATTTTTTGGGAAGGAAACCGTTTGGAAGTTGGGTTGGCCTACGGGATTGTTCCGATTGAGCCTGGGATACATCCTGAGCAAGCATTGACAGAGGCCGACAGTAAAATGTATGCGCAAAAACAGCAGATTAAAAACGAAAAGTAGTGGACTCGCGCTCTATGTCGTCACTGTAGCAATCTAGGCGATAATGTCGGGCAGTAACGCGTTCTCGGTTAAGAAAATATAGTCTTTGAGTGTGAGTTTGCGCTTTTTAAGTCTTTGAAGTTGAAAGTTGTTGTAATTACCTGAGTTGATAAGGGCATCTATGGCGATATCAAGATCACGATGCTCGGTTTTAAGTCCCGCAAGGCGCTGTTTTAAAGCTTCTTGTTGATCAACAACTGTCATGGGTAGGCTATTCCTTTACGCATATCCGAAGTACGATCTTTCCAATATGCATATGTTGAGGGTGGTCAGCGCCTAAATCGCGCTTCGCATAATAACACTTTTTCTGCAAATAAACTAGTATTCATAATATAAAGCAGGTTATGTGAGTGAAAATCAACTCTGTCAAGGATGTCTTGTAAATGACTGTGTTGCCAAGTGAAACGCCTGACGAAGAGCTGTGGAATTTTGCTGTTTGGATTTATGGGCGCGAAGGTGTCAGGGAGGCATGTCTTTCCTTGCAGAAAAGCCGAGATATTGATGTTCCTTTGTTTTTAAGTTGTATCTGGGCAAGTCGCGTGAATTCGGCAGCGTTCACAGCAGAAGTCCTTGCCGACGTATTGGAAATTAGCATCAAGTGGCAGCGAAATGTTGTGAAGCCTTTGCGGAGTGTTCGTGATCATCTGAAGAATATCACAGATTCAAGCCCAGCGACCATGGCAATGCGACAATCAGTATTGGCTGAGGAGTTGAAGGCGGAGCAGTTTGAGATAACAGAACTGCAAGGGGCGCTGTCAGGCGGAGTTTCTCTTGAACTTGATGAAGCTTTGCAGATTGGAACTGCGGCGGACAATATCAGCCAATATTTAGCAGCCCTCCCTCCTTCGATACCGATCACAGAAAAAGAACTGAAGAATGTTCGGTGGATATTAGGCGCTGCATTTTCAGAGGGTGCGGAACTCCCTGAGTGGCTTTCCAGTGTTCCTGCTTTTACGCTTCGGGTAGGCGCCTAAATATCTTTTTTTAGGCCCTGCCACCGATCAGTAAGAGTGTTATCGAACTGCAATAAATCTAAAACGCGCCCAACTGATTGATTGACGATATCGTCAACAGATTGGGGATGCGTGTAAAAGGCGGGGACTGGCGGCGCAATAATGGCTCCTAAATCAGAGAGAAGAGCCAAATTCCGAAGGTGCCCGCTGTGTAGTGGGGTCTCTCTGATCATTAGAACGAGGCGCCGTCTTTCTTTTAAGGCAACATCAGCCGCTCGCGTTAGCAAACTGCTGGTTGTGCCTGTTGCGATTTCCGACATGGATCTGATTGAGCAAGGGGCAATAACCATACCCGTATTCTGAAACGATCCGGATGCGATAGCCGCACCAATATCCGTGGCTTTATAGGACTTGCTCGCGAGATTCTTAACCTCTGTCGAAGTCATGTCTGTTTCGTGTGAAATCGTAATTTCTGCAGCTTTACTGACCACCAAGTGGGTTTCAATGTTCATTTTTTGGCAAGCTTGCAATAGGCGAATGCCGTAGATAGCGCCTGATGCACCCGCTATCCCAATGATAAGTTTCTGTTTTTCAGGCATAGTACAAATCCAGTAAGAAAAATCGACAAAATGTCATTGATTTATATCATTTTGCTTCATTATTTTGTAATATAGTCTTGTTTACAGCCTGAAAAAATAGGCTGCCCGCCTTTGTTACTAGAGGAGATAAAACATGAGCACAACTGAGTATGTCGCACAGCTTGCGGAAAAACACCACCGCGTTGATGATGAAATCCAATCTGAATTAACACACCCATCAGCTGATCGACTACACATAAGCGAGCTCAAGAGGGAAAAACTCAGACTAAAAGAAAAAATAGAAGAGCTGTCGACTTAGGCAGCCGAACATAAAAAATTTGAACTTCGGTTCGGGAATGCGTCAGTGATATAGCTGGCGCATTTTTTTGTGGGTTTTTCAGGTCTTTCAGTAGGCGGGATTTTCGTCCAAATCTTTTTTCCAGTTTTTTCGGTTTATGTGATGCATGGATGCAAGAAATCCACAGTGATCTATGCTGAATTCAACGAAGCTATTGAAAGAACGACACAATTAAAAAACTCGCAATCCGTCAAGTGTTTTATTTGTAAAAAGACCACTACAATTTGTTGACGTCATAGGGGCAGTTCTACAATATGTAGTGGTTTCGCAGCAAAGCGTGAAATTCCGGAAATCTTGTAAAATAGGCTTCGAAAAGCCGATTTACCGTTGTGTCTCGGGGTTGAAGTGTTTGTATCGGTCTCATTTGAGAGTGATTTACTTACCGGGCAGGAATAGTGCTGCATTATAGCGAAATTTTGGCGCATATTATGCGAGGGGAAGATTTATGTTGGATACGGTCGATATGTTGACGGATGTTGTGCAGGTTAAAGACGGCGCAAGGGTTCATATTGATCATAGTAGAGATGAGCTTCTGACAGATTTTGGACGATCTGTTCTTGAAGATCGTTATTTACTTCCCGGCGAAAGCTTCCAAGATTTATTCGGACGTGTTGCCAGCGCTTACGGAGAAGGTGACGCCCACGCCCAACGCATCTATGATTATATGAGCAGACTTTGGTTCATGCCCTCAACCCCAGTGTTGAGTAATGGCGGAACGTCACGGGGCTTGCCCATATCCTGTTTCTTGAACGAAGCAGACGACAGCCTTGATAGCATCGTAGATCTGTGGACTGAAAATGTCTGGTTAGCATCTAAAGGTGGTGGCATCGGTAGCTATTGGGGGAATTTACGGTCTATCGGCGAAGGCATTGGCGCAGTTGGAAAGACATCTGGTGTGGTTCCTTTCATTCGCGTGATGGACAGTTTGACACTTGCTATCAGTCAAGGCTCACTTCGACGTGGCTCTGCGGCTGTGTATCTTCCGATCTCACATCCTGAAGTGGAAGAATTTATTGAAATTCGCCGCCCAACAGGCGGTGATCCAAACAGAAAAACACCAAATCTACATCACGGTATTCTCGTCTCTGATGATTTTATGCGGGCTGTAGAAAATGATGAGGAATGGGGATTAACTAGCCCGAAAGATGGCTCGGTCGTTCGTAAAATTGATGCTCGTGGCCTTTGGATACGCATGCTAACGGCGCGTGTCGAGACCGGTGAACCTTATATGATTTTTAAT
>CAJXWA010000017.1 GCA_913062525.1 uncultured Alphaproteobacteria bacterium | reverse complement strand
TGAGGATGGCGTTTTTAAATCTAATTTCGACCTATTTCGCCAAATTAGTAACGCCCCGTGCTTTGAGCGAAGCATACGAAAACCTGCAGTATCAAAACAAACTTCTCGAACAGCAGCTTTTCGACACTAAAATCACACTTGCAAAGAGCCAAAGCGATTTGGCGTATTTAAGTGCGTTATATAACACGGCTTTTTATGCAAGTTCTCAGCTTTATTCTGTATCCGAAGTCGCTACAGGAAAATTTATAGACGTCAACGACACTTGGCTGCAGACCCGCGGATTTTCACGCGAAGAAGCTATTGGTAAAACCGCCGACGAGCTTAATATATGGGGCAGCGACGCTACCTACCGACAAAAGATCCTTGATGATATCAATACCTACGGCCACCTTCGAAATTACGAAACACAATCGGTTATGCGGTCCGGTGAGATAAGGGATTTTATTCTAAACGCTGAAATCTTAGAGTTTGATGGCCAACGTTTATTATTTTTCTCTGGCATGGATGTAACCGAGAGCAAATTGTTAGAACGTAATCTCCAGCGCAGCCAAAAACTAGATGCTGTTGGACAGCTTTCTGGTGGTATAGCACATGATTTCAATAATTTACTCGGTATCATACTTGGTAACCTTGAACTCTTAGCAGAACAGATCCCAGACGACGAAAAACTTCAAACACTTGTAGGTTCTGCTATCCATGGGGCTGAACGTGGCGCGAAAATCACAAAAAAACTATTGAGTTTTTCGAGTGACCACTCTTCCATAAGTAAAATCACTGATGTCAACGAATTGATTTTAAGCATTGAAGATCTGATCGCCAAATCGGTAACAGCGGCAATCACCCTTAAAACACATTTGGCAGAGGATGCATGGCGGGTAGATGTCGATCCCAGTGATTTTGAAGACGCAATCATCAACCTTTCTATCAATGCCTATGATGCCATGCCAAACGGCGGCACTCTATGCATCGAAACCTTTAACACAACATTGGATGCAGAATTCTCCAAACTAAATCCGGATGCCAAGCCTGGGGATTATCTCGCGGTAAGTGTGAGTGACAACGGCACAGGTCTCTCCGACAGCATTAGGGATCGCGTTTTTGAACCCTTTTTTACCACAAAAAATCGAGAAAAAGGAACTGGTCTTGGTTTGAGTATGGTGTTTGGGTTTGTCAAACGTGCTAAAGGCCACATTCAAATTAAATCTGGTGATGGCACTGGCACAAACTTCATCCTATATCTTCCCCGCAGCGCAAACCAAAGCACTAAACTTGATACTCCTGAAGAAAACCTCCCGCTTGTGGGCGGTACGGAGACCATTCTCATTGTTGATGATGAAATTCATTTAACAGAAATTGCTCAGATTAAACTGAGAGGGCTTGGATATAAAACCTATTTTGCCACCGATGGTGATGCAGCTTTAAAAATCCTAAAAGAACAGCCTGATATTGATCTGATGTTCAGCGATATCGTTATGCCGGGTACTCTCAGCGGATACGACCTCGCGGTAAACGTCAGAGAGAAGACCCCTCATATCAAAATACTCCTCACAAGTGGATACTCACGAGCAGACGAACTTCTAACTGCTGAAGCGGAAAATTTGATTGGTGATATCAGTCGCCGCACGTTGCCAAAACCCTATACGTCTACCCAGTTGGCAACCGCAATTCGGACCACATTAGACACTGATTAGATTACAGCCTTTTCGTAAAAAACACCGCCCATCATCGGCGTTGGTACGCCAGTTGTTGTCGGAAGGCTAAGGGGTAATTGAGCCCTGCTTCTAACTGCAAGGAACGCAAATGCTTCGGCTTCGAGTTCATCTCCACGCCAGCCGATACTCTCCACGGGTTCCACCAAAGCAGTTCCCATCTCTGCCTGGATTTTCTGCATCATCAAAGTATTATGACGTCCGCCTCCTGTCACCAACCAGCGACGAGGTACTATTGGTAGATGATCCCTTGATAGGGCGACGGTTTTCACTGTAAACGCCGTCAAGGTTGCCGCGCCATCTTCGAGAGATAAATGCCCTAAGGGTGACTTGGAAAAATCGTCTCTATCTAAACTTTTAGGAGGAGTTTTTCCAAAATATGAATGGTCCAAGAGAGCCTTTAAGGTCGTTTCATCAACACGCCCTATTTCCGCAATTTTTCCGCCTTCATCAAAAGCAATTCCCGCTCTCTCTCGAACCCAGTCATCCAACAGTGCACTTGCTGGCCCCGTATCAAAAGCCAATATTTCATCGCCATTTATATAGGTGACGTTACCAACGCCGCCCAAATTCAAAACGGCTATGGGGCCGTCAATATTTTGCGCCAAGGCTTGATGATAAAGCGGGGCAAACGGAGCTCCTTGACCGCCTGCGGCCACATCTGCGGATCTGAAATCATTGACAACGTCAATTTGACATCTGTCCGCCAACCGCTGTCCATCGCCAATTTGGACTGTTAATTTATTAGGCGCATCATGGAATAATGTCTGACCATGAAAACCAATGATCGAAACCTCCTCTATCGACAAATTCGAGCGATCTACAAGTTGGTGCACAGCATCAGCATTTAAGTCCGTAAACGTATCGATGACGTCATCTGGAGCTGATAACGTCCCAAGGTACGCCTGAAAACGACTTCTGAAAGCGGGCTCATAAGGAATAGAAATTGCGGTACCATGTTCAAGCACATGTACACCGTCAGTTTTAATAAGCGCAGCATCGATACCATCCATAGACGTACCGCTCATTAATCCGATTGCCCAAACCATATCCATACAAATAACTATGCCTCTTTATCTCATCCGGAAAAGCAGTCCTTTTAAAATACTTAAAGAATGTGCTACAGGATTGTCTCTATTCAATTTTTACAACAAGACAAATATAGATCAAATGACTGAATTACGCTCTGACTTTATGAAAACTTTCGTTGAACGCGGCTACATGCATCAATGTACCCATCTAGACGAATTGGATACGGCCTTCGCTGAAAAGCAAGTTACGGCATATATCGGCTTTGACTGCACGGCCCGCAGTCTTCACGTTGGCAGCTTGATGCAAATCATGATTTTGCGTCGCATGCAACAAGCGGGACACAAACCTATCGTTTTGATGGGTGGCGGCACCACGAAAGTTGGCGACCCGTCCGGTAAGGATGAAAGCCGCCCTGTCATTACCGATGAAATCATTCAAGACAACATGGACGGAATTCGCTCTGTTTTTGAAAAATTCATCAAATTTGGCGACGGCCCAACGGACGCCGTTATGGTCAATAATGACGATTGGTTAAGCGAACTTGGCTACATCAAATTCTTGCGGGAATATGGTCGTCATTTTTCGATCAATAGAATGCTCACATTTGAAAGTGTCAAAATTCGCTTAGAGCGAGAACAATCTCTTAGTTTCCTAGAATTTAACTACATGATCTTGCAAGCCTATGATTTCGTTGAACTTATGAAACGCCATGGCTGTACTCTACAAATTGGTGGCTCTGACCAGTGGGGCAATATCGTCAACGGAACTGAACTTGGCCGCAGGACAAATGGTTTTGATCTCTTTGGACTGACTACCCCCCTACTCACCACAGCTTCAGGTGCGAAGATGGGTAAAACTGCTTCAGGCGCCATTTGGTTAAATGAAGACATGTTGTCGGCCTATGACTATTGGCAGTTCTGGCGGAACACTGAAGACGCGGATGTTGGTAAATTCTTGCGGTTGTTTACAGAACTTTCTATTGATGAAGTTGTCCGCCTTGAAAACCTAGAAGGCGCTGGCTTAAACGAAGCAAAGAAAATTCTGGCGAACGAATGTACGCGCTTGGCTCATGGCGAAGCTGCCGCATCAGAAGCTGCAGAAACGGCACGCCGCACTTTTGAAGTTGGTGAAACTGCAGAAACACTGCCAACCACAGAAGTTCCAAAAGCAGAACTAGATGAGGGCATTCCAGCCTTTTCTTTATTTAATCGCGTCGGCCTTTGCCAATCTAGCTCTGAAGCTCGCAAGTTGATTAAAGGCGGTGGCGCTCGTTTAAACGATGATAAAATATCTGATGAAAAACGGATCGTAACATCAGCCGATGTCAATGAAACGGGACGGATTAAACTATCTGCCGGTAAAAAACGACATCATTTGATTTTACCAAACTAACCCTTTTAAATCGGGCGGCACACTTAAGGTGTTTCGCTCGATTTCTCATTGTCAGTTGTTGGATTTGGATCAGTGCTACCAGCATCGGTCCATGGCTCGAAGAACATGCGCCGCAAGATGCCCGGCGCTAGTGCTGAAACCGGGTTTACAATCACTTTTGGATTACTGACAAGCCCTTCAAGTTTATACGAAAATCCAAAGATCCCCTCCCCCTCGCGGCCAACCAGTAATTTTCCAAGGATGGGAATATTGCCCAAAATAGAATTCAGTGTGTAGGCTGGAATAACCGTACCAAACCCGTCCAATGTATCATTTTCTTTATCAACTTTGCCTGTAAATGTCAGGCCGATGGCACCGACGGCTCTAAAGTTCTTTGTCTGAAACACGCCATTTTTGTACGAAAATGGACCCTCAATTGTCTCAAATGTCATTCCGTCATTTTGCATCAATTCAACGATACCGGTTAGTGACCCAACCGTCAGGATTTTCCCAAGAACTGGTGCATCGATGATTTGGATTTTTTCGATTTTGACCTGCCCATTGATGACTGTATCGTCGGTACTATCGTCAATTTCAGCGGTAATCTTCAAATCACCTTCGCGGCTATTATCATAGATATCAGCCCCGCGCAGCAAGGTCCCGGCTTGAGCTGACTTAAAAACAACATTTCTTTTCAAGCCATTTTGCTTAACCGTGAAGGACACATCATGCAATCCGTCCAGTTTAGCGAGGATTTCACTATTAGCAATTAAACCACCCGAATATTGGACATATCCTGCCACAGCGCCAAGCGTAACCTTTTCATCGAGAAGCGCCTTTTCAATCACCACATTGACGTTAATGTTAAGCTCATCCTCGTTATCACTATTTTTATCTTTGTCACTTTCATCTAATCCTGCATCAGGATTTTCTTCTAAAATATATGGTTGCAGGTCAAGCATACGCCCATTAACCGAGACATCATAAGACTGAGAATTTTGACGATTAATGATGACAGACAAATCATTTTTACCGTAAATCAGTTTACTTGCAGAAAATGATTTAAGGCCTTCTTTATCAAGTTCTGCCTCACCCACCAGTTCGATGTTTTCTGCACTTAACCGGATATTGGATAGTTTACTTTCCCCGCCACCATTCGTGGTGAATTGAGCGCCAAACAAGCCGCCGACACCAACAGGCTTTAATAATTTAAGATCAGGGATGTCCAACGCGGCTTCCACCAAATTAAGCGTGACAACACCATTGGCTTGCCCATGGCTGTCCAAATCAACGCCTAAGGATGCACCGACAGATCCAATTAGATAAGGTGTATCTATTATTTTGAGATCTTTACGGGCCTTGTCATCAAGCTTTGCAACAATTTCGTATCTTCGGTTGCCTGCTTGTGCGCCCTTAAACCACGATTGAAACGAAATATCAGCTAACGTTCCTTGAATATTCCCGTTGCCCTTTACTGTTAATTTATCTGGCGTAACTAAGGCAGCCATATTTCCGTCGGTCAGACTATAATCTTCAAATACATTGGGTATAGACGCGTTTTCGAACTGCCCTTTAGCTTCAAAGTGAACTTGCTCCAAAGTGAGACTATTTTTCAGCGGAAATACAAACTGGGCCTCTATTTTACCGACACCAGTCATTTTTTCAGGAACAATCCCATAAGGGGTCGCAAAACCAAGTGGCTCTTTATCGATAAATTCAAAGATCTGACGATTTTTGCCAATAGCCGTCAGTGTGATATCGGCAATTTGAAGGTCCTTATCAAAGTCATATAAAAGAACATCACCCATGGGAAGAGGAAGACCATTTACGTCGCCGCTCAAATCAAACACGTGGATCTGTTTCTCTGTTAAAATAGCTTTGCCTTTAACATTTTGTACCTTTGGCAATGGCGCAAAATAATCAGCACTCGCACCGTCGAAACTAAATTTAAACTCGATGGCACCGTCAGGAATTTTTCCGCTTTTAAGAGCTCCAGCGGGAAGGTTTACCCGGAAAGTAATATCAGTTGCATGTCCTTCTGTGATTTTGGTTGTAACCCAGTTATAAGCGTCCGCCGCCGCCGAATAAGGCCAATAAATGGCCGCATCACGAGCTTCCATATTTGGGGAACTTCCTTCAATGGATAGACCAAATCCACTTTCAGAATTCTCAAACGTTCCGCTCATGGTAATTACTGGACCTTGCGTAGCAATTTTCACAACGTTCAAATTCAACATGTTAAACGGGGCGGCACTATGACCTTCAAGCGCAATAGATTTTATAGGAAGTGGCTTCTTATAAAGATCCGGAAGATCTATAAGTCCTTTTCCGGTTCCCAAAACAAATCCAATTTGGACAGGATCAAACGCAGCATTGAGTGAGATATTGACATCTCCTGAAACGGACAAACCGGCGCCTTTAAGAATATCCAAGTCAGGACGATGTTTTGCCAACAATTTCAGCGGAAATTCAACTATATTTGTTCTGATAACCGTATTTCTGGAAGCTGAGTCATATGAGGCATCAAACACTAGATTGACGCTCTCCTCTCCCACTTGCATATCTCCTTGCAACCGGCCATTAAGTCCGTCGTCTCGCTTCCAAACGACTAGATCAGCCGCTGTGACTTTCCAGCTCTTTTCCAATTTCTGGTCTTCGACAAAAATAGAAAATTGATAAATTTCTAATCTTTCAAGATAGGCCGTTAAATCTGAACCTCCTGATTTTCGGCCAAGCTCTGCGAATAGTTCGTGAATGGTTTCGGGAGTGGCGTCTCGCTTTACGTTCGATGCCACGTCACCAGATGTGCCACCGATATAACTATACCCAAGTCGCACGCCCCCGTTTTCAGCTCGCGTTAGAACGACTTCAAGTCCTGTAAATTCAAGCCCTGATGGGGCAACGCGGCCTTTTAGGAGGGCGTCACCGCTGAAGGTGACCGTCACAGCTGGAATATAGGCGACAGTTTCATTGTCTTTAAGAGCCGACATGTTTGTAATGCCAAACACCAGATTTTTATCTCGGCCATCCCATTGCAATTCAAGCCCTTCGAAACCGAGATCAATATTCGGATATTGATCTGCCATAATCTGTTCCACGTAGGGAGCCATAAAGGTGAGTGATACTGGACCACGGCTTAAGGCCGCAACCAAGATAAGTGCTGTAAGAAAGATAAGCACCAATACACTCAGGACGGTTCGGGCTAGTATTTTTGAAGCTGTTAATACCAAAACGTGCTATTCACTTTATTAACTATTATCAAATCTAAAAATGCTTTGGATTGACACACTATGACCGATTTTGGGACCAATAGATATGCCTGCACCCGAAAAACTTCTATTTCTCAACGAAGTTAAACATCTTCCAGCCCCATCAAACAGCGATTTTCTTCAAATCGGACTAGAAAATTGGGCTGAACAATGCAGACAGAACTCCGAATTCTCCAATATGGCGAATGAATTGGGCAATTCTAAGGTCGGAATGCAGTTTTTGGCTTCTATTTTCGGAAACAGTCCTTTTTTGAGCCAATGTGCCCTCACTGATCTCGAATTTTTCACATATCTATTGAGGAATGGCAGCAAAAAGGCTCTCAAATTTATATACGAAGAACTCACAAGATCCGCACCGCCTGAAGTAGATCAAGCCCGCATCATGAAGGCACTTCGAATTGCAAAAAAACGCATTGCTTTATTGGCTGCTGCAGGCGATTTAGCCAACGCATTATCACTCAGCAAAGTCACACGGATTCTTTCAGAATTTGCGGGTGCTGCAACAGACCTGTGCGTTGCGCATCTTTTACTCGAAGCCCATACAAAAGGTGACTTGGTACTTCCTCATCCTGAAAATCCAGTTAAAGACAGTGGTCTTATCATACTTGGCATGGGTAAACTTGGCGCGTTTGAGTTGAATTATTCCAGTGACATAGATCTGATTGTATTTTTTGATGCAGATAAAGTGGTCTATACGGGCCGCAAATTTATGGATGAATGCTTCATAAGGATCACAAAAAATCTAGTCAAAATGATGGATGAGCGGACGGCAGATGGATATGTTTTCCGGATGGACTTGCGGCTTCGCCCGGATCCCGGCGCAACGCCGATTGCTCTGCCCCTTATTGCGGCTCATGTGTATTACGAAAGTCAGGGGCAAAATTGGGAACGGGCAGCCATGATTAAAGCGCGCCCAATAGCCGGCGATATAACTGCTGGTGAAGAGTTTATCGACTTCCTCAAACCATTCGTATGGCGAAAATATTTGGATTTTGCTGCCATTGCAGACATTCAAGCGATCAAATCTCAAATTCACACACATAAAGGATTTTCAGAGATTGCGCTTGATGGGCACAACATCAAAATTGGCAGAGGCGGCATTCGGGAAATTGAATTTTTCTGTCAAACACAGCAACTCATTGAAGGCGGACGCAATCCAGTCCTTAGGACGTCCACAACATTAGGCACCTTAAATGCTTTAGTAGACGCCGGTAAAGTTGCCCCCTCTGTTCGGGATGACCTTGAGAAGGCCTATGTCTTCCTTCGAACCCTCGAACATCGGCTGCAAATGATCAATGATGAACAGACACAGTTGTTACCTGAAAAAATAGAAGCCCTTAATCAACTTGGCGTTTTCATGGGGTATAACGACAGCGATCTTTTCAGGAAAGAGTTGGAAGAAACTCTCAATACCGTGCAGACCCATTACGACAACCTGTTCCAATTTGAAGAGAGCGAAACCCACAAAGTCGGCAGACTGGTTTTCACAGGATCAGATGAAGATCCTGAAACGTTGAAATCACTAACGGCACTGGGTTTTTCTGACGCGTCTGCTCTATCACAAATTATTCGGGAGTGGCACCATGGACGGTACCGCGCAACCCGAACAGTTCGCGCCCAACAACTCCTAACCGAGTTGATGCCAGCAATTTTGGAAGAGCTTTCAAACACGGTAAATCCTGACGCTGCCTTTATGCGTTTTGATGCGTTTTTGAAAAAACTGCCCGCTGGCGTCCAACTTTTCTCATTATTTAGTGCCCACCCTAGCTTGTTAAAGCTAGTTGCAAAAATTATGGGGATGGCACCAGAGCTTGCTGACCAATTATCCAAAAACCCTCTTTTATTGGATGGCGTTTTAACATCAGATTTTATGAGCCCTCTTCCTCCGCAAGCCGATCTTGAAGAAGATTTACAAATGATGCTCGACACAGCAAGAGACTTCCAAGATATATTGGATATCTCGCGCCGTTGGCTAAATGATCTAAAATTTCGGATAGGTGTTCAAATCCTCAGCAACGTGAACGGTAAAGAAAAATATGGCGCCACGGTCACTGCGGGCGAGAGCCTCACACGAATAGCTGAAATTACAATGCAAAGCTTGTTGGGACAGGTTGAACAGGAGCTTTCTGATAAACATGGCCATGTTCCTGGTGGACGATTTGCGGTTATAGCGGCGGGGAAACTGGGTAGTCAGGAAATGACGCCAAGATCAGATGCTGATTTAATTTTTATATATGATCTTCCGGACGAGGATGTCCTTACTGATGGGGCAAAGCCTATCCCTCCTGGCCTCTATTACACTCGATTATCACAACGTTTCATAAATTCTCTAAGCGCACTCACTGGCGAGGGAATGCTTTATGAAGTGGATATGAGACTGCGACCTCACGGAAATTCAGGACCTATCGCGTTGTCCTTGAGTGGCTTCAAAAAATATTACTTAGAAGACGCATGGACGTGGGAGCATTTGGCACTAACACGCGCACGCGCTGTCGCGGGAGATAAAGACCTGCAACTTGAAGCAGATGAAGTACTCTCGCAGATTATTCGCACAAAGCGCGACACCGTCATCGTTTCCAAAAATCTTTTGGATATGCAGCAACGTTTGCATAAAGAACACTCATCCACTTCCAATTGGGCTCTCAAAACTCATCCTGGCGGTCTCATGGATTTGGAATTTATTTGCCAATTCCTAAAACTCATACATGGAAATGATCATCCTGATATTTTAAAGACCAATACCATACTAAGTTTTGATGAGATGGCAGAACACGGTATTTTGGAGCCAAAAACCGCCACCAAATTAGTAAGCGCAATGGCGCTTTATTTAAATTTGCAGGGACTGATCAGGTTATCGCTTAAAGACCGGCTGGTAACGGATGATATCCCAGCCGCTCTGAAAGAAGCGCTTTGTATTGCCGTAAATCAGCCAGACTTTGATCAGCTGTCTTGTCATGTCACACAGACAGAACACACTGTTTCAGAAATTTTTGAAAATATTGTCGGCAAGCAATTGAGCGAATGACTTTCGCCACTTATACTGTTTAAAAATAACTCTGGAATAGAAATTACGCGCGATTGAGGAAGACAAATGTTTGAAGAAGGCCAACAGGTTCCCGCATTCAATATGCCAACAGATACCCTTGGTGATGTCAGCGATAAATCGCTTAAAGGTAGCCCCTACGTTATTTATTTCTACCCAAAAGACGACACACCGGGCTGCACAAAAGAGGCTATTGGTTTTTCTCGACTGATGGCGGAATTTACAGCACTTGGTGTTAAAATCATTGGTGTTTCCAAAGATCCCATATCCAAGCATGAGAAATTTCGCGCAAAACATGATTTAAGCGTTATTTTGGCGAGCGACGAAGAAGGTGTGGCTTGTGATGCTTTTGGCGTTTGGGTTGAAAAGAATATGTATGGCCGGAAATATATGGGGATTGAACGCGCAACTTTCCTTGTAGATGGCAGCGGTTCTGTTTGCAAAATCTGGCGAAAAGTCCGTCTTAAAGGTCACGTTGATGCTGTACTTGAAGCAGCGAATACACTTTAAAGGAGTGCAATCTAATTCAACTAGTTAAATCACCAATTCTAGTGTCTCGGGCAAACCTAGCCAATTACGCGCTTCAGAATAATCTTTAAAAACTTGATATTCAGAGAAAACACCTTTTCCTTCAACAGCAGAGCCCATCATGCGAATTGTTCCAAAATTCAGAGTTCCCGTCGATACTACCGCAATTTTTCCATAAGTCATTTCTGGTGACTCAGATATTTGGTTGGCAAGTGCACGAGCGTCCTCATATCCAAATTCCAGTTCAACTTGCCGCAAATCCGTCAAAACATTCATGCCGCTTCTGAAATCAGGGTCTGAAAATGGTATTTGCATAGCCCCGAAATAGTCTTGAAGACCAGTTTTCCCAACCATCTTTTCAAGAATTAAATTGTGGATTGGCCAAATTTGAAACGTATAATTCATTGCCTAATTCATACTCCTATTAAGGTAAGTTAGATCAGCCCAACGGCTTTTCAAATTTTGAGTTACATTTTTCGAAGGCGCCATGCTGCAACTGTTCACCCACAATTGCAGATAATATTTTAATGTGAATACACTGTATATTTCTTGATTTTAGATATCTGAATTTATAACAGTCCTAATTTTGTCGGCATTTTTCTTAATCACCGCCATATCGCCCATAATACCCGGGCGACCAGGTTTATCGTCCGTATGGCGGGGTAGAAGATGAAAATGCAAATGGAAAACCTCTTGTCCACCGGCTGCTTCGTTAAACTGTTGCAAAGTAATTCCGTCTGCATCAAAGGCGACAAGTAAAGCCTTACTGATTTTTTGGACTGTCCCCATACAGGCCGCTAATTGCTCACTACTGGCATCTAACATGTTCCTTGCGGGTGTTTTTGGGATAACGAGAACATGGCCGTTTGAGCGTGGCATTATGTCCATTATGACCATAGTATGATCATCCTCATAAACACATTCAGACGGGATTTCGCCCCGCAAAATTTTTGCGAATATGTTTTGATTATCATATTTCATTTTATCGTTTCCTTTTTCAGTCAAAACCGTATTCGATATTTACTAAGTTATAAACTCGCTTATTTATCTGGAATTCCAAAGCCTATTTAAGATATATCGTGAGTAAGGTCCCTTTTAAATGATAGATGTTGAATGACCACATTAAGCGAATTGGCACTAGCTGTTCTAAATACCGCAAACGCGACAGAGAAAGCTCTTCTTAGCCGCAAGAATGCCGCACTTTGGCGAGCAACACCTGAAATGAATATTGGCTCCCTATCACCGCCAGATCGACCGGCACGACCAGAAAAACCGGATCTAATTAATCCGCACGACATGCCAAGGCGGCGCGGTATTTCCGCTAGATCACGCGCTATTCTCCTCCATGCTGTTCTTCATATTGAATTAAATGCCATTGATTTGGCGTGGGATATGATCGTGCGTTTTCAATCTCATGACATGCCTCGGGAATTCTTTGATGATTGGGTATCTGTCGGAGATGAAGAAGGCAAACATTTCATGCTTCTGTCCGATAGGGTTGCTGAACTTGGCTACGCTTACGGGGATTTTCCTGCCCATGATGGACTGTGGGAGGCCGCCTATGATACCCGCAATGATATTGCCGCAAGGTTAGCAGTGGTGCCCATGGTTCTGGAAGCCAGAGGACTGGATGTGACGCCTGGGATGATCACGCGATTCGGCAAAATGGATGATTACGAGAGCATCAAAATACTCGAAATTATATTGGCTGAAGAAATTGGGCATGTTGCGATCGGTAACCGTTGGTTTCATTTTATATGCGGAAAATTGCAGAAAAGCCCGAAGGAATATTGGCAAAATTTAGTGCGAAAGAACTTTAGAGGCCTTTTAAAGCCTCCCTTTAATGAAGAAGCCCGAGCCCAAGCAGATTTAACTCCTGACTATTATTTACCTCTTTCTCATCGTCAAAATTCAGATTCTTAAACCCATTCTCTCCAATAGTCCGTTGTCCACCAGTTGATATTTTCGTTAAAATTTGCTTAATGGAGGCGGTTCTGTTCATCGGGGGAGTGAATGAAAAAAATATCCATGTTCGAACGCGCATTTGCGCCTCGGCAAATCATTGTCAGTACTGACGGGCAGCCAATATACCTGCATATCGGCACGAAGGCTCAGATTGCGGCACTAACTAGCTGTGTATCTGCCATCGCTATTATTGTTGGGTTGACACTTCATACTTCCGCTCAGAATGACGCTATTGGTTATCAAAACAAACAACTGACGTTGCTTCAGGATAAAGTTCGCGATGTCTCATCACATCTGCTGTATTCCCGTGCGAACCTAACGCTTACAAAATCTGAACTAGACCAACAATATGCCCGGCTCGAGAATATTCTCAACGAACGTAGAAATCTTGAGACAACGCTCCAAACAGCAACGGCAAATCTGGAACAAAAAAACCACGACATTACAAACCGTGATCAATATGCGCGCGACTTAGAAAACCGGATAAATATGCTATCAACACGGCTTTCACACACCAACACGCGCAGCGAAGAGCTTTCTTTAAAAATAACAAAAATCAACAAGGCTCTCTATCAGACAACAGAAGAACGTGATTTACATGCCGAAGGTAAATTGATTGCGCAAAAACGATTGTCTTCTCTTAACCGAGAATTGCAGATTTTTCAGTCGACCAAAGACGAAATCTACAATGAGTTACAATCCACACGTAAGCGTCTTTCTACTTTTGAAAAAGATCGTATAGAAAAAGAAAAAGCGGTTGAAAGTCTGGTTGGACAGGTTAAAAATCTTGAAGGACGAATTTCAACTATTTCTCGTGAAAACAAAGGCTTAATCGCTCGTGTTCAACAACAAGCTGAACAAGGAATTGATGCCCTTTCAGAGACAATCACATTAACCGGTTTAAACCCGGATGTTGTTTTATCAATGGATAATGTGGAAGGTAAAGGCGGACCGTTTTATGGATACTCCAATTCACAGAATCTTTTAGAAATAGAGCAGCGCTACTATAAAGACGCCCAGAAGATGGAAGCCAGTCTTGTAAAATGGACCACTCTGAACGCTTTATTGAAAAATATTCCTCTCGCTAAACCCGTTGACTCTGGTTACATCACGTCCAGCTACGGCAAAAGACGGGATCCCATTACAAAGAAACGGGGTTTCCATTCTGGTGTCGATATAAGCGGCCCTAAGAATTCCAGCATTCTGGCGACCGCACCGGGAAAAGTGATATTTGTTGGCCGCAACGGTGCCTATGGTTTGATGGTTGAAATAGATCATGGGCAGGGTTTCAAATCAAAATATGGCCACTTGAAAAAGACCCATGTCAAAAAAGGGCAAGAAGTTGATTTCAGAACGAAGGTCGGAACTATGGGTTCAACCGGCCGCAGTACTGGTCGCCACGTCCATTATGAAGTAATCTATAACGGCGAAAATCAAAGCCCCGAAAAGTTTTTCAAAGCGGGCAATTATGCCTTTAAAACCAGTAGCGTGTCTGACTAAATATCATCTTATTCATTAGATTAAGGAAGCTGATCAATGTTTTCAGGAACTGGTGACAAAAAAAACCGTCCCAATGATTTCAACGGGGAAATGCCCTCCATTATTGCCAAAGGATTAGTGGTTACGGGCAATCTTGAATGCGACGGCGAACTGCAAATTGACGGAATTGTCATTGGAGACATCCGCGCTGAACGGCTGACACTTGGAGAGACCTCCCATGTCACGGGCGATATATCGGCCTGCCATATCCAAATTCATGGAAAAGTAGATGGTGACTTAAGAGGCGACAATATCGCCATTTTTGCGGCTGCTAGTGTTAAAGGCGATGTCCTCAACAGCTCTCTCAGCATTGAGCCTGGAGCCATCATTGATGGCCACTGCCGTCATAGCGACAATCCTCGCGACGCGGCAGAAACTGTTGCCTTATTCGAGAACACTGAAAGCTCGCTCTGACGTTAAGCTTCATCGAAAAACGACAATAAAAAAGGGCCCTCTACGGGGCCCTTTTTCATATCTGTTATTTGGTATTAGCGTTAGCCAACCAATTCAGAGCCTGCAAAGAAATAAGCAATTTCGATTGCGGCGTTTTCTGCACTGTCAGAACCATGAGCTGAGTTTGCTTCGATGCTTTCAGCAAAAGTTTTCCGGATTGTACCTTCAGCAGCGTCTTTTGGGTTTGTTGCGCCCATTACGTCACGATTTACTGCGATAGCGTTTTCGCCTTCGAGAACCTGAACAACAACTGTGCCAGAAATCATGAAGTCAACCAATTCACCGAAGAATGGACGCTCTTTATGTACTGCGTAAAATGTTTCAGCATTTTCGCGAGTCATTTGGATGCGTTTTTGAGCAATAATGCTAAGACCAGCACCTTCGAGCAGCGCATTGATTTTGCCTGTAAGGTTACGGCGAGTTGCATCAGGTTTAATAATTGAGAAAGTACGTTCAATAGCCATTGTGATCACTCTGGTTATGTTAGGATGAAAAGATATTTGCGCGCCTTATAGCTGTCCTCGAGGCAGGCTGCAACTGATTTACCGCTTTTTTCTGAAATGAGCTCGTATTTTATTGTTCCCAGCGATAAAAACCTATAGAGGTTGCCCCCATGTTACATATTAAAGAAATCACATACCGCGTCGCGGGCCGTATCCTATTAGAAGATGCCAGTGCCCATATTCCTCCTGGACATAAAGTTGGCCTTATCGGCAGAAACGGAACAGGCAAATCTACACTCCTGAAACTCATCATTGGTGAGATTCAGAATGACAGTGGTAGTATCCGGCTGCGCAACGGTGCTCGCCTCGGGGTTCTCCCCCAAGAAGCACCGTCGGGCACTGAAAGTTTGCTGGAAAACGTTCTAGCTGCAGATCTGGAACGGAGTGCGCTGCTCACCGAAGCTGAAACAGCCGATGATCCCATGCGAATTGCGGATATTCATACTCGGCTTGCCGATATTGGTGCGCATACGGCCGAAAGCAGAGCCGCCAAAATTCTGTCCGGCCTCGGCTTTGACCATGACGCACAGAAGCGCCCCTGCTCCTCTTTCTCAGGGGGCTGGCGGACGCGTGTCGGTCTTGCGGGGACATTGTTCTCAAATCCTGACCTACTGCTCCTCGATGAGCCGAGCAACTATCTCGACCTCGAAGCAACCTTGTGGCTTGAAAGTTTTCTTCGGAATTATCCACAAACGCTGATCATTGTCAGCCATGACCGCGATCTACTCAATAACGTGGCGACCTCTATTATCCATCTGGAAAATAAAGGGCTAATTAAATATACAGGCAATTACGATTTCTTCGAAAAAACACGGGCTGAACGATTAGCCCAAAATGCCTCTATGGCGAAGAAACAAGATTTGCAAAGACAACATCTACAGTCCTTTGTAGACCGCTTTAAAGCAAAAGCCTCTAAAGCCCGCCAGGCACAAAGCCGTGTTAAAATGCTAGAAAAGATGAAACCGATCGCTTCCATGATGGAAGAGTATACAGTTAATTTCGCATTTCCGGCGCCCACCCCGTTATCATCACCGATCATTGCTATGGAAAACTGTACCGCAGGGTACGCAACAGACAAACCAGTCCTACAAAGACTGAATCTTCGCATAGATATGGATGATCGTATCGCCTTGCTCGGACCGAACGGAAACGGCAAATCAACTTTTGCGAAATTGCTCGCTGGTCGCCTGGAGCGCCAATCCGGCCACATGCAGAAATCGTCAAAATTGAAAATCGGCTTTTTTGCGCAGCACCAACTTGATGAAATGAACCCTGACGAAAATGCCTTTCAGCATTTACAGGAAAAGCTCGGAAAAGCGTCTGAATCTCAGGTGCGATCGAAACTTGGACAGTTTGGGTTTTCAAAAGAAAAATCAGATGTCCCAGTGAGGCAATTGTCAGGCGGCGAAAAATCTCGCTTAACCTTCTGTCTGCTTTCCATCGACAAACCGCATTTACTCATCCTTGATGAGCCCACCAACCATTTGGATGTTGATGCGCGAGAGGCACTTGTACAGGGCTTGAACGATTATGATGGCGCTGTTCTGCTTATTAGCCATGACCCTCATTTGGTGAGTTTGGTTGCCGATACTCTTTGGCTGGTATCTGACGGAACCGTCTCTACTTATGACGGTGACATCAATGACTATAAAAAGTTGGTAATGGAACAAGCCCGTGCGGGTGCCACTGGTAAAAAAGACACTCAAGCAGCGTCTTCGGATGCTGATGGCGCTAAGAAAAAACCTAGACTTAACGGGAAAGAAGCCCGTAAAGCTCGTGCCGCAGCTCGCGCTGCACTTTCTCCTAAGAAAAAAGAAATCAACAAGTTAGAGAAGAATGTTCAGAGCTTAGAACAAGAAATTTCTAACTTAGAACGAACCCTTGGCGCACCAGATACTTATAATAAAGGGCCAGAATTCCAAGCAAAGCTCAGTGCCGAAATTGGAAAGCTAAAAACACAAAAACAAGCTGCTGAAGAAATCTGGATGCGCGGCCTTGAAGAGTTAGAAGCACTTGAGAACACATAAGGAAAAGAAAGTGATTATGCTTTCTTTTTCCAGCCTCCGGCTTCTTGCTGCCAATAGGTAACATCAACACCTTCGGCTTTTAAGTCTTTCCAGCGCTGCCGTGCTGCTTGCAGATTTTGAGGATCGTTGCCATCAAACATATATAGGCAACGATCGAAATCTGCGATATCAGCAGCAGCGCTATCTTCCAGCAAAACTAAAACTGTCGCTTTATTTGCGTTACCCGCCTGTTGAGTAGTCAGCAATAATGGCTGATCTTCAGCTTGGTCACCTTGATCGGTTGAATGGGCAAGAAACGAGGGGCCCGAAAAAGTCCAGAGAGCCTCATTTAAACGCATCATCAGTTCACTCTCTTTCAGCCGGATAAGCGCCCGCATGCCGCGCTCGTCTACTTTTTCAAGGAGACGAGGCAGGGCCTGATCAAGCGGTTGAGCTTGCAGATGATAGAAACTGACTTCCGTCATTTAAGGACTTACTTTCCTTCGTGATGTTTACGAATGAATTGATCCAAGAGACGAACGCCATAACCTGTACCGCCCTTTGGCACGATCGCCGTATCTTTCTTAGACCAAGCCATACCGGCTATATCGAGATGGGCCCATGGCGTATCGTTTACGAATTTCTTCAAAAACTCTGCAGCGACAATTGACCCTGCACCGCGCCCGCCAGTTCCAATATTTTGAAAATCTGCGATCGGCGACTTCACCTGTTTCGCGTATTCTGGTTGCATCGGCAGACGCCAAACACCTTCGCCAACTGTTTTACCCGCATCGAAAATCTGATCTGCTAGATCATCATCATTTGAAAACAAACCGGCGTTTTCATGGCCAAGCGCAATAATGATTGCACCTGTAAGTGTTGCCAAGTCGATCATCAATTCTGGTTTAAACCGATCCTGAGTATACCAAAGAGCATCAGCTAATACGAGCCGTCCTTCCGCATCAGTATTTAAAATCTCAATTGTCTGACCAGACATTGACGTCACAATATCACCGGGACGCTGCGCATTCCCGTCTGGCATATTTTCAACCAAGCCGATAACGCCGACGACGTTGGCTTTTGCCTTACGCCCCGCCAGTGCTTTCATCAGGCCAGTAACCGTCCCTGCTCCACCCATATCCCATTTCATTTCTTCCATACCAGGGCCTGGTTTCAATGAGATACCACCAGTATCAAAACAAACGCCTTTACCAACAAATGCGATTGGGTTTTTAGATTTTTTGTTTGGTGCGCCATTCCAGTGCATAATTGCCATCCGGCTTTCACGAACTGACCCTTGACCGACACCAAGGAGAGCTCCCATTCCAAGGCGCTCCATTTTATCTTCATCCAGAATTTCCACGTCCACACCCAGAGCAGAAAGCTCACGGCATTTATCAGCAAAACTTTCAGGAAAAAGCGTATTTGCAGGTTCACTCACGAGGTCACGCGTCAGGAAAACACCTTCTGCAATTGCTTCTAAATCTGTAAATAATTTCCGGGCACCGCTAGATGCTTTACAGGCAACCGTCATTCTCAGAAGTGAAGGTTCACTTGCATCGTCTTCGTCGGTTTTATATTTATTGAACCTGTACGATCCAAGTTTAGCGCCAAATGTAATATGTGCCGCCGCTTCATTGTCTCGTAAATCGTTACTTTCCAGCCCGTCAAGAATAACCGTTACATTTCTCGCGCCTGACGTATTGAGTTTACGTACGAGACTTCCGCCGAGATTTTCAAAATCGACCAATTTCAAATCTTCAGGTTCACCGACACCAACAAGTATTACACGGGATACATCCATGTCTTGAGGGGCCAAAATTTCTAACAAATCTCCCTTTTTACCCTTAAACCGGCTTGTCTCAAGCGCGCGTGTTAAAACACCACCAGTGATGTCATCCACATCCTGAGCCATAGGGGATAACGTATTATCCGCAAAGACCAAAACGGCGAGCGAGCCACGCTTTGGAAGGGATATTTCAGAAAAAGCGAATTTCATGATTGGCACCTGATTGTTGTAAATTAACGCCTCGAAGGGTTCTATATACTCTCTTGAATACCTTACGCAGCTAAGAGTAGCAATAAACAACTGCGAACATTTGCGTCACACGCACCGAAGCTCTACTCCGAGCAATATAAATTTGCCCAAATCGCAATCCAGGCAACTAAGGGAATTACTATTCACTAAGTAATCATGATTATTCCATTAAATCTCTTATGCAAAAAAGGCTCTAACACTGCCTTTTTTATACCATTTTTATGCTTCTTTATAGCGCTCCTTGTTTCAATCAGTATACTGCAGCCATGAAAAAGATTAACGGGTACATAATTACGCAAATACTGGGGCCGATGGCATTTATCACCTTCGCCATGACCGGTATAATTTGGCTATCCCAAACTCTGCAATTTGTAGAGAAGTTGATCAGTGGTTTACCCATTAGTACATTTTTGTATTTAACCGTTCTTCTTATTCCCGGAATTCTAAAATACACGCTCCTACTCGGCCTGTTTTTCGGAACGCTATTTGCTTTTAACCGCTTATATACTGAATCTGAACTCGTCGTTATGTGGTCGGCGGGTTTGAGTAAATGGGCTCTCGCAAAACCTGCACTGTACCTCGCACTTATCGTTTCTATTTTGCTATATGCGTTTGGTTTTTTCCTGACCCCCTACGGAATCCGTACAGTGAAAGAGCTCCGGCATGAATGGCGTGAAAGCTTGGCATCTGTTGTCTTGAGAGAAGGTGTTTTCAACTCTCTCTCAAAAAGTGTAACGGTCTATATTCGTGAAAAAACCCAATCGGGGAAACTCATTGGCATCCTTGTGCATGATGAACGAAACCTTGAAAAACCCGTCACTTATATGGCGCAAGAAGGTGCATTCATTACAACACGAGACGGACCACGTTTCGTTATGAAAAATGGTAACCTTCAAGAAGTTCGTAAAGATCAAGCCAAGCTCAGTATTCTTTATTTCGATAATTATACCTTGGATATTAGTCAGTTTGAAAAAAAGAAGACTGCTTTTTGGCTCAAACCTGAAGCCCGGTATTTCAGCGAACTTGTCTGGCCGGAAGATTCTGAAATCAACCGCAAGAATGCGGGTAAACTCCGAAAAGAGCTACACACGAGACTTATACTTCCACTTTACGCATTTGCGTTGGTCTATATTGCTATTGCGGGTGTCCTCAGCGGTGAATTCTCACGTCGGGGCCGTGCAAAAAATCTCATGATCGCAGGGGTATCGGGAGTAGGATTACTCATTGGAGCTATGGCATTATTCAGCCTCGTAAACTCCAGCCCTCAACTTATACCGTTTCTTTATGTTGTTCCATTTATAGCGACTGCTATTGCAGCAAGATTTACATCGGACGGAAAATTCACAAATCCCTTCAAAAAACTGAGTGCCTCAAGGCCTCTATCTGAGGGCTCTAAATGAAACTCTGGGGAACTCTATCCATTTATCTTGGTAAGCAATTTTTGCGCAATGTGGGCATAATATTTGCCGCTCTAGTTTCTATCATTTTTCTAGTGGATTTCATCGAACTGCTCCGTAAATCCGCGGACAAGGAAAATGTAACAATCTTCCTTATGCTTCAAATGACGTTGATGCGCCTCCCCACTTTGTCGCAAAAACTACTCCCGTTTATTGCTTTATTTGGGGGAATGCTGACGTTCTTCAGAATGTCCAGAAGCAGTGAATTGACTGTGATTAGAGCGTCTGGTGTGTCTGCTTGGCTGTTTTTGATGCCGTCATTAGCCATCGCTTTTTTTGGCGGTATTTTCATATTGACGGTTATCAACCCAATTGCTGCTGCGATGGAGACCCATGCAGCGCAGTTGGAAAATAAATATTTTGAAAAGAAGACAAACATACTTCAACTTTCCTCAGAAAACCTTTGGTTGCGACAAGTTGATGAAGACGGCTTGTTCGTCATTCATGCCCTTGGTGCAATCAACCAAGGTATCGATTTAACTGATGTAATTATTTTTCAATATGACACTAATGAGCAGTTTGTTGGCCGCATTGAAGCCTCCCATGCGAAACTCAATAAAGGCTATTGGGATTTAAAAGATGTCCTCCTAACCAGCCCAGAGCTACCAGGAACTTTTCTTGACACTTTACAGCTGGAAACCAGTTTAACTGTCTCCCAAATTCAAGAAAGCTTTGCACCTCCCAAAAATCTGTCGATTTGGGACCTGCCAGGATTTATTAAAACTTTGGAAGAAGCAGGCTTTTCAGCACTTAAACATCGTATATACTGGCATAGTCTGATTGCCGGACCTGTTTTGCTACTTGCTATGGTTCTAGTTGCAGCAACCTTCAGTTTACGGGCAACAAGAAGAGGGCGAGCAGGTTTGTTAATTTTGTCAGGGATTGCATCCGGATTTGTGTTCTACTTCTTTACAGATATCATATTAGCTTTAGGGTTGGCAGGAACGTTACCTGTCCTCATGGCTGCATGGACACCCGCAATCGCCATCACTCTTCTTGGTCTTTCGATGATGTTCCATTTAGAGGATGGCTAGATTATGCGTAGATTTCTAGTCCCCTTACTCGCATCAACTTATTTCACAGTTGTTGCCCTGCAAAACGTGCAGGCTGCGGCACCACTTGTACCGTCGTCTTCCACAGGCCAATTCAACGCGCAATCTCTGTTCACAGCCGATGAAATTAAGTACGACAAGGCGTCAGAGACAGTAACGGCCGCCGGACATGTTGAAATTGTCCAAGGAGACCGAGTACTAAAAGCTGACAATGTTATTTACAATGTCGCTGAAGACAAAATACGAGCCGTTGGGAACGTTGTTTTGCTAGAACCATCAGGTGACGTTCTTTTCGCTAATGACGTTGAATTAGTTAATGAATTGAAAACTGGAGCTATTCGGGACATCCGCATTTTGTTTACCGATAATTCTAGATTAGCCGCGCAGAGTGCTGTTCGGGTTGACGAAAATAAAACGGTAATGAATCAGGCTGTATATAGCACCTGTAACCTGTGCGAGACCGATCGTAACGCAGATCCTCTTTGGCAAATAAAATCATCAAAAGTTGAGCATGATAAGCTCGCTAAAACAATAACATACGAAAATGCTGTTCTTGAGTTTTTTGGTGTCCCGGTCCTGTACACCCCGTATTTTAGCCATCCGGACCCAACCGTAGATCGAGACAGCGGATTTTTGGCGCCATCAGCGTTTTCTTCTTCGAATTTGGGATACGGGGTAACCATCCCATACTACTATGTCATTTCTGACGAAAAAGACATGACCATCACCCCAACCATCACAACAGATGAAGGTGTCCAGCTTGCTACAGAATATCGGCAAGCTTTTGAGACGGGCGAAATGACACTTGATGGGTCTTTGACATACGTTGATGAACGAGATGACA
Organism: uncultured Alphaproteobacteria bacterium; assembly: GCA_913062525.1. Taxonomy (GTDB): domain Bacteria; phylum Pseudomonadota; class Alphaproteobacteria; order Sneathiellales; family Sneathiellaceae; genus Sneathiella. The sequence goes on along the minus strand of CAJXWA010000017.1, from coordinate 9,778 downwards.
CAAATATAAAGACCGGCGATCAAGAATTCCAAGGGCATATCCGCGGCATTGGTGAATTTGAGTTCAGAGAAGACTGGAAGTGGGGATTTGATTTCTTTGCAACATCGACCGATACCTATCTAAATAAATACGACATCAGTAGTCTGGACTCTTTAACTTCTACGGCTTATGTGGAAGCGCTACGTGATCGAAATTATGCAAGAATAAGCGCCATTGGGTTTCAGGGCCTCGATGCCGACGATGATAGTGGAACGACACCATTTGTCCCTGGATGGCTAGAGTATTCCTATGTTGGGCAGCCAGATAAATTCGGATCCAGGTTCAATTTCGATGTAGACGGGTTGAGCCTTGTTCGGACAGAAGGTCAAGATACAAACCGTATTTCCGCTAATGCTGGCTGGCATTTGCCATATACATCTCCCTCTGGACAGATTTTCACCTTGGAGACCTCTCTTCGCGGGGATGCATATTACTCCTTTGATCAACTTGCAGATCCCTATGATACCACAAGTGCTACCTCAGATGAATTTACAGGTCGGGTAATTCCTTCTTTATCATTGAAATGGAGCTATCCGTTTGTGAGACAAGCTGGCAGCATTCGACAAACTATCGAGCCTATTATTGAAGGAGTGTGGTCTGAAGCCTTTGGTAGTAAGAACACTCCAAATGAAGACAGCTTGAGCTTTGAATTCGATGACACCAACTTATTCGGCTCCAATCGCTATGCCGGACTTGATCAAGTTGAAGAAGGAGCGCGATTAAATTATGGTGTGAATTTTGGCTTTTATGGTGCTAATGGCGGTTATACGTCACTCCTTGTCGGACAAAGTTTGTACGAGAGCAATAAATCAGAATTTAGCGAAGGTAGTGGCTTAGAAGATCAAATATCGGATTATGTTGCCCGACTGGAAATTCAACCCAGTGAAATGTTCAAATTCACTCAACGTGTCCGTATTGACGCCGAAGATTTAAGCTTTGCTCGACACGAACTCGATCTAACTGTTGGGAATGAAAACAATTGGTTTACTGCCGGTTATTTGAACATTAAAGATGATCAAATCGATGTTGGAATTGAAAGCCGCCATGAAATTAATTTCGAAGGTAAAGTCAAGGTCGCCGATTACTGGAGTACTTACGGCTCGTACCGCCGTGACCTTGAAAATAATGGTGCCTCAATTCAAGGCGTTATTGGATTAGAATACCTAGATGAATGTTTTGGCTTTTCTTTGGAAGCCGTCAGAGACTTCACAAGTGATCGCGATGTGGAATCGTCAACAACAATCGGATTTAAAATTCGATTATTGCCCTTTAACTAACACGTAATAACCGCCAAGTTGGTGGATGTTATTTTCCTGTTGAGATGCTAAGATAGCGTTTCTATTAAAAGTATGTTTTGAGAAATCAAGTGATGGTCATGCGGAAAGTTTTAAATAGCCTAATTGTTGCAACATTTTTAATTTTGCCCGCGAGCCATATCGCAGCGCAGGAAGTGCAAAAAATTGTTGCCATTGTAAATGAAGAAATCATTTCCGGGTTCGATGTAATCCAAAGAATTAACATGACTATTTTTGCGGCAGGCCTGCCTAGCGATTCCAAGACCCGACAACAGCTTGTTCCCTCAACAATCAACACGTTGATTGATGAGCGCCTAAAAATGCAAGAAGCGAAACGCAATAACGTTGAAGGATCCCCAGAAGAAATCAATAGTGCTATTGAGAAAATGGAAAAGCGATTTAAAATTCGTCCTGGGTTTTTGGAGCAAGCACTGGCGGCCAAAAAAATAAGTATTGATGCAGTATTGGACCAAATCACCGTATCAATCGCTTGGGATAAGCTGGTTCGGAAAAAAATTCTCCCTCGCATTAATATTACAGAAGCCGAAGTTAAATCTGTCCAAGATAAAATGCGGGCAAATAAAGGTAAGAATGAATATTTGACCAGCGAAATATTCTTACCTGTCTCCACGCCAAATGAAGAACCCCAGGTTCGGAAATTCATTCAAGGTTTACGGGAGCAATTAAAAAAAGGAGCCCGTTTCTCTCGGATGGCAACCCAGTTCAGTAAAGGCGCTACAGCTGCAAAAGGCGGAACCGTTGGCTGGCGTATGCTTGAAGATATGGATCCAGCAGTTGCCCAAGCGATTGCCGTAACGAAAAAGGGAAGTGCTACCGCGCCCATTCGCACCACGGATGGCTACTATGTGGTGGCAATTAGAAATGTTAGAAAAATTTTGAGTAAACAAGCCTCTGATAGCCAAATGGAACTCAGCCAAATTGCCATCCCTGTCGCTGACACCGAAAAAAGAGGCCTTAAAGAAAGTCATATCAAACTTGTTAATTCTTTAAGTAAGTTTGTTGATGGTTGCTCGTACCTACCGACCCTCTTCAATCAAATCTCCAATGGCCAAAGCGGGAAGATGGGGAAAGTTTCTTTAAGCAGCCTTCCTGATAAATATCGAGTTCTCGTCGCAAATTTAAAAAGCGGCGAAGCCAGCGTCCCGTACCTTGATAAAGATACATACCGTATTTTCATTGTTTGTGATCGCCAAGATGCATCCATGCAAAGCGACAGCGAAGACGCTATCCGTAGAAGTATTGGCAACAAACGCATTGGTACCCGTGTCGAACGCTATTTGAAAGATCTCCGCCGAGAAGCTGTTATTGAATCACGATAATCAATTATAGATCCTCTACAGAAATTTAAATTAACGGATGGAACAAATGAGCCGGGAAGCCTTGGTTTTAACAATGGGCGATCCTGCAGGCATTGGCATTGAAATTGCTACCAAAGCCTGGATTGCCCGAAATAGCGAAGATATTTCCCCTTTTGTCATGATCGGCAATGCGCTGATAATTGACGTTCAAATAAACCAGCTCTTTTCAGATGTTGCCATCAAAGTTGTGCATTCAGTTGATGAAGGCATTGCCTGCTTTAATGACTATTTCCCTGTACTGGATCCAAGTTTCGGGACAACTGACGCGGGAAAAACGCTAGCGGCTATTGAAGTTGCAACCCAGCTGTGCATGGACGGATTAGCCGCCGCAATGGTTACCAACCCTATACATAAGAAACGCTTGTATGATGCTGGCTTTAATCATCCTGGCCATACAGAATTTTTAGCAGACCTGACAAATTCACCCAACAAATCAATTATGATGTTTGCCTGTCCCGGTTTAAAAGTTGTACCGGCGACGATCCATGTTCCCATTGAACAAGTCCCTGATTTAATAACCGAGGAATTACTTGAATATGTAATTCGGACAACAGCCAACGATTTAACAACTCGGTTTGGAATTGAGACGCCCCGGATTGTTGTTGCTGGCTTAAATCCTCACGCAGGCGAAAATGGAAGTATCGGCAAGCAGGAAGTTAATATTCTCAAGCCGCTTGTAAAAAAACTTAATCAAGACGGTCTCTCTGTGTCTGGTCCCTATCCTGCGGATAGTTTATTTCATGCTGCGGCAAGGCAAAAATTTGATGCCGCCATATGCATGTATCACGATCAGGCCCTTATCCCCATCAAGACAATTGATTTTGATCGCGGCGTGAATATTACCCTCGGCTTGCCAATAATTCGAACCTCTCCTGATCACGGGACCGCAGAAGATATTGCGGGAAAAGGTATCGCCAATCCCGCGAGCTTAATCGCTGCAATCAACACCGCCAGAGAAATGGCAGCAGTCAGCAAGGAAACTAATAATGGATGACGGTGCTTCTCTGCCTCCTTTGAGAGATGTGATTAATCAATATGGACTGCGGGCCGAAAAGTCTCTGGGACAAAATTTCTTGCTGGATCTCAACCTGACAGGTCGCATTGCAAGATGTCCCGGATCTCTTGAAGGCGAAACTGTTCTTGAAATCGGCCCCGGCCCTGGCGGCCTGACGCGTGCGATTTTAACGTTAGGTGCCGCCCGGTTAATTGCCATTGAAAAAGACACTCGCTGTCTCGCCCCCTTGCAAGATGTAAGTGACGCTTTTACTGGCCGCCTTACTGTTATAAACGGCGACGCACTGGACGTAAATGAAAGCGAACTACTGGGAGCAGAAAAGGCGCATATTATTGCGAACCTACCCTATAATGTAGCAACCCCGCTATTGATAAAATGGCTCAAGAACCGGGAACAATTCAAGAGCATGACTTTGATGTTTCAAAAGGAAGTTGGTGATCGGATTACAGCGGTCCCAAGAACCAAAGCCTACGGCCGATTATCCATATTGTGTCAGTGGCTTTGTGAAGTGTCTCCGCAATTTGATATCTCACCGAGAGCTTTTACCCCGCCCCCTAAAGTGACAAGTACAGTGGTCAAACTAGTTCCAAGAGAAGTCCCCGCATTCCCAGCTGATTTAAAAACGCTGGAAAAAGTTGTTGCTACAGCCTTTGGTCAGCGCCGAAAAATGCTCCGGGCCAGTCTTAAATCGCTCGGCGGTCCAACAGAGGATTATTTAATCGCTGCGGGCATTAAGCCCACGCAGCGCGCAGAAGAGTTGACCGTTGAAGAGTTTTGCCGACTAGCCGAACTATACCGTAAAGGTCAGTAACCTTCTCGCAGCCCATTTACAAAGGTGAGTAATCCTGTCCGCCTAATGCGGCGAACGCGTTCAGCTTTTAGGATCGCCTTAACTTCCAAAATACATCTTTCAACGTCGTCATTGACAACCACATAGTCATATTCGGCCCAGTGGCTTATTTCTTCTGACGCTTTGGACATACGCTGTGCGACAACTTCATCGCTATCCTGTGCACGGCTTTTCAGGCGTTTCTCCAGTGCTTGTGTGGAGGGTGGTAGCACGAAAATACTGACCAAATCATCACCGGCTTTTTGTGCAAGCTGTTGGGTGCCTTGCCAATCAATATCAAATAAAATGTCGTTCCCTTTTGCCAAACTCTCCCTTACAGGACCGCTGGGAGTCCCATAATAGTTACTAAAAACCTTAGCGTGTTCAAGCAATTCGTCACGGTTCACCAGTAGATTGAAGTCAACCGGTTCCATAAAGAAATAATCTTTACCTTCGATCTCGCCGGGCCTTGGAGCCCGCGTCGTCGCGGAAACTGACATAGACAATTTGTCATCATCCTCAAGCAAAGCGCGCGAAATAGTAGTCTTACCGGCGCCCGAGGGAGACGATAAAACGAGCATTAGCCCGCGATGATCAATTTGCACTGTCTCAATTATTTGTTTTGGCACGGTTAAACCTTATTCAATATTTTGGACTTGTTCCCGAAGGCGGTCGATGACCACTTTCAAATCAAGGCCGACTTGGGTTAATTCTTTATCATTGGATTTTGAGCACAAAGTGTTGGCTTCGCGGTTAAACTCTTGGCAAATAAAATCCAACCGCCGCCCAATACCTTCAGACTTATCACTGGCAAGAACATCCCTCGCAGTCAACACATGACTGGTCAATCTGTCGAGCTCTTCTGAAATATCGGCCTTTGTTGCAAGTAAAGCCAGTTCTTGTTCAAGGCGGTTTGCATCGATTGATCCACCGCCCCCTAATATCATATCTAAGTGAGTTTTCATGCGCGCCCGGACATTCTCAGGGCGTAATGCAGCCGTATTGAGAGCCTTTTTGCTCAATTCTTCAATCTCGTTCAACTGGTTGTTTAAAACAGGAAGCAGCTGCGCACCTTCCCCTAATCGTGTATTGATCAAATTATCAAAAAGCTCATTCAAAGAGACACTAAGCGCCTGCTCTAGTGCTTCTTGCGTTTTATCATCAATTGCAGATTTATCTGCCTGTTCAATGACGCCCTTAATCTCCATCAAACCATCTATTCGGGCCGCTTCGAGATTATTTTTCTCTGATTTGTCTTTGGCTATCGATATAAGTTCATCCAAAAACGTCTGGTTAATTTGATAGGCTGATGTTCCTGAAGGCTGATTTAGTTGTAAGTGCAGATTAACAGTTCCCCGCTGCATTTTACTTTTTAAATTTTTCCGGGCAATTTCTTCAACTTTATCAAAACCGTAGGGGATCCGGCATCGAATTTCCAGCCCCCGGCCATTGACACTTTTCACTTCCCAAAGCCACGAATATTCTTCATGCGTTCCGTTTATCCGGGCAAACCCCGTCATGCTTTGTAGTGCCATGTTGGTCTCTCGCTTCGTTTAAATATATTGAATGTATATCGTTAAATGAAGCATCAAACAAGAATTCAGGCACTAATTACGGCGTAATCTTAGCTGTTCTGGCACCCTCCGCTCTTTTTTCAAAGTATCCCACTGCACCAGAACTCGTAGCACCCAATAAAAATGCAAGTAGACCCACGGCAACATCACGCTCAAGACCGCCGAATAAACCCGTCAGAGAGAAAATCAGAAAAACACCCAGACCTAGCAATGCTCCAACGATCGCTCGAATAGCTACGCCTCTATTTGCCCCTCTAATATAACGTTTATTTTTAGCCTCTCTTGCGATTACAAACGCTAGAAAAGCGAGTGCCCCGGTAGCTCCCCAAACAAATGATACAGCTCCGCCCATGGACAACATTAACTCCGAAGAGAATTCATCAACGAACATTCTCTGTACAAGAGATCGCATAAGTAAAAGACAAGGGAGGATGACCAGAACAAGACTTGAAATGATCATTGGCAATACCCAGAGGAGAGTAATTGCCGATGAGCTGTCTGAAATACTTTTACCCGTTACTTCAGATTTAGCGTAAGTCGCCGACACAACATTGCGGTAGGCATTCTTAAGCGCAGTAATCGCGGCATCACTTTTATCCGTAGCGGGCAGCCTTTTAATTTGAGAGATGGCCGCGTCCAATTTGTTGAGCTGTTCATTTCCAGCAGAAGACGGATGATGTAGAAAAAAATCCGCGATTAAAATCGCGTGATTTAGAAGGTTATCAATTTCAGGTGCCTCTTCATCCTCCTTCCTCTCAACAACAGGGCTCTTGAGATTTTCAGGTGTTCTTGATTTTACATGAAGGTCTGCATCTATTGGCGATGGCTTAGCATCAAGCTTTGCTGGTCCAATAAGATTTTCCGTAACAGACGCGGTCGCAGCAGAAGTCTCCGATTCAGTCAACTTTGCATTCTCAAACCCAAGTTTGCGCGCATCAACAACGGGCTCTGTCGGCACTGTTTTCTGCGGTGCTTTTACTTCAGCCACTAATGTATCATCACCTTGAACGCTTTTCTGGGCCTGGGTGAGTTTCTGAATTAGTTTCAAGGCCGTGGCGGGGTCTGGCAAGGCATCTTGCGGAGCAGCTGTTGCTTTTTTACCTTCTACAACTGGGACAGTTTGGTTTTCACCAAGCGCGTTCCCAATCATTTTCTCAGTATTTTGATGCATACCTGCAACTTCATTACGAAGTTCTTGTAAACAGTCTCGTAACTCTCGTCTTTGTTTTAACAAAGTCTGAATTGAATCACTCGTCACCGACTTGCCCTCCTCACCGCTTAACAGTTCATATGAGGGTATGACGCCTAACGTCGGTGTTTGTGCCAATCTTGGTGAAAATTAGTTTGATTTACTCTTCTTGAGTTTCCGCCAATTCCGAACATTGCGATTATGCTCTTTCAAAGTAGGTGCAAAAACATGCCCACCTGTGCCATCAGCGACAAAGTACAAATCCTTGGTTTTCATTGGGCTCAAAACAGCTTTCAAACTATCCAATCCCGGATTGCAAATTGGACCTACCGGCAATCCTTTCAAGGTGTAAGTGTTATATTTATTCTTGGCTGCAAGGTCTTTTTTTGAAATAGGGCGGCCGAGATCAGCTGCACCATTAGTCACCCCATAAGCCACCGTTGGGTCCGACTGCAATCTCATTTTCCGTTTCAATCGATTTAAGAAAACACCGGCTACATGGGCGCGTTCTGTCGCCAGACCAGTCTCTTTTTCAACAATGGATGCCAGAATGAGCAAATCGGCTTTTGAGGTAATCAGCGGATCTGGTGTTCGGTTTCTCCAAAGATCATCTATGGCTTTTTTTTGAAGACTCATCATTCGTTCAGCCACCGAATTTTTGCTGTCTCCGCGTCTCAATTGATATGTTTCAGGGAGCAATGAGCCTTCAACCAACGGGACTGTTAAATCACCAGATAAAACAGGATTATGGCTGATTAGGTCCGCAATCTCTCGGCTCTGCAGGCCTTCAGGGATGGTTAGATAATATACAGCAGTCTTTCCTGACACCAAGAGTGCCAGAACTTGTTCGCCGCTTAAACCCGGTGCTATTTCGAACTCACCAGCTTTGAGGTTTTTCGCTTGAGACCGGGCTCGAACACCAAACATAAAGGAAAATTCATTATGAATGACACCGGCGGTTTCCAATTTTTTTGAAATACTGCGAAGTCCTGATCCCTTTTCAAAGATCAGTGTTACCTCTTCTTGGAGGGGGCCTGTATTTGTGAATAGATGCCATCCATAAGCGGCGATACTGCCTACGACTGCACTGACGAGGATAAACAGAGCCAGAAAGAAGATCAAAAAGCGCTTCATTCTGCCTCCGTAGAAACGGTTAAACTCGTTTCATTACCAAGCTTGCATTTGTTCCGCCGAAACCAAAGGAGTTAGACAAAACCGCGTCCACTTTCTTTTCTTGGGCAGTATTTGGAACAAGGTTCAAATCAAGGCCATCTGATGGGTTGTCCAAATTAATGGTTGGCGGTAGGACGCCTTCATTCATGGCAAGAATGGAGAAAACAGCTTCCACACCGCCTGCAGCACCTAACAAATGGCCAATGGCCGATTTAGTGGATGACATTGCAAGTTCAGACGCAGAACTACCGAACAAACGCTTAACCGCGCCGACTTCGATTTCATCACCAAGTGGTGTTGAAGTCCCATGGGCGTTAATATATCCGATATCCTCAGGGTTTAAGCCTGATTTACGAAGTGCCATCTCCATAGCTCGGAAACCACCGGAGCCATCGCTGGCAGGCGCAGTAATATGGTAGGCATCGCCAGACAAGCCGTAACCTGCTACTTCAGCGTAAATTTTAGCGCCACGTTTTTTGGCATGCTCGTATTCTTCAAGAACCACAACACCAGCACCTTCACCCATAACAAAACCATCACGGTCTTTATCATAAGGGCGGGAGGCTTTGGTTGGATCGTCGTGAAAACCTTTTGACAAGGCCTTAGCCGATGAGAAACCGGCAAAACCGATCCGGCACATAGCCGCTTCAGCGCCGCCTGCAACCATAACGTCAGCGTCATTATCAACGATCATACGTGCGGCATCACCAATGGAATGGGCTCCAGTGGAACACGCAGTAACCACCGCATGATTTGGACCTTTAAAACCGTGCTTAATTGAAACCTGACCTGAAATCAGATTAATTAACGCACCCGGTATAAAGAACGGGCTAATACGCCGCGGACCTTGTTCATGCAATTTAATAGAGTTTGCTTCGATGGACGGAAGACCACCAATCCCAGAACCGATGGAAACGCCAGTTCTAGTGGCTTCTTCATCACTTTCAGGCTTCCAACCTGAATCCGCAATGGCTTCCTCAGCCGCAGCAATACCATAAATGATAAAGCTGTCTAATTTACGCTGTTCCTTTGGGGCCAACACATCGTCGACCCTAAAGGAATCCGGTATACTTTCATCGACAGGGACTTCACAGCCATATTTAACCGTCAAGTCTGTTGTATCAAACTTGGTGATCATACCGGCACCGGATTCACCATTGATCAAACGTTCCCAGCTAGGCTTAACGCCATTTGCAAGGGGAGTTACGAGACCAAGACCAGTGACAACTACACGACGCATGATAATTCCTATCGAAGAAAGAGTTTGCGAAGAACTATAAAACTT
>CAJXWA010000016.1 GCA_913062525.1 uncultured Alphaproteobacteria bacterium | reverse complement strand
CGAAAAACAGCAAAAAATAAAACAAGAAAGTGTCTAGGAAACTAGGGGCTATTCATTCCTCGACGATCGCGATGAAAGATCTAATTGAAAAGATCAAACCCTCTGCCTAAGCGCCGCGCGTTACGCCCTACATTACATTTATCTGTTGTCGAATACTGTTCCGATGTTCTAGGCTGAGAGAAAAAACTGGAAGGAACCAGAAAATGCTTTTGTCTTCAGCGGATCAAAAATTTCAAACTGAGATACGGCAGTCGTTGACCGAAATGCTGAGTGAAGAGCTTCGAAGTGCTTCCCATAAAAGGAGTAGTCTTTGGCAGGACCTAGAAAGTTCTATGGCATGGCAGCGCATTTTGAACTCAAAGGGTTGGGCCGCGCCTGATTGGCCGAAAGAATATGGCGGAACTGGCTGGACACTCAATCAACGCTACATTTTCTCGAAGGAGTGCGTGCGCGCGAAAGCACCGGCATTAATTCCCATGAGCCTGCGCATGTGTGGTCCCATGTTAATTGGGCACGGCTCGGCAGAACAAAAGGCTCATTATCTCCCTAGAATATTAAGCGGTGACGATATCTGGTGTCAGGGATATTCTGAGCCGGGATCAGGGTCAGATCTTGCCTCTTTGAGCACTATGGCAGTCTCTGACGGGGATGATTACATCGTCAATGGGACGAAAATCTGGACCAGTTATGCCCAGCACGCGAACATGATGTTTGCACTTGTGCGCACCTCGAAGGAGGGGAAACAACAGCAAGGTATTTCCTTTTTACTCATCGACATGAACACTCCGGGAATTACCGTTAAACCAATCATCAATATCGCCGGGGCTCACGAACTTAATCAAGTGTTTTTCGATGATGTGCGTGTGCCAAAAATAAACCGCGTTGCAGAAGAAAATGAAGGCTGGACGGTGGCCAAATACCTACTCGAATTTGAACGCTTCAGTATGGGCTCCATCGAGCTTAGAAGAACATTGGATCGAGTAGAGAAACTGGCAGCGGAAACTGTCGTTGACGGAAAACTACTTTCAAACGATGTGGCGTTTAAACAAAAGTTTGCAGCGCTGTCCATTGAGACTATGGTTCTTGAAGCCTCTGAACAACGGGTTCTCTCAAAATTGAGTGCGGGGAAAAGGCCCGGTGCAGCCTCATCTTTGCAAAAACTACAACATTCAGAACTCGTTCAACGCGCAGATGAACTTGGTGTTGACGTCTTAGGCTACTATGCCGCTCCCCACCAGCCAGAGGCATTAGACATCGGTACAAATGTAGTACCGGTTGGTCCAGAAAATGGAATTACCTTCATGCCAATGTACTTGAGCAATCGCATGAAAACGATTGCTGGCGGCTCTTCTGAAGTCCTGAGAAATGTCGCGGCGAAAACAATTCTAAGATTATAAGCTGGGGACAATCCTTGAAGCAGGTCGCTTTACTATACTCCGGAATACAATTAAGTTTCTTGAGCGCATCGATACTGGAAGAGAAGCATGATAAATGAGAATGAAGTTCCGTCCAAGAACACTTCACAGACAAGTAAACCGCATTCCAATGACCAACCGCACAGAGATCTGCTGCTGATCAAGGAAATGGCTCTGATTACTGAAGTGCACACGGATGATGTCTGGAAGTGGCTCTCAGCTGGCTGGTCTGATTTAAAAGCGAACACTTTCGTCAGTATCAGTTATGCCACTCTATTCATTATCTGCGGTCTAATTTTATCTTTCGGCTTCTATTTCATGGGGTGGCCATACTTGATTTTGCCCGGTTTGACCGGTTTTCTTCTAGTAGGCCCTGCTGTTGGGATCGGTTACTATGAAATCAGCCGATGCCATGCAGCGGGCGAAAAACCGTCTCTTTGGACGGCAATAACCGCTGCCCGATACAACAAGCTTGGCATTTTTGGTTTCGGTGTGGCGCTCGCCTTTATTTTTCAAGTGTGGATCCGTATATCCTTCACGGTTTTTGCTCTGAATTTTAAGGGTGTCATGCCTGATTGGGAAATTATCCTAATGCGTACATTCAGTATGGAAGGTGTTTATTTCGGGATTTCCATTGCCATTGTGGGGGCTGTTTTTGCTACAGGCATCTTCCTTGTCGGTGCCTTCTCCATGCCGATGATGATGGATCGTAAATCAGTACTCGTTCCGTCCCTTTTCACTAGTGCAGCTGCGGTTATTCGGAACCGCAATGCAATGATCCTATGGGCTGCCATGATCGTCGTTTTCATTGGCATTGGCCTTGTGACAGCAGGAATCGGTTTAATAATCACACTCCCCCTTATCGGTCATGCGACCTGGCACGCCTATAAACAAGTCATGTCCGGTGATCTTGCTGACGGCATATCTCATTCAACAGGAATGCTTGTAGCGGGCAATAAAAGCGACTAAAAATCATGCGTAACGCAAGACGATTTGGGTTGGGTCACCAGCCCAAAGGCACCAGCCCAGTGTTTATTCATCCTCAAGAATTCCTCTTAATTACAAAAATTCCCTCAAATCTGATATGAAGGTATCGAATTGATCGTGATGCAGCCAATGGCCGGCATTTTCGTAATTTTTCACAGTCGCATTTTTAAAATATTTAAGACGCCCATCTTCCGCTGGATTTGAGGCCCAACTGTCATTTCCGTAGCACAGCATGGTCGGGCAAGTTATCTCCCCCCAAAGCTTCTCCGTTTCTTCATGGTGAATGTCGAAAGGTGCCCAAACGCGCATGTAATGATCAAATTTCCAGCTGAAAGTCCCATCTTCATTCTGGTTCACCGCGTGTTTCGTGAGGTGCAGAGCTTGCGCATCAGATAAATGCCCATTTTCCCCCTTCATGCGAGAAAGGGCATCATCAAAGGTCTCGTACCGACGGTGCGCGCGGGCACTTGCTGCTCGCTTTTGGTCAATCCAGTCACGCCAACGCTTAGCTGTCGGCACCGCTTTGCCCTCTTCTATCAGTTTTGGAGAGGGGCCAAGACCTTCTATGGCAACAAGCTTTCTGACATTTTCTGGATAAAGACCCGTATAACGCAACGCTATATTTCCGCCCATGGAATGAGAAACAATGGTCACAGGACTTAACTCCATTTGATGGACAAGCTGCGCAATATCGTAGATATAGCTTTGGATATTATAATTACCATCGGTTGACCAGCCGCTGTCTCCATGCCCTCGCAAGTCAGGAGCAATCACATGCCAGTCTTGACGTAATTCCTCCGCGACCCAATCCCAGTTTCTACAGTGGTCACGCCCCCCGTGTATTAATAGTAACGGCGGCGCTTCTGCGTTACCCCAATCAACATAATGAAGTTTAATGCGTTGCGAAATATAACTGTTTGAGGTCGGGCCCATGGGTTGTTACCTGTGTGATTTATTGTCTTTATTTAGTGTACTATAAAACGAAATGCCAACTTTGGTCCATACTGGACAATTCATCACCATTCGGGCGGCGGCCGCAAACTCGTTTGGATGCCTTGAAATAATGGATATATACATGTACTTCGCATGTTTACTTGCCCTCAAACGGCGCTTGCGCTAGAAGTGCGCCAAGCGCCGTATCGGGCAATGTGGGCTCGAAGCCATCATCCGAAGCAGAAATTTCATGTAGCAGGGCCTTGTCCCTCCTAAAACACAGGACCGACATCATGCAAATGTTTAAACTCACGCCTAAGCCAAAGAGTGACTATCGGCTGGACATCGATGAGATTAAGAAAAAATGCATCGTCGAGAAATTTGGCTATCGCCATAACAAAGTTGTTTTTGGTTTTTGTGATGAATTGCCTGATATTAACGAGCTTCAATCGCTTGGTTTGGCTATTGAGGAAGTCGCCTCTGTCGAAACACAGATGGACCTCATGACTGATTTGGTAAACCGCGGCCGCGCAAAATCAAAAGTCGAACACATTAAATCTGAGCACGCTGAAAACGGCACAAAGAATGAGCCCGAGGAAGAAGCCGCCATGGAAAAATTGGCGGATTTAAACGACAGAATCCAAGCGGCTAAAGAAACTCTCGGCATCACAGGAACGCTCAAAGTATTGAAGCTTTAGCTTGAAATAAATTTGGCTTCGCTGAAGCTTTATTCTTATATACACTTAAAACTATACTTTTTATTTTTATCGGAACCGAAATGAAACTCATCGTCCTCAATCTACCACATGAATTTGACGAACCAAGTTTAGAAGAACTCTTCAAGGCCCATGGCAATGTGACAGCTTTTAACCTTGTTTTAGATAGCGAAACAGGTGCTTCAAAGGGCTTTGGCTTTGTCGAAATGGAACTTGAAGAAGATGCTATGGTTGCCATTGAAAAATTACATGGCTCTAAAGTACATAAAAGAAAAATTCGCGTTAAGCCTGCAAAATAGATTTTAGATTGCGCCAAAATTGGTGCCACAAGATTTTATGAAAAGGTGAAGGCTGCTTTGAGCTAATTCGGGAGAGGGAAATCTATTCCCTTGGACCGCGGGCTCAACTATCTCTCCTCACCTTTTCTTCAAACTTCTGAAATACATTCCCTCATATCTTTTCGACTCACCGCATAAATTACTCTTGTTGTTAAGCAACTGAGATCCTTTAAGCTCTGCTGCTCCTTCCATTTGGCACCGCATTCTCCCTCAGGGGGTCATCCCCCCCCAAATACACAAAAATTTTCTAAACGAGTTGACTTAGATCATTGCTTTTGATAATCATTCTTAAAAGCAACAATGGCTCCTGCCTTTGATCTTTAATATTGAGTATTTTTATGACTGTTCGCCAAGATAAACCCATCGCTGAAAAATACCGCCAACTGACGATAACTGATAATAAAATCGACAGTTCCGACATATTTTCAACAGGCCGGGAATTGTCGATTTTGCACAACGGTTATGAATACAAACTTCGGTTGACTGGAAACGGGAAATTGATCTTAACAAAATAGGTTAGTAGCAAGCCACTCAGCCATTCCATCTCGGATAGCAAGGCAGCAAGCAATCGCCTCTAGTTCTTAAAAGTAAGGATTACCATGCGAATTATGTCTTGCGTGCCGCTCGTGGCTGCGCTTCTATCAACGACGCTTTTAACATCCGTTTCTGCTGAAGAAACAGACGACGCATCCACTCTTGATGCCGTTACCGTGTACGCCACGAGGAGCGCCCAATCCACCTTTACTGTTCCTGGAATGGTCTCAACTGTCGATCCAGAGGCACCCGGCACGGCACTTTCAAGTGACATCGATGATTTATTGAAACTGGTACCCGGCGTTGATGTCGTCAACGGTCCTCGCAGGAACGGTCAAACCGTCAGTATTCGAGGGTTTGATGCCGAAGCAATTATTACACTAATCGATGGCAGGCGCCAAAATTTCGAAGCCGCACATGATGGGCGGTTTTTCCTTGATCCTGCGCTTTTGAAAAAAGTTGAAATCGTGAAAGGTGCCGCATCCTCCATCTACGGCGGCGGCGGTATCGGTGGTGTGATCGCGTTTGAAACTAAAGATGCATCCGATATTCTAAACCCTGGCGAGAGTTTTGGAACGACCACGTCGGCAGGCTACAGAAGTGGAAACAATGAACTATCCTCGACGATCACCTCATATGGCCGCGCAGAAAATATTGACGTCCTTGGAAGTATTAGTTTCCGATCCTCTGATGATATTAGGGTCGGCGGCGGAGATGAGTTGGCGACCGAAGACAATCTCATTTCCACTCTTCTAAAGGCTGGTGTCACAGCGGCCGATTGGCACACTGTTAAACTTCAATATCAAGGCAGTAATAATGAGGGCCAAGAACCAAATAACGGCGCAGGATCCATCTCAACTTCAAATCCGCTCTTGGATAAAAAAGTTAGCGATCACCAGTTAAGCGCCCGGTATATATACGAAAATCCGGACAATGATTGGCTAAACTTAAAACTACATGCCTACGTCAACAATACCGATGTTGAAGAAGAAGACATAAGCGGATCCAACCTAGGCCGCGTTCAAGTTCGAGAGCTGACAACACTGGGCTTCACAGCGGACAACCAAAGTAAATTTGAATATTCAGGCGCGCATTCGCAAACCATCTCTTACGGCATAGAGATCTACCAAGACACACAGAATGGAACCAGCACGGCAACTGGTGACGGCACACGTCCTGGCGTTCCAAATGCACAAGCCATTAGCATGGGCGCTTACATTCAAGATGAAATCTCGTTTGAAACTGGTGTCGGGAAATTCCTTATAATCCCTGCCGCACGCTTTGATAATTACCGAAGTGAAGACGAAACAGGAAACAGCCAGAACGAGAGCGCGATTTCACCGAAACTCGCACTGAGCTACAACCCCACAGAAAACCTTGTGTTCTTCGGTAGCTTAGCACAAGCGTTCCGCGCGCCTAACATGACCGAACTCTATCCATCGGGACTTCATTTTCCAGGTGGCGGCCCTGTTCCAGATAACTTCTTCGTGTCTAACCCAGACCTTAAACCAGAGACAGTTACGACGTTGGAAATTGGGACCGGTATTAAGTTTGACGGCCTAGTCAGCGATAATGACAAACTGCAGCTAAAAGGCGCGATCCACATGAGCAGAGGAAAAGACTTCATAACACAAGAAGTCGATGTCTTTGGCGGTACCACTGACAATTCCAATATTGATAACGCCAAATTATGGGGCTGGGAAGTGGAGGCTGGATATAGCATTCAAGCTGTCACCGCAAAATTTGGAGCCTCCTATGTAGAAGCCGAAAACGGAGATACAGGCGAATACCTGTCAAACAATGTCCCGCTCACTTTCACATCAGACATTAGTTATGTCATGTCCGATTTGTCTTCGACCGTTGGGTGGCGGACAAAACTTGTTGATGCAAACGACAAGGTTGGCTCTGGCGACGTGGCAAGTGCCGGATATGGTCTGCATGATTTATATTATCGATATGCCCCGTCAGACGGCACTTTCCAAAATGTAACTCTAGATTTTGGTATCGAAAACATCTTTGACAAACGTTACGTCAAGCGCTTCGCTGCCCTTCCTGAAGAAGGCCGAAACTTTGCCGCCAGAGTGTCTTACAAATGGTAGTCGCTCATCGCATAGATATTACCAATATTGGACGATGGAGCGGGTTACTCGCTCTATCGTGCTTGGCGAATATCTATGCACTGACCTATTTTGACGTATCATCCAAAGTGATTGAATTTCCATCGGTTGACCGGATCAAAGTAACGATCTTATCCATCGCCGCTCCTGCAATCGAGCCCACAACCACTCCAATTAGAGTAGCCAAATCTCAGCCTAAAGTGGTTCAGGCGCAGCAAGAGCCTTCCGTCACGAAGATACTTGTAAAAGCAAACGCAACAGACAAAATATTCGCTCCTAAGCCTAAAACACCGGTTATCTCAAGGTCTTCTGTACCAACGCCGCGCGTCATTATGCGTAAGCCTATCGTCCAAAATCCCATTAGCGAAACTCCAAAAATTAGTCAGAAACCTATGCCGAAAATTATACAGGTACTTAAAACACCGATCGAACGGTCACCCGCCCGAGTAGCACCTCCGAAAATCCAGGCCAAATTTGGCGCCAAATCAACTCCAGCCGCAGCAGACAAAGGCAACGGCAAGGACGCATCTACAGTTATCCACAAAGCCAATTATAGAAAACGGACAGCCCCGCGATATCCAAGGCGCGCGTTTGAACTTGGCCAGCAAGGTGTGGTTACCCTTGCTGCGCTGATTTTACCTAACGGCCATCCGCAATCTTTGAAGATTGAAAAGTCCTCCGGTCATCGGCTCCTGGATAAAGCCGCGATTTCAGCCGTAAAAAAATGGGAGTTCGAGCCTTTGGTACGCAACGGACAGAAAATCCAAAGTTGGGTTCGTGTCCCCGTCCGTTTTGTCATTAATTGAAAGAGAGTATACAATGCAGTCCACAGTCACAGACCTAAAAACAAGTTACGCCGAACTAAAGGCCCAAAATCCCGAAATGCGCATTCGAAATGCTGCTCAGATTCTGGAAGTATCTGAAGCCGAGCTTTTGGTTTGCCAGATCGGTGACGGCGTTCTTCGTTTGAATAATAAGCCAGAAGAAATTTTAGCAGAAATCCATCTTCTTGGGGAAGTTATGGCGCTCACCCGCAATCAATCTTGTGTTCATGAGCGCAAAGGCATTTACAACAACGCCCAGTTTCACACCCATGGGAAAATGAAAACTGGCATTTTTGTAAATCCAGATATTGATTTACGGCTTTTCATGATGCATTGGGCCCATAGTTTTGCGGTATTTGAAAATACAAAAACTGGCGTCAGAAAAAGCATACAATTTTTCGATAAATCAGGGACCGCACTTCACAAAATATACATGACGAATAAATCCATAGACGTTGCCTATGCAGCGTTATTGGATAACTTCAAATCAGATAATCAAGGTTCTTCGATAGAAATCGAACAATACTCTACCGCGCAAAGCGATCGCCCCGACAGTGAAATTGACTGGCAAGGTTTCAGAGCATCGTGGGAAGCCTTGAAAGACACTCATGCCTTTTTCCCTATGCTCAAAAAATTTGGTGTCGGACGGGAACAAGGTTTCCGAAAAATCGGTGAAGACTTTGCCTACGAAGTGCCTTTGTCTTCAGTGAGAGATGTGATGGAATCTGCACGGGATAGCGGCTGTGAAATCATGGTTTTCGTTGGTAACCGTGGCTGCATTCAAATTCATACTGGCACGGTTAAAAAACTGGTGGATTTTGACAACTGGTTCAATGTCCTCGATCCGATGTTCAATTTACATTTAAACGAAGATGATATCGCTCGGGCTTGGGTTACAAAAAAACCAACTGAGGACGGCCTTGTGACAGCAGTTGAGCTGTTTGATAAAGGCGGAGAAATCATCACAACGTTATTTGGGAAACGCAAACCTGGTGATCCCGAATTAGAGCTTTGGCGTGAAATAGTCGCGCGTCTTCCAGCAAAGAAATTATCAAATGCTGCCTGAGATTTTTTATAAGCTTGGTATTATGGGGTGGCCACTATTGGGCTGCTCCATTCTGGCAACCGTGATTTTGTTTGAACGTATGGTCTTTGTTCTCACCACGAGCATTAATCATGGGCAACTCCTCAAGAAACTATCCGCCATATTATTATCTCATAAAAAACAACCGCGAAACTTGCGTGATGAGGTCGTAACTCTGGAGCTTGGCAAAGCAAGGGCGCCCTATGATCGCGGATTAAATATACTCCGTCTCATTGCGGCCCTCGCCCCGTTATGCGGCCTATTGGGAACCATTCTTGGCATTATTGATGCGTTTCGAGTGATCGCTATTACAACCAACCCTGTCACTCCAAACATGATAGCGGACGGTTTGTGGGAAGCTTTGCTCACGACTGCTATTGGTCTAATGATTGCCCTGCCTGCTGTAATTGCAGTTAGTTTTTTAACGGCATGGCGAGCCAAGGTTTTGGGCAATATTTTGTCATCCCTGAATGCCCTGTCGCTTAATTTTGATTTGAATTATTTCAAAAATGATACTGGCGACAATATCGCTCAGACAAATAGAGTTGCCTCATGATAACGTTAGACGACACCAATTCCAATGAGCCGGAAATCTCGTCAATTCCAGATTTAACATCACTGCTGGATATTTTGTTCATTCTATTGGTTTTTTTCATTCTGTCTGCCGGGGCATCATACAGATCTCTTGATCTGACGCTCCCCAACAGCGTTAGCAAGGCAACCACGCCCGCGCCGCCACAAAAGCACATCATGCTCGAAATCCGCACGAAGGGTTATGCGGTCGATGGCCAACCTGTGACGAGTTTAGAGAAATTAAAACCGAACCTTTTACGGGCGTTAGATGCGAAACCGGAGCATAAGCTCGTCCTAGCAGGAGATAAATCAGTCTCCATAGAACGACTTTTGAACGTCCTCACATTCCTCCAATTAAAGGGCATCAAGGCGGCGAACATTTTGATGCAGCAAGAGACAAAATAATGAAATTTATCCTCAGCACAATCTTTTTGGTTTTATCTATTAATGTCAGCCATGCCCAGCAATCCGATCGACGAATTGTGTCCATTGGCGGTGCTCTGACCGAAACCATATATGCCATTGGGCACGGCGCTAGCCTAGTGGGGAGTGACACAACCAGCTACTTCCCTCCCGCAGCGGCGAGACTTCCTAAAACAGGATATCAAAGAGCCCTGTCTGTAGAGGGTGTTTTATCATTGAAGCCAGACTTAATAATCGCAACAGAAGATGCCGGGCCCCCATCGGTCATAAAACAGATAGCGTCGACGGGCGTTCAGATACGTCACTTTAAATCGGCGAAATCCATTAAAGAGACACGTGAAAACATATTGGCACTTGGTCAAACACTTGATGCCATGACGGCCGCAACAGATTTGGTTGAGAGTTTTGATGCCTCATTAGCGCGCCTTAAAGCCGCAACTTCGAAACAAACGACGAGGCCACGAGTGTTGTTTATTATGAACCACGGAAGTTCGACGCCAATGGCTGCGGGAAGCAAGACTTCCGCACACAGTATTGTCGAAATAGCCGGCGGGATAAATGTGGCGGCAGCTTACGCCGGATACAAACCCATATCCCCTGAAGCTGTCGTAAAATTTGCGCCTGAAGTCATCTTGATTACCAGCAGAACGTTAAAGCAAATTGGCGGCAAAGACGCCTTATTCAAACTCCCCGGCTTCGCGCTCACTCCGGCGGCAAAATCTAAAAATGTAATTGATATGGATGGGCTTTTGTTGCTGGGCTTCGGTCCGCGCTCAGCCGCGGCAGCATTAGAGCTTAATGAAAGACTGAACGCCCATGATTAAAGCTGTTGTGGGACGCTGGATTAGTGTTCCCAAGCAAGGTGAGCAAAATAATTTTGTTATTCTCACTCTTCTATCACTCATGCTCGGCCTCATGGTTCTCGTGTCATCAACCATTGGTGCTATTTCGTTAAGTTTGAGCGATATATTGCTTTTCAGCTTGCCCGAGTTTGATCAAACGATCTTATTTTCCATTCGCCTGCCACGCGTTTTATTGGCAGTGGTCGTCGGCGCAGCTCTTGGCATATCCGGGGCCGCAATGCAGGGATTATTTCGAAACCCTCTTGCGGATCCGGGTCTCATTGGCATAACTGGCGGTGCCGCACTTGCGGTGTCCTGCATGATTGTGGTCATCGGCCCTGCATACGGTTTCCTGGGTTTATATAGCCTCGGGATCGCAGCCTTTGTCGGTGGTACGATTACAAGCCTGGTTATCTTACGCATGTCACGTCTAACTGGCGTCTTTTCGGTTACCCACATGTTGCTTGCCGGTATTGCAATTAATGCCCTTACCTTCGCTGGAACTGGGTTTCTCACCTTCATAAGTGATGATCAACAGTTGAGGGCCATGACTTTTTGGACCATGGGAAGTTTGGGCGGCGCAATGTGGGAGCCCGTTCTTGTCTGTTTATCAATAATTCTGCCAAGCATGTGGTTTTTAACAAAAAAAGCTCGGGAGCTAAATATACTGCTGCTTGGAGAGGAAAACGCTGCCTATATTGGCGTTGATACGCATAAACTTAAGCGGACCATCATCCTGACGTCTGCCCTATGTGTTGGCGCAGCAGTTGCTGTGAGCGGCATTATTGGTTTTATAGGCCTTGTTGTACCTCACCTGATCAGGCTTCTATTTGGGGCCGATCATAAGTTGCTGATACCGGCGTCCGCACTTCTAGGGGCGGCCCTACTCCTCTTAGCGGATACTATTGCAAGAACGTTGGTAGCACCATCAGAGCTGCCGGTTGGCGTATTGACCAGCCTTGTTGGCGGCCCATTTTTCCTCTGGCTTTTAATCAAACAAAACAGCAGCGGTAACTAGACATGCTAAAGGCAGAAAATCTCAATTTTTCCATCGGCGAAAAAACAATACTCGACCGAGTATCCCTCGAAATCAAACAAGGAGAGATCTTTGCAATTCTAGGTCCCAACGGCGCGGGAAAATCGACCCTTATGAAATGTCTTTCTGGGTACGAAAAACCGACCCGAGGAAATATCACCTTGATGGGACAGGCATTTGCATCCTTCAGCTTAACTGATCTCGCCGCCATCCGCGCAGTTTTAACCCAAAGTGTCTCAATAAACTTCCCCTTCACAGCATTAGAAGTCGCCGCCATGGGGCGTGGACAATTTTCCGGTGTTGGGCAGGATATGCGAGACTATGATATTGCCCGTGAAGCCATGCAATTAACCGAAGTTTCCCACCTAGAAGAACGGCTCATTTCGACACTATCTGGCGGCGAACAACAACGCGTTCATATGGCGCGTATTCTAGCCCAGCTCTGGGATCAAACGGATTGCATTCTGTTTTTAGACGAACCCACGTCAGCACTCGATCTAAAACACCAGTTTATGCTATTCGATATTTGCAGAACTCTGGCGTCACAAAAGAACTTTGCAGTGGTTGTCATCTTACATGATTTACAACTGGCCAAGCGCATGACGGATCAGGCGCTCCTATTAGACGCTGGCAAAATTTTCGCTGTTGGCGCCAGCGCTGATGTGATTAACATTGATACGGTAAGCACACTGTACGACATAAATAGATCTCAAGTTATGCTTTAAACAGCCCGTTAGGGCTTACTGGAAAAATGTGGATCACTTAGAGATCTAATTCAGACAAACCGGGATGGTCATTTGGGCGCCGACCAGAAGGCCATAGGAACTTTCTATCTTTTTGGTCAATTGCCACATCATTAATGCTCGCAAATCTCCGCGCCATTAGTCCTTGTTTGTCAAATTCCCAGTTTTCGTTCCCGTAAGCCCGAAACCAGTTGTTGCTGGCATCTTGAAACTCGTAGGCAAATCGCACCGCTATTTTATTCTCTGACCAAGCCCAGAGCCCCTTGATCAGACGGTAATCTAATTCCTTTTTCCATTTTAAGGTGAGGAAGTCCTCAATTGCTGATCTGCCGGTAATGAAAGACGTGCGGTTCCGCCATTCACTTTCAGGCGTATAGGCGAGTGCTATTTTTTCCGGTTGTTGGCTGTTCCATGCATCCTCAGCCAAACGAACTTTCAGTTGCGCCGACGATTTATCAAATGGCGGATATGGCGGACGATCAGTCATGATTTTTCCTCACACTGTTTAAGCAGGGCTTCCAACTCTTCAATTCTGTCTTTCAGAGGCTGGACAAGTTCAACGATTTTTTCTTCTGAAAACCTCGGTGTAATATGTTGCGGGCAGTTAATATCCCAAGCCGTAATATCAAAAAATATGGCTTGTTCGGGGACACCGTTGTAGTCTGTGTCTACCAATTTTGAAATCTGCGTGCTGTCATTGACAACACGTGCCGTGCCCCATATTTTCACCCGGCTGCGCGTGGCATAATCCATCAAAAATATATACGCCTTATTATTTTCACTCAAGTTTCCAGAAGATATATACTGCTTGTTTCCTTTGAAATCAGCAAAGGCCAGCGTTTTATCATTAACGATTTTAAGGAACCCCGGTTTGCCGCCTCGGTGCTGAATATAGGGTTGCCCGTCTGCACTAGCCGTCGCGAGATAAAAGGAATCCCGTTCTGCAATGAAGTCTGACAATCCCTCCGTAACCTCATCTCGCCATCCGCCCTTAGCCTCCATTCGGGCATAGCCTGCGCGAGATCCTTTTTTTTCCTGAATGCGTTTAACCGCCGGGGTAAAGGCGATATCACTCGTAAACTCAGTCATCATAATTCTCCGTCACCGTGGATAATTATCCGAAAGCGTATGATAAGATCCACGCTTCCGGGTTTCTCATAGATATTATTTTAGAAAATCTCGGATAGTCTTGGCGATTTCATCACCGTCTTCTTCAAGAGCGAAATGACCCGTATCCAACAAATGAAACTCAACATTTTTCAAGTCACGCTTATAAGGATGGGCGCCTTCGGCAGGGAAAATATGATCATTCTTTCCCCATACAATAAGAGTGCGCGGCTGATGGGTCCGGAAATATGCCTGCCATTCAGGATATTTGCCGGGGTTCGTTCCATAGTCGAAAAACAGCTTCATCTGAATTTCCTTATTCCCTGGTCGATCTTGAAAATACTGATCGGTTGTCCAAGTGTCGGGGCTAATCAAATCCGGATTTCTCGTTCCGTGAGTATACTGCCATTTGGTCGCGCCAATATTCAAGAATCCAGCAAGTGGTTTCGCTGTCTCAGCCGTCGGATTTTCCCAGTATTTACGGAAGGGATCCCAAAAGGTCAACAACCCTTCGTCATACGCATTTCCGTTTTGCACGATTAAGGATTCAATACGTTCAGGATGTGTCGTTGCAAGACGGAAACCAACAGGTGCGCCGTAATCCATCACATAGAGACTGTAGCGATCAAGGCCAAGTTTTTGAGTGAACTTGTCAACGATCACAGCCAAGTTATCAAAGCTATAATCAAACTCACCAACCAACGGCATGGCACTATTACCAAAGCCTGGATAGTCCGGTGCCACCAGATGGTATTTATCCGCCAAGGCAGGAATTAAATTCCTAAACATCTGCGACGACGTCGGAAATCCGTGCAACAGCAAAAGCGTAGGCGCATCGGGCCGGCCTGCTTCGCGGTAAAAGAGATCAATGCCGTCGACTTTAACCGTTTTATGTTGGGTTTTCAGGTGCGACACCTCTGCTGAATTTGCCGTTCTTATGCCAGCCGTCATAACAGTCATGCCAACAATTAAGGCTGTTGCCAAAACCATGATTTCAATTGGGTTTATTAGTTTTCTATAAGGGCTCATTTTCGTCCTCGCACTAGTGGTGTGGGTAGCGTGTAATGATTAAATAGACAGATCGGTCTATCTAATCAAGTATTTTCTTCAAATATATTAAAAACTGGTGCTATACGTCCAAACGATTGTTGCTGTAGGAGCCGTAAATCCTTGGGTTATTCGGTTTTCCAGTCTATATAATAAACTGAACGATCTATTTTAAATTGACGAAACGAGCGAATCTCATGGCTTCGAAAAAACGGGAACACCTTATTGATACGGCGTTGGAGCTTTTTTACCAAAACGGCTTCCACGCCACCGGAATAGATAGAATTTTGGAGGTTGCAGGTGTCGCCAGAATGACACTTTATAATCACTTCAAATCAAAGGATGAGCTTATCCTTGCCGCGCTGCGCAGACGGGATGAGAAATTTCGCAACTGGTTCATGCGAACAGTAGAAACCATCGGAGATACACCGGACAAACGGCTTCCCGCGATCTTTGATGCTCTAGCAGAATGGTTTAATGAAAAACAGTTTTCTGGATGTATGTTCATCAATGCATCCGCAGAGTTTTCAGCGCCAGATGACCCAATCCACGGTGTGTCTGCTGAGCATAAAAATTTAATTTTGAAATATATAACCAAATTGGCGAAGGATGCTGACCTCGCAAATCCTGAGGATGTGGCAGACAGCTTAATGCTTCTAGCCGAAGGCGCCATTGTTATGCGTTATGTGGCAGGAGATGAGCAAGCTGCGAGCCGTGCAAAACTGGCGGCCGAAAAAATTCTTCTCGCAAGCAAGGCATGAGCGGTCAGAAGCTAACAATTAACGGGAAACGGGTCTGTTTGAAGAGTTTCACAATCCCCAAACAGACCAATAAGTATTCATAGAATCTGCGAAATCAATCTTCAAATCCGACGAATGTGGCGACATCTTCTACGGGGCGACGTGCTGATACAACGCTATTTGCAGGAAAATCATAATCTGGGTAGCCCATAGCAACCGATGTCTGTATCACATGATTATCAGGTATTCCGGCATGTTCACGAACAACAGGGGACTGCATAATACCTTGGCTATTGATAACAGAGCCAATGCCCCTACTCCAGGCAGCCAGTGCCAGACCGTATGTTACAGCGCCCAAATCGAAATGGCGAATATCGCCTTCCAGCTCTTTATCGTAGGCCACGATCACTGAGACAGGCGCGTCGAACTGGCGAAACCCCCGAAGGACCCATTCTTGCCGTCTTTCCGCGTCATGACGTTCAATCCCCATGGCATCAAACAGCTGGACTGCTACTTTCACTTGGCGATCACGATGCACACCTGCGTACTTACTCTCAACCCGGAACTCACGGGATGGGGGCACGCCAGCCAAATTACGTTCGGTATTGCCTGCACGAATACGATTAAGGGGTTCGCCGCTAATCACGTGAAGATGCCAAGGCTGCGTATTCATTGACGAGGGCGCGCGCGTTGCAACCTCGATGATTTCTTTCAGTACATCTTTTGGAATGGGATCAGGCTTATATCCACGGATAGAGCGGCGCCCATTGACGATTTCATCAAAATTCATAATGTCTTCTCTTATTTTTGTGCGTTACTTACGCGCGGAAAACTTGCAAGGAAAGCACTTTAACGAAAACATTTTGATTTTCAAGAGACGTAAACGCCGTGCACTCCAAAGACATTGGTTTGATCGCAAGCTTCAATCAGGCAACACAAACACCGTGAAGAAAACGATCCACCGCACTAGCGACCATTTTTTTACGCTTTGCCTGACTTGGTGGTTTTTTACCCGTCGCGAGCAAAGTGATAAAGTGAACGCCAAACAAAGAGGCAAAAAAACTACCTGCTGTGTCTTCTGGATCTGAGATAGCAATAATATTTCGGTCGGATTGCTCACGTAAATAGATACCCAACATTTCAGTCAAGACATCAGGTCCATTATCCAAAAACACCTTACCAAGTTCAGGAAATTTATCTGACTGTCCCACTAGAATCCTAAGCATTGCACTAGATTCAGGATTAAACACCATATCCAAAAAGATATTTCCAATTTTTATCAACACTTGATCAATGGGAGCCGTCAAATCGACATTCATCTCAATTTGAACGCTTTTGGAGGTGCACATCATCAGCATGGTTTCTGCGAACAAATCTTCTTTGGATTTAAAATGACTATAGACCGTTCGCTTAGAGACATCTGCCACCGCGGCGATTTTGTCCATACTCGCCACGTCGTAGCCATATTCCAAAAACGTAGCTGAAGACGCAACCAATATAGCTTGCCGCTTTTTTTCGCTTCGTGTTGTCGGAACTTCAAGTTGCTCGGTTTGAGTGCTCATAACGTATTTTTCTCATTTTTGTGACGAAGTACACTAAACAGTACAGTTTCCTTTTACATACATTGTAAACTACACCGGCTAGTGTACTTTGACAATCGTAAGGTTGGTTCTGACAGTATCTTATTTTGGGCCGAACCGAAAGACTACTTACCGAATAAGATGGGATATTGGCTTATAATAGCCACCCCTTAAAATAGGGAAATACAATGGCAGATTTTTTTGGAAACGTAGCAGAGCGTTACGCCCACTGGGTAATTCGGTGGCGATGGCTTCTTGTCTTCGCTACAGTAATTGGTGCAGTTGCTATCGGTAGCGGTGCACAGAATTTAAGCTTCACGAGTGACTACCGGGTATTCTTCAGCAAAGAAAACCCGCAACTAAATGCCTATGAAAGTCTCCAAGACATCTACACCAAAACGGACAACATTGTCTTTGTGCTCAAGCCAAACGACGGATTGGTAATGACGCAAAAATGGCTTGATGTAACGCAGAAACTCACCGTAGAATCATGGCAAATCCCCTATTCCATTCGAGTAGACTCTGTCACCAACTTTCAAAACACTGTCGCAGAAGAAGATGATCTGATCGTTGCCGATCTTGTTGAAAACGCTCTTTCACTGTCGGAAAGTCAAATAAACCGGATTATTGCAACAGCCCAAAATGAGCCCGCGTTAGCAGACCGGATAATTTCCCCTGACAATACGACAACTGCCATTCAAGTTACATTGCAGCTTCCTCCTGATGACATGATCGCATTGAATTCTGCTGTTGAATACGCAGAAAAGATGGCAGCTGAAATTCAAGCAGAACATCCTGAACTAAGAGTGGCGATAACCGGCCTCGCACCGCTGAGCAATGCGTTCCCTCGGGCTTCAATGCTGGATATGCAGACCCTTACGCCCATCATGTTCGGGATTATCATTGTTGCACTCATTGGTTTCTTACGCTCATTCAGCGGAACGATTGCCACACTTATTGTTACCATTTTATCGACAATCACTGCTATGGGTTTTGCGGGATATATGGGCGTTA
This sequence comes from uncultured Alphaproteobacteria bacterium, assembly GCA_913062525.1. Taxonomy (GTDB): domain Bacteria; phylum Pseudomonadota; class Alphaproteobacteria; order Sneathiellales; family Sneathiellaceae; genus Sneathiella. The sequence goes on along the minus strand of CAJXWA010000016.1, from coordinate 14,563 downwards.
AACTCACCCCTCCCTCCGCTATGGCACCCACAATTATTCTCACCATCGCCATAGCAGATTGCGTTCATATTCTCGTATCCATGTTCCATGAAATGCGCGCAGGTCGCACGAAACATCAAGCCATCATCGAAAGCATTCGCATTAATATGCAGCCCGTTTTCTTGACGAGTTTCACCACGATTATTGGCTTTATGAGCCTGAACTTTTCAGATGCGCCGCCGTTCAACGACCTTGGCAACATGGCCGCCGTCGGTGTTGCTGCCGCTTGGTTATATTCCATCCTATTTTTACCCGCCTTCATCGCGATCATTCCAGTGCGTGTGAAACAGGTGAAAACTGACAAAATCGAGGCGATGGATAGAATTGGTAATTTCGTGGTCGCCAACCGCACGAAACTATTGGTGAGCATGAGTGTAATTGCAATAGGTATGTCGTCGCTTATTAGTACCATTGAATTGGATGATCGCTTTGTAGAGTATTTCGACGACTCTATTCCATTCCGCGTAGACAGTGATTTCGCACGCGAAAACCTCTCGGGCATTTATCAAGTGGAGTTCTCCATAAACGGCGAAGATTCAGGCGGCATCTCTGAGCCGGTTTATCTTCAAAACCTTGACAAATTTGCTATTTGGTTGCGGGCCCAACCCGGCGTCGTTCATGTAAACTCCTTAACAGATGTCCTTAAACGCCTCAGCAAGTCTATGCATGGTGATGCGGAAAAATGGTACTTGCTCCCCGATGACCGTGAACTTGCGGCGCAGTATCTTCTTCTGTACGAGCTTTCTCTTCCTTATGGGCTCGACCTAAACAGTCAGATTAACGTGGATAAATCTGCCAGCCGTATGACTGTTACACTGGACAATGTGACGAGCGGCGAAATGCGAAGCCTCGCAGACAGATCTCAACAATGGCTGCTCAGCAACGCTCCCGCTCATATGGTTGCGGAGGGCAGCGGCGCTGCAGTTATGTTCGCGCATATCGCTCATCGCAATATTCAATCTATGTTGATTGGAACTTTGGTTGCCTTCTTGTTGATTTCCGGCTCAATGATCATTGCGCTCCGCAGTGTCAGGATCGGGTTGATAAGTCTGATCCCTAACTTGGTTCCCGCTGCTATGGCGTTTGGATTATGGGGTGTCTTATACGGACAGATCGGATTGGCCTCGTCAATGGTTGCCGCAACAACCCTCGGCCTTATTGTTGATGCGTCCGTTCACTTCTTATCTAAATACGTAAGAGCCCGCCGCGAACGGGGAGCAACTGCAGAAGAAGCCGTCAGATATAGCTTTAGAACAGTAGGCAAAGCTTTGCTTGTTACGACAGCTGTTCTATTCCTTGGCTTCGCCGTTCTCTCGCAGTCGGCCTTCCAGGTGAATTCAGATTTAGGCTTATTGACCGCAATAACAATTGCCATCGCGTTGGTGGTCGACTTCTTGTTGTTGCCGCCGCTCCTCATGCTTCTGGATCGCAAGAAATCATATACATCTAGTCCTCTTGCAGCCCCACAAGCTGCTGAATAAGGAACACGCAATATGTTAAATACACATCTTAGAACACTTATCCTTTCCTCGATCGCAGTTACTTCATTGTCGTTGCCGGTGCTTGCCAATACCTCACCTTCTGAAAAAGGCGCTGAGATTGCCAAAGAATGGGACGCTAGAGACAAAGGGTTTGGAGATTCCAGCGCTAACCTAGAAATGGTTTTGGAAAATCGTCACGGCGAAAAAAGCACGCGGGTGCTTCGCATAAAAACTCTGGAAATGCCTGACAGCAATGTGGGCGACAAAAGTCTGACTATTTTCAGCAAACCACGGGATATTAAAGGAACTGCATTCCTGAGTTTTGCACAAATTCTGGAACCTGATGACCAGTGGCTGTATTTACCCGCGCTGAAACGGGTGAAAAAGATTTCGTCGAAAAACAAGTCCGGCCCATTTGTCGGCAGTGAGTTTTCATACGAAGATCTCTCTGCCCAAGAGTTGAAGAAATACAACTACAAATGGCTTAATGATGAAGCCTGCGGAGAGTTGCAGTGTTCTGTGCTGGAGCAGACACCAGCATATGAGAACTCAGGCTATACGAAAATGATCGTTTGGTATGACACAGCTGAATATCGCCAACAGAAAATTGACTATTACGACCGAAAAGGAGCACTGCTTAAAACACTCAAATTTACGGAGTACAGACAATATTTGAGCAAATTTTGGCGGGCCCACAATATGTATATGGTCAACCATCAAACGGGTAAGAAAACCCGACTTGTATACAGTGACTATGCCTTCCAAACTGGACTGAAAGGTTCAGACCTTACCAAACGCAAATTATCAAAGGTACGATAAGTCCCATGCCTCGTCTTTTACGCTCAGCAATGGTAGGGGCCGCGTTGATCATCAATGCGGTTCCGGCCACATTTAATACGGCGCTTGCAGATATGAATCTGGATTTCTCGGGTTTTATTGCCGGTGACACGCGCATATTCACAGAAAGCCCCGCACTCTCTGGACAAAATAATGCGCATCTAAACCCGTCTACCGTTGTGCAATTGGAATGGAACTTTGAGTGGAACGAGGGAGCAGATCGTATCGACTTCATTCCATTTGCCCGTATTGACCCTCAAGATAATAGCCGCACGCATGCTGACATTCGAGAGCTTAATTACCTACATTTAGGCGACGACTGGGATTTAACTATTGGAATTGATAAGGTTTTTTGGGGCGTAACAGAATCCCGGCATCTAGTTGATATCATCAACCAAACTGATGGTGTAGAGGATACAGACGGCGAAGATAAACTGGGCCAACCCATGATCAATTTGGGCCTACAATCCGACTATGGTGATTTTATTTTTTTTGCCATGCCATACTTTCGGGAACGCACTTTCCCAGGCACTGATGGCCGCCTGAGATCCCCTTTTGTTGTTGATACGGATCGCACCTATTACGAGTCTGATTTGGAAGAATTTCATCCCGACTTAGCTTTTAGATATGCTGTTGTTGCCGGCGATTGGGATATTGGGTTAGCTCATTTTTACGGAACAAGCCGTGAAGCTCGTTTCATTCCGGAGGTCACAGGCGGCGGCAAGACTGTTCTCGCCCCTCAGTACGATATCATCAACCAGTCAAGCATCGACGTGCAAGCAACTTATGATGAGTGGTTGTGGAAACTTGAAAGCATCTACAGACAAGGGCACGGAGATGATTTCGTCGCAGTATCTGGTGGATTGGAATACACGTTTTTTGGCGCTATTGGCGACAACGGTGATCTGGGAGTGATTGCTGAATTCCACTATGATGGTCGTGACAGCACAGCACCTGCAACCATTTTCGACAATGATCTGTTTCTGGGGTTTCGCGCGACATTAAACGACGAAGCCGACACAACATTTCTTGCAGGCGTTATATGGGATACAAAAACCCAAGCACAAAGCTATACGATGGAAGCCACAAAACGCATAAATGACAACCTCACGTTTGAAGCCGAACTCCGGGTTTTTTCAAACCAGCCCGCAACCGACCCATTATACAGTGCGCGTGACGATGATCATTTACAGGTAAGAATTGCATATTATTTCTAGTGGCAGACAAGAGATACATGCCCATCATCATTCTGATTTTTCCTTATTATTGGACTGCATCCAAAAACAGTATAAGTTGAGTTACCTTATTTCTCAATCTCAAGTAGTCCTCAATGAAAAAACGCTCAAGCCTTATACTACTCGTTAATTCACTCGCTATTATCAGTGCCTTTCTCATTTTCCAAAATAAAAACATTTCAGATCGTGTGATTATTGCGGGTGCAACAATATTACCCATGAGTTCAGACAACGCTGAGATAGAAGCTGTATTGGTTGACAAGGGTATTATAGCAGCTGTTGGGGACTTAAAAGAGCTCAGAGAAGCGAACGAAGATGCGGAAATCATCGAAAGGGCAGGTCAAACTATCCTTCCCGGCCTTATCGAGCCACATACACATCCGCTAGCATCCGCACTACTGGGCGCTACAGTTGATGTCAGCGGGTTCACCCATCCAAACCGGATAAGTGTTATTTCTGCCCTTAAAGACGCAGCAGACGGTATGGGGATTTCCCCTTGGCTGATTGCCTATGGTTGGGACGCGGCCGCTGTTGAAGATCTGGAACGCCCAAGCCTAGAAGAACTTGATCAAATCTCCCCTGAACGGCCGATGATTATTCTGACACAAATGATGCACGAGGCTTACGTAAACACCGCAGCGTTATCGGCGGTTGGCATTGATCCAACCGATACAAACCAAACAGTGCATGATGGGTTTGTGAGAAATCAAAACGGTACCCTTAACGGCACAATCCGCGAAATAGACGCTCTTGGAATTATGTTTGAAAAAATTCCGCCAGCGCCAGACAGCGCAACTGAGCTGCTACTTCGCCTTCAATACAATAAATATGCGAAAGCTGGGTATACCAGCATTGGAATTCCCGGCGTAGTTGGCCGTCATTCAGACGCAATTGGACTCGTCAAAAAAGTTGCTGACAGAAAAGCTAGTCCACTTCGCAGCTATTTGTATCTGCTCAAGGCCCAAATCAAAGAAATGGAGCTTGGCGGAAGTAACGACTTTAAGATTCTGGGCATGAAATTTTGGATGGATGGCTCCCCCTACACAGGCGGCGCAGCTGTTGACGCCCCCTATGAAAACAATAAATTTACAATAGAACGCTTAGGCATCCCAGCGAACCATAAGGGAACGCTCAACTTTTCTCCGGCAGACCTTCAATCCATGATTTCTGATTACCATGCAAAAGGGTATCAAATTGCGGCACATGTTCAAGGGGAACGGGCAGCTCGAAGCGTTATTGATGCCATCTCGAAGGCTCAAAAAGACAACCCGAACCCAAGTTTGCGCCACAGGCTCGAACATAATGCCCTGATCACGGATGAATTGCTCGCTCGCGCAAAAAACTTGAATATTTCTGTTGGTTTCTTTGTGGATCATTTGACTTATTACGGAGATACGTTGCCCAAAATTTTTGGCGATGACCGGATGGCTCGTTATATGCCTGTTAAATCTGCTTTTGATAAAGGCCTCATTGTCACTCTTCATGGAGACCACCCATCGACGCCAATCAATCCATTTCGGACACTCCAAACGGCGACGACAAGGCAGTCCAGATCTGGGCAGTCTATTTCGGGAAAAGATGAAAAAATATCGATCTATCAAGCCCTCCAGGCAATGACCATCAACGCCGCACACCAACTGGGGCAGGGTGCCGAAATTGGATCCATCGAAATTGGAAAGCGCGCCGATTTTACGTTTCTGTCTGCCGATCCCCTAACAATGGCCCCCGAGACTCTTCACACGATTGAAGCTCTGGAGACATGGAAAGATGGGCAGCCTGTCGATACCAGCTCGATAAACTGGAAAAATATAAAGCTTGGCTTTAACACACTAATTGGAATCTTATCTCGATAGGCAACAGCTTAAAATAGAGAAATCCTATTGGGTTAACCACCAGCTCGTATCCGGAAATTCAATATTGGGCGGAAGCGTTGGGTTTTTCAGAATAAACATTTTTCGGTTCTCTAAATTGCTCTTCTCTATGGAGGCTTGGTGAAACTTTAGAAATAACTTTTTAAAGTCACCGTTTTCCAGAGCCATGTCGAGGCCGCGTTCAATTCTGTCCGCCAGTTTTTGTTTATTTTTATTTACGTAGAAATAAACGACGTAGGGGTAATAAAGTACGATTTTGTTTTCAACCGATAAATCAGGGTGGCTTTCCTTTCGTTCCAACACTTCATTCCAAGTCTCACTAATTCCTCTTGGAAAATATTGGAACCGCCCTTTTGAAAGCATGGGAAAAAGGGTTTTGTAAACCGTAACTCCTACGACTGGTAGCTGATTAAATTTTAGAATTTCCATGTCGGCCCAATGGGCTCCAAAACCTGCCGTAAACTCAGTACGAAGTTGATCTAACGTTTCAATATTCTCGAACGATCTTTGTTCACTCTTTCGAATGATTGCAATTCTATAACCCAGCAATCCCTTCAAAATTGGAATCTTTATAGATAAAAAATTGGCCTCGCGCTCATGATTTGCTGCTAAAAATGCAATATCAACGCTTTCACCTTTTGCTAAAAAGGCTAGCCCTCGTTTTGACTGACATTTGCGTGACTACCTTGAAGTAAATAGGAGCCGTCGGATGCTGTGGTATTCGTCAATGCCAGTTCCAAAAGTGCCCGATGATAATTCCACCGACTGTCGTTTTAAAAATGCTGTACGACCAGACTTTGGGCGCTCGTACCAAAGCTGTAAGTAAAAAACAAAATTAAAGCAAAACTCAACCTAAACATCAGGTACTGGCCGACTACTTTTCAAAGGCAACATCACAAGAACATTGCGAAAGTATAGGAGCACCTAATTAAGGTTTTGCTAAAAAATTGAAGCTGATATTTGTTAGCTACCACCCCCGATTAACCCAATACCAACAGCCATTGAAACCCAAACTTTGATGCGAAAGAGAACAGCTTTTACAATGCCAAGAGCACTAATCACATGCCCTGTAAATCCGGGAAGATCATTGGTATAGGCTTGAACAATACACCCACTTCCGTTTAACAACAACGGCTCATGCTGTTTATGGGCCAGCTCAATAGTGACCAATACAGATCCCCGCTTTGCCCTGTCCCTTGGCTCAATAAGGGCCCCACTTGCAACAAACTGACCCGCAGCAATAGCATCTTGCTTGAAGGCAATCCGAGCTGGCAGAACCACGTTACTCATCAGCATATTAGTATTGGTCTCGCAGGCCACCTCCACCGGCATCCCAGCCTTCAGAACAGCATTCGCCGTTTGAGAAAATCCAGCGACCATTCGAAAAGGAACACCCTCTTTTTGATCTGGAATAATCAGCAGCGATGGGCTGCGAACAATCCGTGAGGCGCTCGCCCCTTCCGTTAGGGCAATTTGCGTGATCGTTCCAGCGGTAAATGCCTTCACTTGAGTTTTAGAAAGTTCATTTTGTGCCTTCATCAACGCCGCCTTGGCGCTTTCCAACTGGGCTGGCAGCATTTGAGCTAGATTGACTTTCATCGCGTCATATTCAGCTCTGGCCGAATTCAATGTTCCCTGCCGCGTCGCTAATGTGTTTTGAAGGCGTTCGATTTCGCGTCGGCTATATGTGTTTGGATTTTTCCGTCGCGCTTTTTGTTTCGTTCCAAGCTCATCAGCAATTTGCTTGTGAGACGCTTTAGCACTAGCTACTTTACCCGATACAATATTTAATTGCTTACCTGTGACAGCAAATGAAGCCTTCGCTTCAGCATGTTTCGCGGTGGCAGTTGCCACATCTGCTTTTTGGCGTGAGTCCTCTATTGAAAAAAGGAGATCTCCCTTGGAGACATGCATCCCATTTTCCACGTACACTTTGGTTACGGGTCCACCCACTTGCGGCACCACTGGTGCAAGTCGGAATGCAACAAGCCCTGTATAGGATTTGGGATGAAAATAAAAAACAGTCGTAAATAAAACGGCGGCAAGTATCATCCAAGTGAATATGGCATAATGCATATTCCACACGGTGATATGTTCCCCGCGACGTTTTAATCGCCAGTATTGAATGAGAACGGGAAAAGACGTCAATAGGAGTTCCAACATCTAGCTAAAAACTCCTTTTGAAAGATTTTTTGGAGAGGAATTTCATAATATCCCGAGTAACAGCCAACAAAGCCGCTGAAATGGGAAGCAAGATACTAAAATGATCTAGCGGAAATAGCTCGTACAACAGGGCAATGGTCAATAATGTGGGGATCGTCGTGGAGAAAAGAGTAGCTTTTGATTTCTCCTCAGCCCACTTATCAAAACGGGCGTAAAGGTGAACAACACAAAATCCAAGCGCAATAACAAATAGGATGGCGATCCATGCCAAAATATCGGTTTCATTGGGCCCAACCCACCAAATTGGCTCAATTGCCTCGCTCATGGCTCCCCCCATATACTTTGAATTATTATTTCATTACACCTTAATAACATTGGTATACTTAGTCCAATTGATTTGCCATGTTTGGATCAGGAAAATCAAATTTTGACAATCGTTCAGCCTCACCTAACCAATTCGCACCAAACTGTTTACCAGTCATAAATTTCACTCTTTTTCGCACACCAGATATCTTCTGAATGTTGAATTCGGATTTCCACGTATTGGAAAACAACCATCCTTGGATGATCAATTCTTGTGTGCCGACGGCAATCCATGCTTAAGAGGGACTCCCAACTTATTTCAATTAGTCTAGGGTCTAATGTTTGATTTGATTTTGCTTTCTAGCGCCGCATTTCTCGCAGGTGCATTGAATTCCATTGCTGGCGGAGGAAGCTTTCTCACTTTTCCAGCCCTTGTCTTTGTCGGCCTTCCCCCAATTACGGCTAATGCGACAAGTGCCGTTGCTGTTTTTCCTGGATATCTCAGTGGCGCATTTGGCTTTTTAAGCGAATTAAGATCCTACGGGCTCCGCCAGCTTACAAAATACATACTTCTGGCAATTATTGGCGGTGTCGCTGGTGCGTTATTGTTACTGGTTACACCCGGCGAAACCTTCAAGATCATCATTCCCTACCTGCTTCTGTTCGCCACGGCGTTATTTGCCTTTGGGGATAAAATTACAGTGTATCTGGCCTCTAAAGGAAAATCACAAAGTTCTAAAAGCTGGCTGCTCACGCTCATAGTATCCACTTATGGTGGGTATTTTAACGGTGGTTTGGGGATTGTGCTTCTTGCCCTATTTTCTGTACTTGGGTATCGAGATTTAAATTTGATGAATGGGCTAAAAAATGCCCTTTCCTTTGTCCTTACAGCCGCGTCAATTGTCACCTTTGCTTTTGCAGATATTGTTGATTGGGAATTAGCATCAATCATGATGGTATCAGCAACAATTGGTGGCTACTTTGGCGCTCGCATTGCTCGTAGGCTGCCAAAACAGCAAGTCAAAATATTTATAATTCTAATTGGCTTGGGAATGTCTGCTGCCTTTTTTTGAAATCTATAATATACATTATACGCATCCAATTTGAGGTATATGCATAATTTAGTAATTTATGAGTAACTTGTTTGGTAGTCTTCGAAGACCTTGTATAAAGCGTAAAGTGAATATGACCCAACAATACGATCAAGATTTTTCCATTGCGCTAGCGCAATATGATGCCAATTCAACAGACGGCTCACCTAACCTTGATGCTGCGACTGAGGCCCTGTCGTTTGGCATCAGCGCCGATGAAACAGCCATTATTAGATTTGCTCCCACTAACCAAAGCGTTGAGGTTCTCTCACGATTTGCGAAAGACCTTCCCGCAGGAAGTTCCGCGCGTTTTACAGCAGATTTCGTAGACACGCTCAACAAGGGTCAGAACCTTCACGGCCGCATGCTACAACTTTCCAGCAAAAGCTCGACCCTAGGCAGCTCAACCACTACAATTTTTCTAATTAAATCGGATCACACCGACGCTCATTTTTATCTTGCTAGCAGGCACAACCAAAAATTTGAGTGCTCTTTGTCTTGCGCTAATTTTTTCACCTCGGTCGGATTACTCGTTAAAAATTCAAACCTCTTGTCTGCAAACCAAATGCTCATGGATGCACCGGCGAGAAGAATAATGGCCGATTTGCTTGAAATGAGCCCCAACGCAATCATTGTCCAAGCTGAAGGCTATGTTGTCTACGCGAACCACGCTGCGTCGCATTTATTCGGTGGAGACAAATTTGAAGATCTTGTCGGCCTCAAGTCTTTAAATTTAATTGTACCTGAGCAACGGAAAATTACGTTGGAAAAACGGCTGAAGGTTATTGCTGAACGCTCTGAAAGCTTCACCTTCGAGACCCAGCATTTACGCTTGGACGGCTCCTCATTTCATAGTGAGATCAGTATGGGATCTGCTCAATGGCAGGGGCAGGCTGCGACAATCAACATAATAAGAAATATTACAGTCCGCAAAAAAGCAGAAGCAACAATTTTACGGCGCGATGCTGAACTCGCTTTATCGCAGGAACTTGCAAATATTGGGCATTGGAGATTATACCCAGAGACAAATGAAGTTGAGTGGTCAGACGAACTTTATCGGATTTATGGGCTTAATCCCAATGACATAAAAATCACGCGCGCTATGGCAAAAAAAATGAAGATCCCGCCACACAACGATCTATTTTTGGAGATGCAGGAAAAAATTAAAAATAACGCGGTGGACAACAAGTTTGAATACACTATTCAGCGTAATGACGGAGAACTTCGTATTCTACAAGGCTACGCAAAACCGGAATTTGGTCCTAACGGAGAATTAACATCCCTGTTCGGTGTCTCCCAAGACATTACGGAACAAAAAGAGCTGGAAATAGCGCGAGATGGGAGTAATGAGCGTTTCCGAGACCTTGCTGAATTGGGAGCTGATTGGTTTTGGGAAATGGACAGCGACCTACGGTTTTCCTATTTTTCGGATACAGTCCATCGAGTGACCGGTGTCCCAACCAAAAATTATATAGGGAAAAGCCGTCGAGAGATAAACTCGGATCCGCAGGATGGAAATAATTGGAAAGAACATTTTGATGACCTTGAAAATCATCGACCCTTCAAGAATTTCAGCTACCAACATCGCACTGAAAATGGAACTCTCTATCATTGGGTAACCTCAGGAAAACCAATTTTTGATTGTGATGGAAACTTTATGGGCTATCGCGGAACAGCTTGTGACCGAACCAGCGAAAGGATTCTTGAGGAAAAATTAAAGCAGTCACAAAAAATGGAAGCTATTGGACAATTAACGGGTGGGGTCGCTCACGATTTCAATAATATTTTGGCCGTTATTCAAGGTAATTTGGAGCTTTTATCAGAGACCAAGGTTGAACTCCCAAAAGCGAACCGCGATCATATCAATACTGCCCTTAGAATGACGACCCGCGGTGCGGAGCTTACGCAAAGCATGCTCGCATTCTCAAGAAAACAAGAACTTCATCCAAAGACTATAAAACTGAACGAACAAATTGCAGGCATGACCAAAATTTTACAGAGCACGCTTGGTGAAACTATTTCTATAAGTGTGCAATCTGATGAGCAATTGTGGTCCTGCATTGCTGATCCAGGGCAAGTTGAAAACACCCTCCTTAACCTTGCAATTAATGCACGAGATGCTATGCCCAATGGCGGATCGCTTACAATCGAAACCCGCAATGCCTTTTTGGATGACGAATACGCTAGTGCCCAAACTGATTTGGAGCCCGGAAACTACCTGATGCTTGCTGTCAGTGATACAGGCACTGGCATTCCAGAAGATGCTTTACCGCACGTGTTTGAGCCATTTTTCACACTGAAAGAGATCGGCAAGGGAACCGGGCTTGGTTTGAGCATGGTTTACGGGTTTGCCAAACAATCAGGTGGCCATGCCAGTATCTACTCAGAAACGGGACATGGGACAACTGTCAAGATTTACTTGCCCAAATCTGAGGCCCGGGTAACCGTAGCACCTACCAGAATACAGAATGCTCTAAAATCCCAGAATATCACTGTATTAGTTGTTGAGGATGACCCTGACATGCGAACCTTAGTTGTCGCACTTGTCAGCAGCTTGGGGTTTTCTATTCGAGAGGCGAAAGATGGCCCTTCTGCTCTCTTGAACATTCAAAAGGAAGGAAGAGTTGACCTCCTCCTGACTGATGTCGTGTTGCCTGGAGGTTTGAACGGTGCTGAGTTAGCAGATAAAATAGATGAAATTCATCCAAATACAAAAACCATGTTTATGTCCGGCTACACTGAAGATGCCTTCGCCGGAAACAAGTTGTTAAAGGAGACTGCGGTCCTCTTAAACAAACCCTTCAGAAAAGCTGACTTAGCCACAAAAATTCAACAAGTGTTGGATGCACAAACATAATATGCACATCCAACAGTTGAGACTTTACACCCCTTCACGATAGGCTTGTCGTAGCCCCATGAATAAGCTGATACACATTACCAGCAATACAATTGTGAACGGAAAGCCAGTTGATACGGCCATTGCCTGCAGAGCGTTTAAGGCGCCGGATCCGCCGACGAGAAGCAACGTCGCAGCAACAATCCCCTCGAAGCTACACCAGAAAACACGCTGAGAAACGGGCGCATCAATTTTCCCGCCCGCTGTAATCGTATCAATGACAAGGGAGCCGGAATCTGATGACGTAACAAAGAACACCAACACCAAAATTATACCCAAAAAGGATGTAATGGTTGCCAATGGCAAAGGTTTCAGCATTACAAAGAGTTTGAGTTCTAGTGCTGCACCGCTCACAGGTGCTGCGGCATCCGCAATTACCTGCGATATGGCTGTACCGCCAAATGCACCCATCCAAAGAATACTGACAAGTGTTGGAATAACGATCACACAAAAAATAAACTCACGAACTGAACGTCCCTTGGATACGCGAGCAATAAACATACCCACAAATGGCGACCAAGAAATCCACCATGCCCAATAGAAGGATGTCCAACCTTGTGAGAAGTTAGTATCTTCACGACCAAAAGGCATAGAGAGCGGAATGATCTCTTTAATATAAGCCGCGCCACCTGAGAAAATTGTACCGAAAATCGTAGCTGTAGGACCGACGAAAATGATGAAAGCGAGCAACAGTCCCGCCAAAACAATATTGATTTCTGAGAGAATTTTGACACCACCATCCAAACCGCGAATGACAGAAATCAACGCAAGACTGGTAATAAATGTGATCAACAAGACTTTCGCAACATTGCCCGTTCCCCAACCGAATAAATAATTGAGTCCAGCAAGTGCTTGCTCCGTCCCAAACCCGAGGGACGTTGCCAACCCAAACAAAGTGGCAAACACGGCTAAAGTATCGATAACATGTCCCGGCCACCCCCACACTCTCTCACCCAACAGTGGATAAAAGGCTGAGCGCAACGTTAGCGGTAGGCCGCGATTGAAGGAAAAGAAAGCAAGAGATAAGGCCACCACGGCATAGATCGCCCACGGATGAAGCGCCCAGTGGAAAATAGTTGCCGCCATGGCTAATTCAACAGCAGCTTTTGGATCACCAGCTGCCGCACCAAGCGGAGCCCAGTCTGTCCGAACACCATTTTCTACCGATATTCCGCCCATTGAAGATCCGAAGTGTGACATAGGTTCTGACACGCCGAAGAACATCAGGCCAATACCCATGCCCGCCGCGAACAGCATGGAGAACCAACCAAGATACCCGTATTCAGGGAGGGCATCTGCGCCGCCCAGACGAATTTTGCCCAATGGGCTCACCATCAACGCTAAACAGAAGACAACAAAAATATTAGCTGCCCCGAGGAAAAACCAGTCAAAAGTTGACGTAAGGAATGGGCGCAACCATCCAAAAAAATCAGTTGCCCCTTGTTGAAACATCAAGGTGATGAGAACAAAACCGATAATAGAAATGCCAGATACTAAAAAAACAGGATTATGGATATCAAGCCCGAAAGGCGTTATATTATTTTGCCCAATTTCATGATCTGAATCACTTTGTATCTGTCCGTTTGAACTCTTTTCATTAAGGTCTTCTGCCATAGTAATCTCCCCCAGTTACGACAGTTTCAGTGACTTAATTAAATTTATTCAAATTAATTAAATTACTATTTTCAAATATATGTAAAGCGTTTTCTATGGAAATCCGTGCTCATACGCAGCCGTAATTGCTCTCGGTTTCAGCCTTAAGAATTAGAGAGATGCTTGCGGAGTTTCTGATACTTCCGAACTACAGTGTCGCGTTTCGTCCGGGAGAGATGATCGAGAAAAGTTCGTCCTTGCAGATAATCCATCTCATGCTGGATCACCGTAGCGAGGAACCCACTGGCCTCCAAGATCTGCTGATCACCTTCTTCGTCCAGATACTGTACTGATATTTCGCTGGGCCGTGTGATATCAGCCGCAATACCTGGAAAACTTAAAGAAGCCTCATTGAACGTCTGAACTTCTGTCGACACGCTCAGAATTTCAGGATTGATCATTGCAATCGGTGCTCTGACACCACCTTCGACCAGATCGATAACGATAATCTGTTTCAGGACGCCAACCATGTTAGCCCCAAGTCCGAGGCCTTTTTCAGCGTAAAGTGTCACGAACATATCAGAGATGATCTCTCTGACACTTTCATCCACCACTGAAACCATATCAGCCTTCTGTTTGAAAATTGGGTTCGGCGCTATCACTAAAGGAAGAGACACTAAATCACCCTCAAACTAAAAAACTGAGCTTTATACCATCAATGATATATTGAATAGCCAGCGCCCCAAGGATAACACCAAGGACACGGGAGACGATTTGCGTGAACGTTGTTCCCATGATTTTTTCTAAGCGCGGGGCTAAGAAGAAAAGAATAAGGACGATGACCAAGACCACGGCCAGAACAATTAGAACTGTTGCTTGGTGAACAAGATTGTCACGGTTGGCACTCATCAACAACATAATCGATGCGATGGCGCCGGGCCCCGATATGAGAGGAATTGACAGAGGGAACACGGAAATATCGTCGAAAGCACTCTCTCCTTCCACTTCATCTTTCATATCCTCAGCGCGGCTTTCCCGCCGCTGGCTGCGTTTA
>CAJXWA010000015.1 GCA_913062525.1 uncultured Alphaproteobacteria bacterium | reverse complement strand
TGGCGACAGATCTCCTCGCCCATTACTCACATTGGGTGACCCCAACATTCATGCCCAAACGTTTTGATACACATTTTTTCATTGCTCTCGCCCCTGAAGAACAGCTTGCTATTCATGACGGTGAGGAATCTGTGGACTCTGTTTGGATTGGCCCCAACGAAGCCATGAAAGGCGCTGATGAGGGAACCTATACGATTATCTTCCCAACCATGATGAATGTGGAATATCTGACGCGCTATGAGACTGCAAAAGAGGCCGTAGAGAAATCTGCTCTCACGAAAACCGTGACGGTTCTCCCGCAAGTGGAAATTACTGATGAAGGTAAATTCCTCAACATTCCTGCGGAAGCTGACTACAGCCTTACACGCAGATTAATAGATCCCATGATGGATCCAGGTAGCAAGAAAAGCTAAAGCAGAGTCAGGATGAGAGAAATCCCTTTCAACAGACCATTCACAAATTTCCCAGTTTTCTCAGCTGTTTTTGCCCATTTCTGAATATCTCGAAAGCCGTTTTCACTGTCTTTCAGGCCAGTTGTTATCATGACAAACTCTGTCGTTGCAGATTGCATTTGGCTGGCCTGCTGGGCTTGAAGTTCAAGGTAGACCGCTCGCTGGGCTACTAGTAATTGCAGTTGCCCCTCCATAGAAAGCTCTGCGATATCTTGCTTGTTGAGATTTTCCATTGCTTCTTGCAAGGTGCTGATGGCATTTTTTTGAATAATCATGAGTTGGTTTCCTGATCAGAATTTTCAAAGAATTTATCGAAACTTTCAGACTGATCAGACAGACTTTTCACCTGAATTGTGAATTCCTGAACCGAAACATTTGGGGATGTTGCATCCGAACCCGGAATTTTCTGACCCTCTGCATTTTGGGGCGAGCTCAGTAGAAGTGGTGGCGTTATTTTTGCCTTGGAGGAGCCTTTTCCAGCGTCGCCTGCAAATTCTTCAACCAAGAGGAGATGCGCTGAGACCATTTCAATTAGGGCCCCTTGCAAATTTTGCATCAAGTGGTCTTGTTGCGAGCCTGCTTGTTCAACGTCGTATATTTTGCGAACAATTTGGGCGCGTTCTGCACTGGCGCTTGAATTTAGACTGTTGAGTTGCAGACGTAAATTCCAAGTTTGCAAGCTTGAACTAATAGCGGTTTTCATCATTCCTCGCACCCCACCACGGCAGAGCTGCAGGTCAATCACATTCCCTGTCTTCACCGTGGAAGCTGGTGCAAACGCGCATTTTTCATGCAAGTCTTTTGGTGCGCCTAAGTCCAAATACAACAATATAGCGGCCTTCTCGATAAAGGGATGCGCCGTTGCCAGAATTTCAGAAACCTTACGGTCACGCTTTGGGTAAAACAGCAGTTTTGAAAACCCACTCAAGGATGTCACTAAATTTTCGACCTGTAGATCACCTAAAGACCTTTTCAAATCGAAATCCTTTGGATTTAACGATTTCAGGGCCGCAAAAGGGATCTCTGCCACATGCGCGTTTTGATAATTATTTTTGATCTCACTGTCATAAACTTGCTGAAGGTTACCTGCGTAGATTTGAATGGCCCGCAAAATTGCGTACCGGGACGCCCTCACATCCGGGCTAAATAGATCCGGCGCCGTGACTTCGGGAGAGCCTCCAAGTTCCAATTGTAGATTCAGATTACTTTGAAGGGCACTTCGGTGGGCATTTTCCGCCATGTCATATCTTTTGTTCACGGCTGACGCGAGAGATATGGCTCCCACCGAAAAATTATCAATTTTTTGAAGAAGAACAGGATCCGGCCCCAACGCGCATCCAACCAACAAGGCTTGCATACCGAAGATCATCAAAACTGTTAGAGACACTTTTTTCATTTTGCTGCCGTCCTACCTGCATACTTCCATTACTCAGACAGACGTTTGGGCGGCAAAACAGTGTCAAAAAACCACAAAAAAAGCGGCATCCGAAGACACCGCCTTTATTCTACAGTCTCAAAACAGAGCTTTTACAAGCCTTGAGCCATAAAGTTGGCCATACGCTGCGAGAAGGCAACCGGGTCATTTATGGGCTCACCTTCAATAATGTAGGCTTGATCGAGCAGCAAGAGAGCGGCGTTACTTAAAAGGTCAGACGCGCCTTCTTTCTCTCCTCTTTCCTTCAATTTTTCAATCAGGGCATGCTTGGGGTTAATTTCAAGAATTCGCTGAGATGCAGCCGCGCCAAATTGTTTATGGGCTTTCAGCACTTTTTCAAGATGAATGTCCACATCTCCCTCATCCGCCACAAGGCAGACCGGGCTGTCTGTCAGGCGGTTGGATATGCGCACATCTTTCACTTTGTCTTCCAGCGCCAATTTGAAAGCTGCAATCACAGTTGACAGATTTGCCTCATCTGACTTGTCATCGTCGCTTTTAGTATCTTCATCAGCTGTCATTTTATCAAGTTCAGCAGAACCTTGTGTCACGGATTTGAAATTCTTACCGTCAAAGGCAGTTTGCCGACTTAACCAAAAACTATCCACCGGATCACTTAGCAATAAGACCTCAATACCTTTTGCCCGGAAGCCTTCAAGCTGTGGGCTTTTCTTAATGGCGTCTTCATTATCACCCGTAATGTAATAGATATTCTCTTGCCCGTCCTTCATGCGTTCCGCGTAAGCTGCAAGATCGGTGTAACTATCAGATGCCGTGGATTTAAAGACAGATAGCTTCAAAATGCGATCGCCCTGCTCCATATCCTCATAAATACCTTCTTTGAGAACAGCGCCGAAATTGTCCCAGAATTTATGGAAACCTTCCGCATCCGCTTTTGAGCGTTTTTCAATTTCGCCAATAACCCTTTTAACCAAACCTGTCCGTATTTTTCGCAAAACCGGATTATTCTGCAGCATTTCCCGGCTAACGTTCAGTGGCAAATCTTCTGAATCAACAATCCCTTTCAGGAATCGTAAATACGCCGGAATCAATTCCTCGCAGTCATCTGTAATGAAGACGCGTTTCACATAAAGTTTCAGGGCTGATTTTCTGTCTGGGCTAAATAAATCAAATGGTTGTTGCCCTGGAATGAAAACAAGCAGGCTATATTCAAGAACGCCTTCGACCTTACTGTGTAAGGTTGCCCAAGGAGCATCGAATGCCTGGCCAACATGATGGTAAAATTCAGTATATTGTTCAGGTGTAATCTCAGATTTTGACCGAGTCCAAAGAGCGCTTGCTGTATTCAGTGTTTCATCTTCTTTAGTCCCATCTTCGGTCTCATTTGCGGCTTTTAGAATAACCGGAAGCGCAATGTGATCGGCATAGGTTTTAATGACGTTGCGAATTCGATTAGCATCCAAATATTCTGCAGTGCTGTCTTTTATGTGCAGTATAATAGTCGTGCCCCGGCTGGCCCGGGATCCATCAGCAATGGTATATGATCCGCTGCCATCCGATGACCAAACATAGGCGTTTTCCTCTCCCGCCTTACGGCTGGTAACTTCCACTTTGTCGGCAACCATGAACGATGAATAAAAGCCAACGCCGAATTGACCGATGACGTTGATATCTTTTGCAGAATCGCCCGTGAGCTGATCCACAAAATTCGATGTTCCTGAACGGGCAATTGTGCCCAAATTATCGATCATTTCCTGCTCAGACATGCCAATACCATTATCTTCAATGGTTAGTGTCTTTGCATCGTTATCAATGCTGAGGGTAACTTTAAATTCAGGGTCATCTTGGATCAAGGCTGGCGCTGTAAGGGCCGCATACCGCAGCCTATCACAAGCATCCGACGCGTTTGAGACAAGCTCCCGCAGGAAAATTTCCGTTTCACTATAAAGAGAATGCGTAACGATATGCAGCAATTTAGCTACTTCCGCCTGAAACTCATGCTTTTTTTCGGTCATTCTATATCGCCTCATACCAAGAATTTTTCATAGCTCTTTATATGAAGAGTAGCAGCCGTGGGATCAAGGCATTCCAATAAAAAAATCAGATTTTGAGAGATGGGGTGATCGCACAGTCACAGGCTTTTGGTATTTGGTCGGAAAAGCGGACCTAAAGCGAAAGGCCCACTCCAAGGGGCGCATTAATTTGGAGCGGGCCGTAATGATCATAACCCGATGTGTGTAGTAGGAAGTGATCACGTCTCTAAATATATCTAATTGGAACGTTCGTTCAAGCTATATTTACAGATTTTTTTCACATCGATCTTTTTAGTTCCTATTTTGTATTCACAAGTTCATAAGAGGTCCGTCATGTATGCATTCGAAACAACTTGGACACTCTCATGACATCTACAAATTCTCAAACTTTCAACACTGCAAACAACCCGCCAAAACCTCTATATGAACAAGTCAAATCCTACGTCCTTGATCATGTTCAGTCAGGGGATTGGCCCATACATTTTCAGATTCCGTCAGAGCATACGCTTGTCAAAGACCTAAAAATGTCGCGTATGACCATTCACCGAGCCTTGCGAGAATTAACACAAGAGGGGCATCTCAAACGGATGCAGGGAGTGGGAACTTTTGTTGCCCAGCCGCAACAAAAAAAAACAGCCCTTACCATGACCTATATTCAGGACACCATTAGCAGTCGCGGCAATCAACATATGTGTGACGTTCATTTTCTTCAATCCGAAGCAGTCACATCCGAATACGCCGTCCGTCTAGGTCTAAAGGAAGGCGATCCTGTTTTTAGATCCTATTTTGTTCACCGAGAAAACGGCATTCCCATCTTGTTAGAAGACAGATATACAAATCCGGCCCTTGTCCCTGATTTTCTATCGAAGGATTTTTCCAAAAATAGCGTTGATCAATATTTCATGGAAAATTGCAGCATGGTCTCGCACGAACATCAAGTGTCTGCAACTTTATCAACAGCAGAGTTTCATCATTTTATGGAATTGGAACAGGCGACACCCTGTTTAAGTATTGATCGGCGAACCTGGAGTGGAAACAGAATAATATCAGTCGCCCGACTTCTCTTCCCAGGTCACCGCTTTCAGCTAACCTGTTAGGCAAAAAAACAGGAAGAAGGGTCTTTAACACCTTTCTTTCATGGGTTTATTTGCCTATACACATATATCTATTTATGATACTTTTCGCCATCCGTATTTAAAAAGTAATATTATACAATTATGAAGATTATACTTGCTGACGATCATCCGTTGTACAGAATGGCCCTTTCAGGTCTGCTTAAACAGCTTGATGACACTGTAGACGTGATTGATTGTTGCGATTTTGTACAATTGCAAGACCAAATAAACGCCGCTGAGGTTCTTCCTGATTTGGTATTACTCGACATCTATATGCCCGGCATGATATTTGAAGAAGCCTTGAAAAGCCTAAAGAACGACTTCCCATCCGTACCGGTTATTGTCATTTCTGCCTCTGAAGATACATCCAATATGGTTGCCTCGCTCAATCTTGGCGCTGAAGGATATATCCCAAAATCATCAACAAGAGAAGTTCTGCTTAGCGCTATTCGGCTTGTTTTGTCCGGCGGAAAATACATTCCAGCGGAAGTATTCAATTTGAGCAATAGCCAACTTGAATTAAAAAAATCTGCGGTCCCTACACCAAGCGCCGCAAAAGAGAATGACAATGCGGCTGGCTTAACGGTTCGCCAACGGAATGTTCTCGATCTCATGGCGGAGGGGCAATCCAATAAAGAAATCGCGGCTGCTTTGGAATTAGCGGAAAGTACCGTTAAAGTTCACATCACTGCCATTTTCAGAACATTAGGTGTGAACAATCGCACGCAAGCGGTCTTGAAGGTTAAAGAATTCGCTTAACTTCTGCAGCCTCTTTCGCTCTTCATGTAGATCGCCTCGGCGAATTATACAGCCGCAGCTACCGGACTATTTTTAGATTTTAGTGATTTTGCACTAGTTTGCCCAGACCCTTTAGCGCCGCTTGTATATAAATTCCTCAACGCGTCCGTCACCAGCTCTTCCGTGAAATGTGGTGCCACGCCCATATATTTACACGCTGAAATCACCTGATCCACAATAAATTTTGGCTGGAAACACGCTAGTTCGAAACTGTTGTTCACCTGCAGCTCCGTGATAACGAGCTCAAGTATTTCCTCCGTCATCATCAACCCTTTAGAGGCTGCAACAATTTTGAAAATTTCAAAATACTGATCCCTATTTGGACCAATGGTCTCCAACTTGTAGGGTATACGGCGTAAGAATGCGGGATCCATCAAGTCATTTGGTGACAGGTTAGTGGAAAAAATTACCAGCTCATCAAAGGGGAGTTGAAAGCTTTTCCCCGTATGCAGTTTCAAAAAATCAATCCGACTTTCAAGAGGGACGATCCAACGGTTTAACAGCTCTTCGGGACTAACAAGTTGGCGGCCAAAATCATCAATAATAAAGGTTCCGTTGGATGCCTTCACATGAAGGGGCGCTTCATAATATTTGGCATTTGCATTAAAGTTCAAATCCAACATTTCAAGTGTGAGCTCTCCGCCAGTAATGACAATTGGGCGTTCACAAGGAATCCATCGACCATCAAACTCTTCCCGCCTAAGGCCTGATTTTGGAACATCTTTATCAGCCGGAAGCACAGGGACATGGATAGCAGGATCAAAAACCTTGATAATCTGTCCGTCCACCTCGAAACTATAGGGAATATAAATCACGTTCGCAAAAATCGCGGCGACCTTCTCAGCAACGGTGGTCTTTCCGTTCCCAGGCGGTCCGTACAAAAGAATGCTTTTACCCGCATTGATGCCGGGGCCGAGACGCCGTATGAAATCGTCTGCTATGATCAAGTTTTCAAAACTGCTGTCAATTTTGCTTTGTTCCACGCGCTCATTTGTGATTTTCTGTTGCTCAATCCGGGCTTGATAATCTTCCAAGGAAACTGGTGCCGGGCCAACATATTGATTTTGTTGTAAGGATTCGAGGGCAAAACGTCGCCCCGCTTCGGTGAGAACATATCGGTTTTCAGAAAAACCCGTCTGATCAGCAGATCCTAGCGCTTCAATAAACTTACGGTCTCCCGCGTCTTGAAGCAGCCGATTGATAACTGGAATTGGCAATTTTATGGCGCTTGAGAATTCTGAAGCCGTCTCAAGACTATTGACATAAACTGCTTTAAACATCAGACGCAGTAAATTCGACGTGGGAATACCGGTGTCAGCGATCGATTTCGGTGCTTGCGGCGCCTCATAGATCATCTTATCTACAGCGTCCTGACTTAACACCCCCAGAGCTACAAGGTTTTCGCCAAGACGGCCGCCATTTTCTTTTTGACGGTGAAAGGCCAATTCAATGTCCTCGCGTGTCACTAGTCCATGGGCCAGCAAGAGGTCACCTATGAGCATCCTATACTCTCCATCTTCAACATCAGAATTTAAATTACAAAAGGTTCTATTAACTATTATCTGCTTTTCGTTAACAGCCCGTTAGAAATTACAAAAATTTTGATCTTTCTCTTGATTGAAGCAAATACAATAGGACAACATAGATAAGTCGGGTCGAGTCCAAAAATAATTAGCCCCCAATACCCACCAACAAAGAGGTACCCTAATGAAAAGCTACCAAGCACTTTTGTCAGTATTTTCGCCAGACCGCGTGGGGCTTATATCCGACGTCACAAGCCACCTGTTCAACCAAGGCATTAATCTTGGCGATACAAATTTTGCCAGATTAGGAAAAGGCGGCAAGTTCTCAAGCATCGTCGAAATCCCTGCTGATTTATCGGAAAAAGATCTGATGGCAGAACTGTCATCGTTGGATGGGTTATCGGGTGCAGATATAGAGGTCAAACGGGTCAGTTTGCCAGAATTACAGTCTCCGTCCACAAACATAACCCACAACATTCGATGTGAAGGCGACGACCAACCCGGCCTATTAGCCCGCCTATCTGAGGTTTTTACAGATTTCGATGGCAATATCGTCAGATTAAAATCTGATCAAGTTGAAACAGCCGACGGCTGGCATTTCATAACACAGCTTTCGGTCAATATCCCTGCAGACCGCGCCAGCAACTGTCTCGCTGCCCTTGGAAATACGGCAGAAGGTCTCGGTCAAAAACTGAGCTTTCAGACACTGTAAAACCATCAAACTCGATATAAATTTAACCCGCCGCAAGTCAAACCGTCTTCCGGCGGGTTAATGCTATGCTGACCGCACGTTTTTCAAGAAGTTAGCAACTTCCTCGTTCAGTTCAGAAGACCGTTCTGCCAAAGTAGACGATTGCTCCAATATATGATTAGCCGCTGATCCGGTTTCTTCTGCAGATCGGGTCACACCTGAAATATTCGTCGTCACCTCAGTAGTACCGTTTGATGCATCCCCTGCGCTTCTTGAAATTTCTTGCGTTGATGCAGATTGTTCTTCGATGGCGGCAGCAATAGCAGCGGAGATTTCATCCATTTGACTAATAGTGCTGGATATCCCTTGAATGGCATCAGCGGACAGTTTTGTCGCCCCTTGAATGCCACTGATCTGGTTGCTGATTTCTTCTGTGGCTTTCGCGGTTTGATTGGCGAGGTTTTTCACTTCGGCAGCAACAACAGCAAACCCTTTACCAGCATCGCCAGCCCTTGCAGCTTCAATGGTCGCATTCAGCGCAAGAAGATTTGTCTGTTCCGCGATATCAGTGATCAAAGCGACCACTTCCCCAATTTTTTGAGAAGACTCCACCAAAGATTGGATCTGTACGTGGGTATCCTCAGCTTGTTTCACAGCGTCCCCAGCAACACGTGTAGACTGGGAGACTTGTTGGCTAATTTCAATAATTGAACTGGTCATTTCATCAGCAGCGGCGGCCACCGTCTGCACATTTGTTGATGCATGCTCGGCGGACCCCAATGCACTAGACGTTTGCGTATTGGTTTCGCCCACAACAATAAGCATTTGTTCAGAGGAAGAATGCATGTCTCGAGCCGCTGCATCTACAGCGGATGCAATACTACCGACCGAGGCTTCAAAGTCATCAGCAAGTTTTAACAGGTTCGCGCGATTTTCATCTTCTTGTTTTTTGCGTTCTGCATCGGCAGCTGCTTCCTGTTGCTTCTGCTCATCACGCCGTTGTGCTTCACGGGTACGGCGTTCAGTTTCATTTTTTTCAGCTTCATCTCGAAGCTGTTCAGCCTCAACCGCATTGTCTTTAAATACAGTCATGGCCTTGGCCATTTCACCGATTTCATCTTTTGTATTCGCCGCCGGGATTTCCGCTTTCAGGTTCCCATTTGCAAGTTCGTTCATGGCAGAGGTCATCTGACGAATTGGATTTGCAATACCACCGCCAATAACTAACGCCAGTATCAGACCAATGACAGTTGCACCCAAAACGCACAGTGCAATAACCAAATATGTGTTGAACACGCTTGTCTCGCTTGCTTCAACGCGCATGTCCATTTGATTTTGTTCAAACCCTCTGAACTCGCCAAGAACAGCTTTAAATTGGCTGAAATATTTCAAACCGCGAGCTTCGCCAACCAAATCAGCCATATCGTCCATAGTTCTGGCATCGCCAATACTGCGCCTCAAGTTAATGGCACCTTCACCCACTTCTTTTTGCCAGGCAGTGATTGTTGCTGCTGCCTTTTTAAGTGTCTCCAACTGCGCAGCATCTTCCGATACCTGTTTTGTCAGTTCAGCAACTGCTTTTTGAAAAGTAGATCCACCGGTTTTATAGGGTTCAAGGAAACTCGGTTGGCCAGACAGCAAATAACCACGCATACTGGTTTCCATATCGACAGCAACGCTCAAGATCTCATTGGCAGCTTCAATGGTTTTATAACTGGTTGAAACTTTTTCTTCGTTTACAATCATAGTAACCAAGCCTGCTTCAACTTTTTGTTCTGCGGCCAAAGCATCAGCTTTTCGGTAGTAAACTCGTTCTTGCTCAGCTTGTGCAATACTACCGAGCTCTTTTTGGAAGTTCTCAAGCAGCTCAGCACCCTTGTTCTCTCCAATATAGGTGCTGATTGCAGTCAGATTCCCAAAACCGCTGTTCACGGCATCACGCATTTTAATGGCTGGTTTATGAGTTGTTTCAATCCAGTTGTAGATGAACTCATCTGCTTTTTGGACCTTTACCAAATGCTCTGCGTCTTCTTCAACAGTCAGTCCCAACACATCCAGTTCAGCAAACATCAGATCTGATGTACTCTCATAAGCATTGAGGAATTTTTTATTTCCGCCAATTAGATAGCCCCGTAGCTCTGCTTGCATTTTGACGATAAGGCTGTTCACACTCTTTACGCCAGATAAAATTGTTTGGGTATACTCAACTACAGATGCTGTTTCTTGAACCACATCGAACTGTTCTGTGACGGCATCTTTAGCTTTTGAAAATTCAACTTTCCGTGTCTCAAGACGCGCGGTCTCCACGGCAATAAATTCGTTAATTTGCTTGCGAAATTTTTTAAAGAAGACTTCGCCTTTGGCTTCTCCCACCAACTTCGCCATATCATTCATTGTAGGTGCGTCACCAATTAGGCCGCGAAGTTCTATGGATGGTTCTGTTACATTTTTTTGCCATTCACGCAAAATTTCTTCCGTTTTATCGAGAAGGGCCATCTGTTCACCGTCCGCACTGTCATCAGTTTTTGACGCTTTCAGTGTCTCAAGAAGACGGTAGGTTTCCTCTTCTCCATTTTTATACGGTTGCAGAAAACTTGATTTACCCGCGAGTAAGTAGCCGCGCATGCCAGTTTCCATGTTCAGCGCCGAATTTTCAACTGCAGTCGTCAACTCAATCAAATTTCGCGATTCATCAAGTTTGGCATTCGTATCAACCAGGCCATTAATATTATAAACCGCGACAAAACCCAGAACCAACAACAACACCAATGGTGAACAGATACCAATTAGGATCTTTGTTTTGGTGTTTAGGTTTTTAAATTTATTGAATGAAACTTTGGGTGTCCCGCTTTTTACTGCAGTTGTTGGATTTCCATTGGTCATGGTCCGAATACTTCCCTTAATCAACTGATACAAACCTTCTCAGATTTTCTGAACATTTTAAGCAACCATGATTGATTTCAAGTGTATTTTCGAAATCAATCCAAACTAATTTTTCCGTAGTTTTATAGAAATTTATTAAAATGAGCTTAAGTTTGCTTGGCTTTATTACAAATTGAAAATTCTTTAAATACGAGCGTTGGGAAACCGGACGCCGGTTCAACCCTTATGCCTAACAGTCACAAAATATTTACAGATCCCACCTGAAAGCGGTATGTTAGAGGCCTAGGCTCTAACTAATAATCAAAAACAGGAGTAGAATTTTACGATTTGAGGATTGCGAACCTAGCCAAAATAAGGTGCTGCTCAAAATTTCCTTAAATAAATAAAATCAAATAAAATGAAGAATTTCAATACTTTAAAATATACAGTTACGGGAAATGTTGCTGAAATCACTCTAGACAGGCCCCCAGCAAACCTGATCGACTATGATCTCACTTATGATTATCTGGCAGCGCTCGATCTTGCTGATAATGATGAAAATGTGCGGGTGATTATCCTCTCAGGTAATGGCAAAGGACTCTCTGGCGGTGTGGATCTCAATTTCCTTGAATCCTTCGGTCCCACTGAAATGAAAGATTTCCTTAGCCTATTTTATATTAAAACCGTTGAGCGTGTCCGGAATCTGTCAAAACCAATTATCGCCGCCGTCCACGGATATGCCCGTGAAGGCGCCTGCACTCTCGCGTTTGCTTGTGATATGATCATGGCTTCTGACGATGCGGATTTTGGATACCCAGGTGTACCTAACCTTGCAGCACCTCCAGGTATGCATGTCTGGCACTTACAAAAACTTATTGGACGGATGAAAGCAGCACGCTTAATATTCACTGGAGATCCGATCAAGGCCGATGAGGCCGAAAGACTTGGACTCATCACCCAAATGGTCCCTCGTGCAGAATTAAGGTCAGAGACAATTAAACTTGCAGAAAAAATCGCAAGCATGTCTCCGCTCGCCCTTAAAATCTCCCGTGAATTGATGTACCGGGTAGAAGGGATGGATTTCAAGCAAGTTCCGCCAACTGCGCTTGACGCCATGGCAGTCGCTTTTGGCTCTGAAGACAGCCGTGAAGCGCGTAAAGCTTTCATTGAAAAACGCAAACCGGTCTGGAAGGGGCGGTAATTAATTTTGAAAAGAAAACTTTAGGAAATCTGGATAACTATGTAATTTTCTGACACTGACTGATCAAACATTAGGAGATTTTGAAGTGAGCGACAATAAACCCAAGATCCACGCAATGCTGAGACGGCCTATTGACTGCTCACTTCAAAATATTGAACTTTTTATAAAGATTGTCCTAGCCAGTGGCGAGGTCCCTGTTGAAAATTTGAATAGAGGTGTACCTGCGGCAGAAATGTTGATTTTCGTCATGCAGGAAAAAGTGGTTATTGGCGTATGTGCTTTGCGCTATCCTAACGCCAAATTTCATAAGCACCTTTTTGAAAAAGCGACTGTTCCTGAAATGTATAATCCGCATAGTCTCGAAGCTTGCTGGGCATCTATTTTGCCCAACTATAGAAATCAGGGGGCATTATCTAGCATATACAAGACAACTCAGAAATATACAGAACACAGGCCGATGCATGGTGTGCACAGAGCCGAAAATAATTTGATATCTGAGCCAATTAAAAAACTTGGTTATGTTCAAGCGGGCATCGACTTCTACTCTGATACAAGTGATAATAAGTTGTGTTTAATTGTTAAAAATCATGATCCCGTTTTTGATCCAAACAAAAAAATGCGGTATAGCTGAATGCCAAAAAATTTAAACAATCTAAAAACAATTGTTCGACGGCCTCAAGACTGCTCAGACAAGATGAAAGAAGAATTTATACGATTGGTTGCAGAAGGCGGCGAGGCGGAAGAAAATCGTGTCCGTTTGAGCCTTCCTTATACAGAAACTCTAATATTTACAGGTGTCGGCAATCACATATACGGTGTGGGAGCCCTCCTGCGTCCCCGGATAAACTTCATCCAACATCTTTTCCAATGCGCTGGCGAACCGCAAATGGCCAACCCACACAGTGTAGAATCATGTTGGATCAGTGTGTCAATCCGTCACCGGGGGAAAGGTGTTTGGCGGCACAATAATGCCGCAAAAGAGGAATTTTTGGGAAACCGCCCCTACCATTCCCTCCGGCGTGTCGACAATAAAAATGTGTCAGACCCCGCAAAAGAAAAAATTTACATCCATGTCGGAAAAGATTTCTATAGCCCCATTAGCAAGGACAAACTGCGTCTAATAGCAGCCAATCACGATCCAATTTTCAACCCAAAAAAGACATTCGTTTATATGTGATTAGGTCGATTTTTTAACGAATTTCGTCAAAATGACAATTTGCTGACCGCTCACGCGACCTTCAATATGATCGGCATTATCAGCCACAAGCGATATACCGCGAACAGCTGTCCCGCGCTTTGCCGTAAAGCCTGCGCCCTTCACAGTCAAATCTTTAATCAGAACAACCGTATCACCGGCAGCCAAAACCGCGCCGTTACTGTCCACATGCTGTGTATCCTCAACATCGGTCATCGCTGTTTCGCCCGCTTCAGCCCACACGAGATCACCTTCATCCAAATACATCATGTCGAGAAGGTCCTGAGCCCAGCTCTCCCGCCGCATAACCCTGAGTAATCTCCATGCAAGGACTTTAACCGCTGAAGTCTCGCTCCACATGCTGTCGCTCAAGCATTGCCAATGGGCCGTGTCGATATTAGCCGGATTGATAATCTGATCCTGACAAACAGGGCACAGATAGGCAGATCCATTTACAGAACTCTCTGGCGCATGGGAGACCTCAAAGACACTTAGACCGTCAATTGATGCGCAAAGTTCGCATTTGTTGTCATTGCGTTTCTGAAGGTCGGTTTCAATGGTCATAATCTTGCCTGTAAAATTAAAACGGCTGCGATTGTTAATTCAGCCAAGGAGCGCGCAACATATCAATCGCATGGTATGGCTGCAAACACAAAGAAGTCAGGACAAAACTTTAATGCCAGCAAGGACCTGCTGACCGAGAACGGAATGTTCCTTGATGCCGCAGATTTTCTCAAGCAATTCGCCTTCACTCTCCCGATTTTTTAAATCGTTGAACTGATCGCATAGATCGTAATTAAAGGCCGCGCTAATCACACGTGCAATATCCTCCGTCGGCCTGCCAGAGGCACATAGCAAGTTGGCGACATAGATAATTCTCTCATCTTTTTGTAATTTTAGTTCAGGGTTTCTTGCTACTCGTGAGATCGGGTCAAACAGTCGGGGATTACGGAACCTTTTCATTTCCTTATCCAAATAAGCCGACAGAAAATCCATAGAAATCCCGTACTCTTCATGCAACAGGTAACGAATAGTTTCCATCAATCGCAATATCACAGGATAAATATCAGCGTCCGCAGTCGCTTGATGAATAAATTCATAATCTTTTTCTGCCCCCAAATATGCGATTGCCGCATGAGGTGTGTTGTGCAGATATTTTTTACAAATCCAATGGGTTGTAACATAGGCATCCGTATATGTTTCAGTTTCAGATTTCAGATAAGGACCTTGTAAAAACAACTCGCCAACTTCCGATGCCACACATAAAGGGTCAATTTTCCTTAACTCTTCCGGAGCAGTAGAGCTTGTGATTACGTCTGGAACACCAAAATAAATACTCTGCAGATCCGAAAATATGCTTCTAAGTACATCCACAGATCCAAGATCATTTTCTACCGAATAAACTGCTTTCAGGCTGTTACCGTCACTCAAATTTTGGTGGACAATCTGTGCTGCCCCTCTCAATTCACGAACGCCCACGCAGAAAAAAATATAGTGCATCTTAGAAAGAGAAATGCTGACTTCTGTCATTAGATAACATTTAGCAAACGGTACCTGCTGCATCACATAGCCATCTTCCAACGCGATGGCACTTTCGTAAACCGGGTTAGCTCGGTCCGTAAATTTTGAAACCAATTCAGGAGCTACATCAACAAAATAAATCTCAAATCCGCGTTTGACAAAATGGGGAGCAAGGAAGCCACGCCCAATTGCACCAGCACCAACAATCAGGATGTTTTCCTGAACGTGAAGCTTATCTTCATCAAAGTTCAGATTATCCATTTCGTCCGCCCTCATCCCGGATTTTCAACGTTCTTTCAACACGCAAAATGTCTTCAGGATAGGTCACCTTTAAATTCTGTTCTGACCCTTGAATACACTTAACAATAATATTTGCCCGCCGGCAAAGTGGCACAAGGCTATTTTCAAGCCAACTCTCCTCTTTTGCACGAGTAAATACCTCAGACAATGTGCTGGAGTGATAGGCCTGAGGGGTCTTAAGTTCTACCAGATTCTCCCTCTCGACTGGAGCCAAAACATGACCATCTAGAACATAAGAAAGGCTATCACGTGATTTGATCGGACTTACCAGAGTAACTGCAGAATGACTATTTGCGCAATCAACCAGCGCTGTAATGTCAGCGGCTGTCACAAGCGGCCTTGCAACTTCATGTATTAGTATCAGGGAGCCTCTACATTCCTGAAATGCACGTTCGATGGTTTCTTGCCGGGTTGCCCCACCTTGGATAAATAGGCAGGCAAGCGTCGTATGATCGGCATCCAAATTGTGCAAATCTTCCGCATTCAATGCCACAATAACCTGCTGGGAATATTGGCTGAATAATGCGACAAGACGGGCAAGATATGTTTGGCCGCCAGCCTTGAGGAAGGCTTTTCCACCGCCGCCCATTCTTTCCGCAGTTCCTGCTGCCAAGATGA
Source organism: uncultured Alphaproteobacteria bacterium (assembly GCA_913062525.1). Taxonomy (GTDB): domain Bacteria; phylum Pseudomonadota; class Alphaproteobacteria; order Sneathiellales; family Sneathiellaceae; genus Sneathiella. The sequence goes on along the minus strand of CAJXWA010000015.1, from coordinate 18,196 downwards.
TAGTGCTTACCGATTTTCCTTTAGTCACGCGTATTCCGTTCTTCCAAAAGCGATAATTTTTGTACATAGCCCAGAACGCGCTCTCCGGTTTTCCCTTCCGTCATCGTTCCAAAAAGAGAGTTTCGGTAAGTTTCTCTAATCTTCTTGTTTTTCGATGGATCAGATAAGCAGGCCTTAATAGTTGCGCTCAAATCAATCATATTGTTTATCTCAGTGGCCATATCACGCCATCGCCATTCAATACCGCTGGGATCATATTCTTTCACTTGGAGGCGATCGGGATTATTCAACGCGATTATGGGCCTATCTAGAGCCAAAAACTGAAACATGACACTCGAGACATCCGAGATCAAAACATCAGCACCACTTAAAAGCGGAACGATATCTGCTGCTATATCATCAACAAGATGAACATGTTCAAATGTCTGTGCAATTTCCTGAAGTTTAATCACCCAATCACCACTTGTTTTCTGAGTTAGCGGATGCGTTTTAATGACAAAATCTACATCCTTCATCTCATTAAAGAATGCCTTAGTCATATGGGGAAGCATCATTGGGATTGAAGATAGGCCACGCGTAAATGTGGGCGCGTATAAAACGCATTTATGATCTGGCCGAAGTGGCAACTCCACAGTAGGGGGTTCGTCTCTAAATAAGGGATCCATCTGCGAATACCCCGTCACCCAAACCTTCTCTTCCCTAAACTTTCCTTCTTCGACAAATTGTTTTTGTTGATCTTCACTACTCACGCAGACAAAATCGCAACTCCTTGCTGCATCATAGACAAAATTCTTGCTGATAAGACCGTGGCGCGTATAGACGAATTTGGCAGTTGGGAAGAGTTTCCGTAAATTCACCGCTTGCCTATTCGCAACAAAAACTAAATCCGGATCGAACTTCTTTACCCAAATCGGATCTGATGTCATTACAACCTCGTAATGATGTTTCAATGCATCAAAAATTGGCTTCATTATTGCGTAATGGAACTGCTCGTTTAGATGAAATGCTACCCGTAATTTTTGCGTTGTCTTACGCCCGGTTTGGTGATTTAGGGCGGCCTTTATCGTATCAGCTGCTGCGGACGTATAGGTGTTTTTTAAATTCATCCCGCGCGCGCGATCAGCAAGCTCAGCAGCGTCTTCATAGTTTTTCATTGAGTGATAATTGGCAACGCATAACAACAACAAGCGGCGGCTGTTAAGTGCGGTTTTTTTATACTGATCCAACAATGAGTCAATCTCGCTATACTTACCAATCCGGCCAAGGCTTTCGCACATTTTTTCTAAAAGCCTTGTATGCGTACTCCCCAAATCCAATGCCGCTTGAAAATAGCGCACGGCCTCTCCGTGAATGCTGAGAGCATTTAGACAAAAACCTATATTCATTAGAAGACTTGGGTTATCCGGCTTTCGGATAGTTGCTCGCATTAAATACAACATCGCATCTGATGCTTTGCCGTTAGCAAACAACAGCGCACCCATTTCGATCAATAACCCAGCGTCAAAAGGGTTTTCATCAAGCCGATTGCGTAACAATGAATAGGATTGATTATGTGAGGAGATTATTTTCTTCAGTGTTTTACTCAAACTAAAATGGTCAAAATTCTATAATCTCAGGAGTTATATTACAAACATACTAATATTAAGTAACTCAGGTGGGAAAAGTTCTGAAATATTCACTTAAGTAAATCAGAGTTGAGTTTAAAAGTTTTTGGCAAATACAATTCTGGAGGTTAAGCTCTTTATCACACGACGGAGATTATAAAAGGAACGAGAATGCCTTTATTTGTACTGCTGATAGCAAGTCTGCTTTTTGGTATCTCATCACTTGCAAATAGTGCAGAAAAAACCGGCACCCAAACGTACGTTGAAGGATTCCAAACGTTTCTGGGCTCCTCAGTGGACACAGGCCAGGTTAGGGCATTTAATCTAACTGCCAGCCCAATAGAAATCATGCAGGACGGCGAAACCGTAACCCGATGGGCCTATAACGGACAGCTTCCCGGTCCCATTTTGAGAGTTCAAAAAGGGGACCGGGTACAGGTTACTCTCACCAACCAACTTCCGCAAAACACTACCATTCACTGGCACGGCGTTCGTGTGCCCAACGCCATGGACGGCGTTCCGTTTTTAACGCAAATCCCCGTTAAGCCAGGAAAGTCTTTCACCTATGATTTTGTTCCCCAAGATGCAGGAACCTACTGGTTTCATCCCCACGTACGCGGACACGAGCAATTGGAACGCGGTCTTTACGGGACGTTGATTGTTGAGGATGAATTCGAAGGTAAATACGATCAAGATCTGGTCTGGATGTTGGACGATGTCCTAACAGAGGATGACGGCAGTCTCGATGAAGATTTCGATTTCAAATTTCTAGACACCGGCGGACGCCTTGGAAACATCATTACGATCAATGGAGAGAACACGCCAAAGTTCACTTTTAAAGCCGGCGAACGCATCCGGCTGCGGATTGTTAACCCATCCAATGCCCGAAATTATCGTCTGTCCTTTGCCAACTTGCCGTCAGCGATTATTGCTGTTGATGGCAATTTGGTGGGTGAGCCACAACAAGTGGAAATTTTCGATATCGTACCTGGCAACCGGGTAGATATTGATCTCACCATTCCAGAAAACCTGGAAGGTCAATCTGTTCATATAGCCAATACATTTTTTCACCGAGAAGCGAGCGGAAGCGCATTGGAGGGGCCTCAAACGATCGCAAAAATTAGTATTGTAGGAAAAGTTGCAAAACCAAAGACTTTCCCATTACCTGTCCACACCGCGGTTCCCGATTGGACAAATGCGCTGAACGAGAAACCAGATTTCATATTCGATTTTGATACTGCGTTTGATATTAGCTCCCTATGGACAAACAAAGCCTTTGTCTCATTTACCATCAACAATAAGGTGTTTGGGGATCACGATATTACTCAGCTCAAAAATAACAAATTTTATCGCATGCGATTTAACAATGGAACGGGCCTATACCATCCGGTCCATATTCACGGCGTCTTTTTCAAAGTCCTAGCAAGAGATGGCGTTCCGGTAAACGAGCCCTATTTCAGAGATACAGCTCTACTTGATTATGATGGGTCGCTTGATATTGGCGTTGTACCGGCAGACCTTGGGGAATGGCTGTCACATTGTCATTTGCTAGAACATGCCGCACTGGGAATGAAAAGCACGATCAATGTGACCGACTAGGTAATCCACCTAACTCAGTTGTTTTATAAAGGAGCGAATTTGCGCTTCTGCCCGGTCGGGACCCACTTTTGCTATTCGAATAAGGCGGTCAAAATGCTGGGTTAAGGCTTTGATATGCTCCACCGAATGGACAACAAGATACATGTTTCCAAGGTAGACCACTGCCCGCAGAGGCCCAAAAAGCGTGTAAGGGGCGGAATAGACCGCGTGTTGGTCAAAGAAAAACAACCTAAATGTGGGGTAAAATTCATTAACCAGCTTCAACATATGTTCAAGCTGCTTGCGCCGTATATCAATGGAAAGCTCTTTCCATGTCCCCTCTCCTTTAGCAAAATGCTCTAGGGTTTGAAGGGGCATACAGACTTCAATATCAGTTTCAGGATAAGGGACGGCTGACAGTTGCCTTCGGGCTTGTTGATCCTGCGCTTCACGGATATCAAGATTGTAGTTTTTAAACTCGTAATCACTCACTTCTTCTATGCGCAATAAATCTGGAATGGTGCTGGGAATATATCGAATTTTGTAGCCCAGCGCTTCCCGGTGCCATTCCACGATTTTTTGAGTTGCCGCTTCGCCCGAAATTCGCAAGGTTTCCACCAAGGGCGCACTGTCATCTGACTCGCCCTCTGTCGCGACTAATCCCAGTAACCAGTCCAGCGATACCCCGCAAGATTTGGAAATGGCATAAAGTGTCTCTGCTCTTGGTAGACGGGTAGAGTCGGGCGCTAAGAATTGACTGAGTGCGGACCGGTCAACACCGATTGATTTGGAGAACTGGCTTAAATTAAAGCCGCGCTGCGCAATTAACACGTTCATGCGGTCTCTAAAAATATGGGCAATGTCTCGTTTATCGGCGCTATTGGTTGGCATATGTTGTGGATTCACACCAATTCTCCATCTATGTAAACATATACAAGTATAGTCGTGAATGTTCATTATAATGTTTGAATTATATGGTTGTCTACGAAATTTATTTTCCCACATATTAACCATATATAGCTTAGAGAGGGAAAAAAATGCGTTTCAGTGAGTACCCAGAATGGCGAACAATTGCTCTTTTGGTGTTTTGTTATTCAGCTTTCGGTTTGATGATTATAAACCCCATGGCCTTGCCCGTTTTCATCCAACTTATAGTTATTGTTCCTTTAATTACCCTACATTCCTCGTTGCAACATGAATGCATCCACGGACATCCCTTTAAATCACAGACTTTAAACGATGCGCTTGTTTTTGCGCCCATGGGAGTATTCCTGCCCTATTTGAGATTTAAAGACGCCCACATAAAGCACCATCAAAACTCTCGCCTTGCGGTTCCTTATGAAGATCCTGAAAGCTGCTATCAAGATCCTGCGGTTTGGGAAAACCGATCTTCCTTGGCCCAAAAAATTTATCAGATAAATAATACACTTACAGGACGGATGCTCATTGGGCCGGCCATCAATCTTATGAACTTCGCCTGTTATGAGATTAAAAATTTGAACTTTAAAAGCGGCGCCATTTGGATATCTCATTTGGTCTCTGTGGCACTGATCCTATTAGCAATTGATACGCTGGGGAATATGCAGATTTGGATCTATTTGATTTGTTGCTATTTCGGATACTCTCTTCTCATGGTCCGCACTTTTCTGGAGCACCAAGCCCATGCATCCCTTAGGGCGCGGAGTGTTATCATCGAAGATACCGGGGTTTTCAGTTACCTTTTCCTAAACAACAACCTACATGCCTTGCATCATGCCTATCCAGCGGTTGCGTGGTACCGACTGCCAAACATTTACAGAGAAAATAGGGAGCGTCTTCTGGCGCTTAACGAAGGATATTATTTTAAAAGCTATTGGGAAATTTTCAGACGATTTGCCTTTTCTCCAAAAGAACCCGTTGCTTATCCCACTCTTACCAGTAACCAGAAGTAAGGGCACGCATCAATGAGTAGCTTACACGTTTCACTGCCCATGTATGATTGGCCAGAAATTGAAAATCATACGAATACCTTCCATTCCCTTTTAAAAGACAGCTTTAACCAAAGAGGCTTCGACACTCCCAATAAATTGGAACGGGCTCGACAAGGGCTGGATATTTGGCAAGATCAAAAATTGTTAATGTCACAAACCTGCGGGCTACCTTTTGTCCGTTTTCTGAAAGGTGAAGTGTGCCTTATTGGCACTCCTGCGTATGACATCAACTGCGGCGCAGGGTCATATTTCAGCGTTATCGTCGTTCACCAAAATTCAGATGTTAATACGTTAGAAGATCTAAAAGGTCTAAAATTTGCGTTTAATGACAGCAATTCACAATCTGGGTATGCGGCCCTTCTTTACACACTTTCAGATATAGAAAATGCGGAAGAGCACTTCATATCCCACATGAAATCAGGCGGGCACCGTCAGTCAATTCAAGCCGTAGCAGAGGGCAATGCGGATTTTGCCGCTATTGATGCGATTACATGGAAACTGGCCATGCGACACGAGAAAAGTGCCGCGCGGCTGCGGGTTATCGCAACCACGGCCCCCACTCCGGGGTTGCCATACATCACTTGCCGCCGCTCAAGTGCTGAAACTGACAAACTCCACATGGCGGTTATTGATGCAATGATGGCGCTTGACGAGCCCACACGTGACGCGCTTTTGTTAACTGGTTTATCAAAAACACGCCCAAAAGACTACCACGTCATTGAAACACGGCTACGCCGAGTACAGGAAAAATTTGGCCCCATGATTTGAGGGAAACCCTAACAGGGAGATGCAGAATGTCACAAAGGACGAGACGAAGCCGAGGCAATAGAACTCGCCGAACAGGCGGCTCGCTAAATCAATTACCATGGGCGCAGATCAACAACCCCTATAAACCTGTGGACATCGTATCAGAAGAAAACATAGACGCCATCTGTGGTGCCGCGTTTGACATTCTGGAAACCATCGGTGTTGATATCCTGCATGAGGGTGCCCGGCAGGTCTTTAAAAAATCTGGGGCGCTTGTTGAGGGTGAGCGGGTTCGTATCGGCCGAGATATTATCGAAACCGCGCTTAAATCTGCCCCAAACACTCTCACCCTTCATGCACGTAATCCAGCGCATAATCTTGATTTATCGCCCGGTAGAATTAGTTTTGGTTCTGTCGCCTCCGCCCCCAATGTCAGTGACCTTGAAGGAGGGCGGCGCCCTGGCAATCACGGTGATTTCAAAAATCTCGTGAAATTATGTCAGTCCCTCAACATCATTCATTTTATCGCTGGCTACCCTGTTGAACCCGTTGATCTTCCGCCTCGAACTCGCCATTTAAATTGTATCAGTGATATGGCGATCCTCACTGACAAGGTCTATCACGCTTACTCCCTTGGAAAGGAACGGATCTCTGATGCCCTTGAAATAACCCGCCTCGCCCATGGATGTACCTCTTGGGCAGAGTTTGATCAAAAAATCAGATTGTTTACCATCATCAACACCTCGTCCCCGTTGCGGCTGGATGGAGTGATGATTGAGGGGGCGTTTGAGATGGCCCGGCATAAGCAGCTGTGCATTATCACACCCTTCACATTGGCCGGTGCCATGGCACCCATAACCCTTGCCGGCGCCCTTGCTCAGCAACATGCAGAGGCACTCGCGGGAATGACATTGTTGCAGCTCTTTGCACCCGGATGTCCTCTGGCTTACGGTGGGTTCACGTCCAATGTGGATATGAAATCGGGATCGCCAGCATTTGGAACACCAGAAAACGCTCAAGCAGCCCTAATTGGGGCCCAGCTGGCAAGGCGCATAAATATCCCCTACCGGTCAAGCAACGCCAATGCATCAAACTGTGTTGATGCACAAGCAACATACGAAAGTCAGATGTCCATTTGGTCGGCGGTGATGGGCCAAGCCAACATGGTCATGCACGGGGCTGGGTGGCTTGAAGGCGGTTTATGTGCCTCTTTTGAGAAACTCATTATCGACGCTGAAATGTTACAAATGATGGCCAAATTCCTCCAGCCTCCAAAAATTACAGAAGCCGACCTGGGTCTCGCTGCAATCCAAGATGTGGGGCCGGGCGGGCATTATTTTGGCACTCCCCACACGCTGGAGCGATATGAGACTGCCTTTTATGATCCCATGATTTCTGATTGGAGAAATTTTGAAAGCTGGGAAGAAGCGGGCTCAAACACCGCCACTGAGCGCGCCAACGGGCTGTATAAAAAACTCCTCGATGCGTATCAGGAACCTGAAATGGATGAGAGCCGAAAAGAGGCGATCTCCGACTTCGTTGCTAAACGCATTGCAGAAGGCGGCATTGCAAACGATGATTAAAACCCAGACCCCATACGATCAATTCGGGAGATCAGATAAATGAAAACACAGACGCGCGTCGTTGTTATTGGCGGAGGTGTTGTCGGCTGCTCCGTTTTATATCACCTGACAAAGTTAGGCTGGAGTGATGTCATGCTCGTTGAGCGATCTGATCTCACATCGGGATCCACATGGCATGCCGCTGGCGGTTTTCATACCTTGAACGCGGATACCAATATGGCCGCGCTGCAAGGCTACACCATTCGGCTTTACCGGGAACTGGAGGAAATAACCGGGCAATCTTGTAGTCTGCATCATGTTGGTGGCGTGACCCTTGCCACAACGCCTGAACGCATGGATTTTCTCAAGGCTGAGCGCGCCAAGCACCGTTATATGGGGCTTGATACAGAAATCATTGGGCCCGATGAAATCAAAAAACTCTCCCCCATTACCAATGTAGACGGTGTTATTGGCGGCCTATATGATCCGCTTGATGGTCACCTTGATCCATCTGGAACGACCCATGCCTATGCCAAAGCCGCCAAGATGGCAGGTGCAGAAATCAGCTTGCATAATCCAGTGCTGGAGCTAAACCCACAAAAAGACGGATCATGGGAAGTTGTCACTAAAAATGGGACGATTTTAGCGGAACATGTGGTCAATGCGGGTGGCCTATGGGCCCGCGAAATTGGGGAAATGGTCGGCGTCTATATGCCCCTTCACCCAATGGAACACCAATATCTGATTACCGAAGATATTGAAGACGTCTACAACCTTGGCAGAGAACTCCCCCATGTGATGGACCCAGAAGGGGAGAGTTATCTTCGCCAAGAAGGGCGCGGTATTTGCATTGGTTTTTACGAGCAAAACTGCACGCCTTGGGCAGAAAAAGGTACGTCATGGGATTTTGGTCATGAGCTTCTAAACAATGACCTTGATCGTATCGGCAGCTCTTTGTCTTTCGCCTTCAACCGGTTTCCTATTCTAGAACGTTCCGGTATCAAAACAATTATTAATGGCCCCTTCACTTTTGCGCCCGACGGAAACCCGCTTGTGGGCCCAGTACCGGGTTTGCGCAATTTCTGGTCAGCTTGCGCAGTTATGGCTGGATTCTCGCAAGGTGGCGGCGTTGGCCTCACGTTGGCTGAATGGATGATCGAGGGCGAGCCGTCCCGTGATGTGCATGCCATGGATGTTGCCCGTTTTGGAAACTGGATCACGCCAGGATATACCCGCGCCAAGGTTCGCGAAAACTATCAACGCCGCTTCTCTGTCTCCTACCCTAACGAAGAGCTTCCCGTTTGCCGCCCTCAACAAACCACACCCGCCTACAGCCTTTGGAAAGATCAACGGGCTGTCTTTGGCGCGGCGTATGGCATGGAAGCTGTGAATTATTTTGCAAATGAAGAAGATCCTCTCGAGGAGATACCGAGTTTCCGCCGGAGCAATGCATTCGATGCCATTGGCGCCGAATGCCGCGCCGTTCGAAACTCTGTTGGGATCAACGAAGTCCATAATTTTGGGAAATACCGGATAACCGGTAAAGGTGCCAGAGATTGGCTCGATCATATTATGGCAGGGCGTATTCCAAAACCCGGCCGGTTGGCGCTTAACCCCATGCTAAGTCCCAAAGGAAAACTTATCGGTGATTTTACGGTTTCTTGCTTGTCCGAGACTGAGTTTATGGCAACAGCTTCTTTTCAAATGCAAAGCGTTCACATGCGGTGGTTCAAATCGCATTTACCAACAGACGGATCCGTCACAATTGAAAATATATCCACTCAACGACTGGGGTTTCAAATCGCGGGACCAAGGGCGCGCGAGCTTTTATCACGCGTCGCTTTTTTTGATGATGTATCGCACGAGGCTTTCAAATTTCTGGATGTCCGCGAAATGGATGTGGGACCCTGCCGCGCTTTGATCCAGCGTGTCTCATACACGGGTGATTTAGGGTTTGAAATATTTGTGCCCTCAGAAGATCAAATCGCCCTATACCATACATTGACCCATGCCGGACGTGAGCTCGGCCTTAAACCCTTTGGCATGCGGGCAATGATGAGTTTGCGGCTTGAAAAATCTTTCGGATCTTGGGGGCGCGAATTCAGACCTGATTATGAGCCAGTTGAGACAGGAATGAGCCGTTTTGTCTCTTATAAGAAGGATGCTGCATTTATTGGAAAAGAGGCAGCCCTTAAAGATCGTGCGCGAACGCCAGACAGGGTGCTTTGTACTTTCATTGTGGATGCAAAAGATGCCGATGTTTGGGGGGACGAGCCTATTTGGCATAGCGGAGAAGTTGTCGGTTTTGTAACCTCAGGCGGATATGCACATTATACCCAAAAATCTGTGGCTTTTGGGTTTGTCCCAGCTTCTTTAGCGGCTGAAGGCACAGAGGTTGAGATTGAAATTCTGGGAGAGAAACGCGGCGCCAAACTCTTTATGGAGCCACTATTCGATCCAGAACAAGCCCGTATGAAGACTTAAAGGGGCACTGTTAGGAGACGGCACTTGCCGCGAAAATAAACGGCCCCAACACACAGAGTTGTTATTGCCGGTTGAAAATCGCCAGCAGTGTTTCTTTCCAATTGTCTTCCAGCAGATAATGCAATCCAAATACGGCCCCAACTGCGATAGATCCACAGGCAATTATGGAGCCAATGGACAGTGTAGACAGGCCTGTCATACCTTGCCCCAATGTGCATCCAAGGGCAGTTATTCCGCCAAAACCCATCATGGCTGCGCCAATTAAATATCTGCTCATTTCTCTTGAATCATCAAAAGCTTCGATTTTGAATTCTTTTTTGATCAGCGACCCAATAAGGGATCCGATAATCACACCGCCAACCGTAGCGATAGAGAAATTGATGGTCGCGCCAGAATAGGTCATCAAATACACTAAACCGTTGGAGAGCGACCCCACAAATCCAATGGACACCACGGTTTGCGGATCAAACTCGTCTTGGCCAAGATACCCCGTTGCAAACCAGCCAAAGGTAATTGTTAGACCAATAATGCACCCAGAAACAAAATACCGTTTTGATTTCCAAAACTCAGCATCCTTGATCACCCAAATAAGCAATAAAGCCGCAACAGCAATGGCTGCACCGTACGTTCCGTTTGCATCTGTTATCCCCATAAGCGCGGGAAGTGACTGAGCCCCGCGATCAACCATGTCAATATTCACTTGATCGAGGATGAAAAACCGGAAGTAGGCTGTGATACCGCGTAATGTCATATAGCCGGTAATACCAATAACCAACAAGGTTACAAACGCCCGAAGATCTCCTGTGCCAAAGCGAACTAACGCACCAAATGGGCAGGTTCCCACTTGCGCCATGCCAAACCCGAAAACGAGACCGCCAAGGATTAACGACAGCCACGTCAGTTCGGGTCTTAAATGGACGGATGCATTTAAATCCAACACACCGAAATACTGAAGGGATTGCGCGCCAATAATGGCGACAACAATAGCGATCCCCCATGATCTAAGCCGGCGCCAGTCATTGCCTAAACGAGCATCCTCGATTGCGCCAAAGGTGCAAAAGCGGGCGGTTCTTGCTGTTAATCCCAAAACAATTCCGCAGCCCAATCCAAGAAGACCCATCAAAGTTGGGAGCGGTAAATCAAACATCATTTTGGGGCACAATACAGAGAGTATAAAAGCCTAATGATGGCTTTAACTTCTTGATTAGCGATGGCGTAGTAAATGGTCTTCCCGTCTCGCCGCGTTGTGACCAAATCATCTGCACGCAATCTTGCCAACTGCTGGGAGACTGCGGGTTGCCGCATGGACAAGCGCTTTTCAAGCTCGATAACCGATTTCTCTCCATTGGCCAAAAGGCACAAGATTAGAAGTCGGCTTTCATGAGCCATCGCTTTCAATGTGGTACATGCCAATGACGCATTTTTGACCATTTCGTCTGGGAAATCGATCAGTTCGTCAAGTTTATCAAGTTCAATACTATCCATAATCATCCATATCGTCAGGTCGCTTAATTAAAAATCAAGCTGATCACTTACCTGTTCAATTCCTTCATTTGCGCATTCATCATCAGACTCGCCGCTTGGCGCACCAGAAACACCGACACCGCCAACCAATGAGCCACCGGCCATAACAGGTGTTCCGCCGCCTGCCATCAAAACATCCGTCACGAAGCGAATACCAGAGGCTTCATTTCCGGCTTTAGTCGATTCTCCCAACGACAGAGTGTCTGTGCGAAAACTAACTGCCGTCCATGCTTTTCGTCGTGCCGTTTCAGGTGTATGGGCTCCAGCAAGCTGATCCCGGAGAATAACTTGAACAATACCAAATCTGTCAACAACGGCAACCGCCACTTGGAAGTCTTTTTCTCGGCACGCTTCAAGTGTTGCTTGCGCAAGTTCAATTGCAAGATCTGGAGACATCACTTTAAAGGTGACAAGGCTCTCCTCTTCGGCAGCCGGTACTGATAGTGGTGTACTTACAGCAAGCGCCCATATGGCAAAACCTGCTAGCGTCTTTAGTCCTGTTTTAATTCCCATTTCCCCATACACTCCCATTTACATTTTTTTGACAAGTTCCTCGAGAAACCACCAGAAATTATCCTCCCCCGGATAACCTGTTATTCGACCGATTTCTGCCCCATCATCAACTAGGACAAAGGTTGGTGAGAAATGAACTAAACCATTTTTCGCCACATACTCTGGTATCGGGTCATGAATATTTAGTTGTCGGAGAGGCGCCGCCTTACCTTCTGTGGTTTTTGGGTAAATTTCGCCAATTTCTTCATCCCATTTTTCGCACCAACTGCAACCATGTTCCCGAAACATCAATAGTTCAGCCGCGTAAACAGAGCTCGCAAAAAACGAGCAACTGAAAGAAAGAACAACTATAAGTTTGGCGGCATGTCTATGTATCATTTGGCCCTCTCCCTCCAATTGTTACTACTATCAGATCGAATTTTATCAATTTACTCGTTCCACATTCTATGCCTTAATATATAGAAAAATATGAATGTGATAGCAAGCCGCGAGAAAATAAATGTTAGAAATTACCAGTTCCGGAGCTTTTATTGCGGGTGTGTTCTCCTTTCTATCCCCCTGTGTCTTACCCTTAGTGCCCCCATATTTGTGCTATCTTGCAGGTGTTGGGTTAAGTGAGCTAACAGAAGAGGCTGATGACCGTGAGGTCCGAAAGCGGGTTTTTTATCGAACCGTGGCGTTCGTCGCAGGTTTCACAACAGTCTTCATTGCTCTCGGTGCCACAGCCACTTCTATTGGTAGATTGATTACCGAAAATTTCTATATTCTAGAAAAAATCGCCGGCATCATAATTATCCTTTTGGGGCTTCATTTCGCAGGGCTCTTAAAAATAGGTTTTCTGTACCGCGAGGCCCGTTTCCAGACGAACAAGAAACCAACCGGTCCCATTGGAAGCTACTTTGTCGGCCTGGCCTTTGCCTTTGGATGGACTCCCTGTGTCGGCCCCATATTGGCAACGATTCTTATGATCGCAGGCAGTGAAGACAGCATCTGGCAGGGCATCAAACTTTTGGGACTCTATTCAATCGGTATAGGAATACCCTTCATTCTAGCCTCAATTTTTGTAAATCCGTTCATGCGCTTTATGAAAAAATTCAGACAACATCTACACAAAGTCGAAATTGCCGTTGGTATCATGCTCATTCTCACAGGTATTTTATTACTCACTGGGAATATGTCGGCCATCGGTTATGGGTTGCAGGAACTCTTTCCAACCCTTGGGCAAGCTAGCTAAATGACGAAAAGAACTATTCAGAAAAAACGGGAGCAGTTGAAATGAAGATCACAAGGCGGGCATTTACAAACGCGCTTATGGGCGGTGCCACCGCGGCGGCCAGCTCTCTCTCGTTGCTCAAAAATGGACTTGCTGCAGGGGCGGAGGCCGTCCTAACTGATGATGGATTGCATTATCAGCCCTGGTTTCTTGAGAGCTTTCTAGAACTTGCGGATGACCATTCTACAGCAAATGATTCTGAGAAACATTTCGCCATTATGTGGGAATTAAAAAACTGCCCTTACTGCGCAAAAACCCACGAAGTCAATTTGGCCGATCAGAAAATTAGTGGTTTCATTCAAGACAACTTTGACGTTTTGCAGCTAAATGTCATCGGCTCTCGCAAGGTCATAGATTTTGACGGAGAAGAGCTTTCCGAAAAGAAATTAGCGAAGAAATATGGCGTTCGGTTCACGCCAACTGTTCAGTTTTTCCCTAAAGAATTTAAAGACCTTGAGAGCATTTCCCCACTTGACCGAGAAATCGCGCGATTGCCCGGCTATATGGAGCCAAACAAATTTCTCTCAATATTTCAATATGTTGCCAGCGAGACATATAAAATAAAGAGCCTCAATAAGTATCTGGCGGCGGGCTAGAAAAACACATTCAAAAAATGCAATTATTGAATTGCCTCCAGTCATTTTTTACGATACCGTAACTGAGACAATTTGACGCAGCATAGCCCGAACGGGGTGTTTGGCGTTTTCATCCTTTTGTTGAAAACATCGCCAAATATTCCAAATAAAAACCGGGCTGCTTGTCAAATGTTGGGATTATGGGGAGGATTTTATGAAGGGATTTGATGTGCTCAAACTTGCACTCGTTGCAACGGGACTGGCTGCAGTATTTATCTCCGGGGCAAGTGCCGCTGAGACTTACAACGCACCCAACATCGTAGAAAACACCATTCCAAAACCGTTGGCAAAAGATGCTGGCAATGCGGAAAATGGTCGCAAAATTGTAATAAACCGCAAACAAGGCAACTGCCTAGCCTGCCATGCGATTTCATCACTGGACAATCAGCCTTTCCACGGAGAAGTCGGTCCATCGCTTGATGGTGTTGCCGAAAGATATTCCGACGCGGAAATGCGTCTCATTGTTGTCGACCCGAAACAAGTTTTCGACGGCACAATTATGCCCGCTTTTTACAAAAAAGAAGGCCTTGTCCGTGTGAACAAGAAATTTAAAGACAAAACAATTCTATCTGCACAGCAAATTGAAGACGTTATCGCTTTCCTAAAAGCGCAATAATCGAAACAAGCTGGAAAAGTTATGTTGAAGGAAAATAACATGCCGGAACTCTCACGCCGCCACATTCTTGGAATGGGCGCAGGTGCACTTGTTGTATCAAGTTTATCAATTCCGTTTTCCGCATTAGCGGCAAACACAATGGCCACCGACGCTATCATGAAATTTACAGGCGGCGCTAAACCTAAAGATGGTCTTGTCACATTGGACATGCCTGAAATTGCTGAAAACGGGAATACCGTTCCTGTGGGCGTTTCTGTGGACAGTCCAATGACTGCTGACAACTATGTCAAATCGGTCTTGGTTGTTGCTGACGGCAATCCAAGTGCAGGTGTCGCGACTTTCCATTTTTCGCCTATGAGCGGGGCTGCTGAAGCCTCCACACGCATGCGTCTAGCGAAAACACAAAATGTCATTGCTGTTGCAGCCATGAGCGATGGATCATTCCATTCCGCTCAATCTGTAGTGAAAGTGACCATTGGCGGCTGCGGCGGCTGATTTCTATTAGGTGAAGGAAAAAGTAAAATGGCGAAAATTAAACCACGCGTTAAACTGCCTAAAAAAGCCAAAGCAGGAGAAACGATCACAATCAAAACGATCATTTCTCACAAAATGGAATCAGGCCGGCGTAAAGATAAGAAGGGCAATGTAATTGCTCGTCGTATCATCAATACATTTGCGTGTAAGTTCGAAGGGCAGACAATTTTTGGTTGCGATATCGAACCTGCGATCTCTGCAAATCCGTATTTTCAATTCAATGCAAAAGTCGAAAAAACCGGCGAATTTGAATTCATTTGGACGGATGATAACGGAGATACTTATCAGAAGAAACAAACGATAAAAGTGTCCTGATCGGACCAAGTCTTAGGGGGATTTCGGTCCCAATGGTCTGAATTAATGGGAGGATAATATGGGTCGCAAAGTAAGTTTGATAAGTACCGTACTGGGCGCGGGATTGCTCGCACTGAGTACCTATGGAACCGCAATGGCTGATTCCACGCTTAAGTCGATTGCACCACCAGCCAATCATCCACTATCTGAAATCATTTCCGGTTACGAGTTTCGCGCGTCAGAAACACAGGACCTTCAAGATGATGATTTCGAAAACCCAGGTTACATCTGGGTCGATAAAGGGGAAGACCTTTGGTCGGAAGTTGACGGTGCTGCAGGAAAATCATGTGCAAGTTGTCATGAAGATGCTTCAGAGAGCATGAAAACTGCGGGTGCTGAATTTCCAAAATGGAGTGAAAAACTTCAAAAGCCAATTAACCTCGAGCAAAAGATCAATGACTGCCGTACTGAAAACATGAAAGCTGATAAGTGGAAATGGGAATCAGAGCAGCTTCTGTCCATGACATCGTTTGTTCGCAGTCAATCTCGCGGCGAACCGGTAAATGTACAGGTCGACGGTCCAATGGCTCCGTTCTTTGAAAAAGGAAAAGACCTGTATTACCAACGTGTCGGTCAATTGGATTTGGCATGCTCAAACTGTCATGAAGATAACTATGGAAACCAGATCCGCTCTGACTTACTTAGTCAGGGCCAAACAAACGGCTTCCCAACCTATCGTCTGAAATGGCAAAAAGTTGGATCAACTCATCGCCGGTTTAAAGGCTGCATGAAAAATGTACGCGCAACCCCTTATAAAGTGGGTTCTGACGAGTTCGTGAACTTGGAATTATATCTAGGTTATCGCGGAAAAGGCTTACCAATTGAAAGCCCGGCTGTACGTAACTAACTCCTCTACCGCGCCGCTGAAACGGCGGCGTGGTACCCGGAGATCGTAACGACAAACCAAACACACATTCAAATATAACATTCAGGTAGATATCCATGATTTCACGCCGTGATTTTCTTCAAGTGTCCTGCGCCACTGCTGGGCTGCTCGGTTTTGGCGGCGGCATTGTAAATGCTGCTGCAACTCAAAAACTAACTGAGCAGGATTTATTGGATTTTGAGTCTGTTGGGAATGTGACACTTACACATATCACCGACATTCATGCTCAATTGGTCCCTATTTATTTCCGCGAACCCTCTATTAATCTTGGTGTTGGCGATATGGAGGGCTTACCGCCTCATATTACGGGCCCAGAATTCCTGAAAAAATTCGGAATTGCCAAAGGCACCGCCGATTCTTATGCGCTCTCAAGCGCAGAGTTTTCGGCTCTTGCTAAAACATATGGCCGCGTCGGTGGTATCGATCGCATCGCAACCGTTCTAAAACACATACGCGCCGAACGCCCCGGAAAGACTTTGTTCTTTGATGGCGGCGATACTTGGCAGGGATCTTATACGTCTTTGAAAACAGGCGGTATGGATATGGTCAAGGTGATGAACGCCTTGAAACCACAAGCCATGACAGCCCATTGGGAATTTACATACGGCCAAGAACGGGTTCAAGAGCTTGTTGAAGAGCTTGATTTTGACTTCCTTGCCGGTAACGTCCGCGACACCGAATGGAATGAAGAGGTTTTCGACGCCATTTCATATTATGAGCGCGGCGGCGTGAAAGTTGGCGTTATAGGGCAAGCCTTCCCCTATACCCCAATCGCTAATCCAAGATACAAAGTCGCCGACTGGAGCTTTGGTATTCGCGAAGCAGATGTTCAAGCCAATGTTGCCAAGGCGCGAGCCGCTGGCGCAGAGTTGGTGGTCTTGCTGTCCCACAACGGGTTTGATGTGGATCGCAAACTTGCCTCTCGCGTGGACGGTATAGATGTAATTTTAACCGGCCACACCCATGATGCATTGCCCGTTGCAATCGACGTCAACGGCACCCTGCTCATCGCATCGGGCAGCCACGGAAAATTCTTGTCGCGCCTCGATTTGGATGTCCAAAACGGCAAAATCAAAGACTACAGCTATAAACTTATTCCCATTCTCTCCGACGTCATAACGCCTGACGCAGAAATGACATCTCTGGTAACTGAAATCCGGGCCCCGTATGAGAAAGAACTGACGCAGGTTCTAGGCCAAACAGAAAGCCTGCTGTATCGCCGTGGTAATTTGAACGGCACGTTTGATGATCTAATCTGCGATGCCCTACTAACAGAACGGGATGCAGATATTGCCCTCTCCCCTGGTTTCAGGTGGGGTGCCACGTTGCTACCTGGTCAGAACATCACAACTGAAGATGTCTATAACGTCACATCAATCACTTATCCAAGCGCCTACAGAACAACCATGAGCGGTCAAACCATCAAGACCATTTTGGAAGACGTCGCCGATAATCTGTTCAACAAAGATCCATATTACCAACAAGGCGGTGATATGGTGCGTGTGGGCGGTATGGGGTATCGTATTGATCCAAATGAGAAAATTGGAAGCCGTATTACGGACATGACGCACTTGAAAAGTGGAACAGCCATCCAAGCAAACAAAGACTACACAGTCGCAGGATGGGCAAGCGTGAATGAAGATGTTGAGGGCCCGCCTATTTATGATGTGGTGTCTGATTACATTTCATCGCAAAAATCAGTGTCTGTAAAAGCCCATGATGCAGTTCAGCTTGTAAAATCCTGAACTACTCGTTGATAACTAATATGAAGCCATGCTATACATATTCAAATATTGCAATGTGTATTGTTTTAAAGGGAAAGTAAATGTCGTCATTGGGAAGACGTGGTTTTCTAAAGGGAGGCGCTGCCGCACTTGGCGGAGGCCTGCTCGCTTCAACCTCAACTGGATCTGTAG
>CAJXWA010000014.1 GCA_913062525.1 uncultured Alphaproteobacteria bacterium | reverse complement strand
TATCAAACACCATTTCCAATGCCATCAAAAACAACATGGCACCGCCTGCAATTCGAAACGACGGCAAACCAACGCCGAGCAATCCAAGGAATCTATCGCCGAGCAGTGCAAAGAATAGCAGCATAGCGCCGCCAATAAGAGTTCCCTTTATAGCCATGCGGCGCTGATGGGGCACACTACTGCCTTTGGTCAGGCTGATAAAAATGGGAAGCAACCCAAGAGGATCAACAATAACAAACAATGTAACAAAGGCTGTAAGAGCCACATCCAGTACTGCAGGTGTTAGCATAAACTCTTCCCTTAACTGTCAAACCCACTAATGTCGTATGATAACATCGCTATATCATAGCCGAGATTAATAAAGATATAGCATCCACAGATATGCAGGTAACAACAATAATAAATGGACCCGGATATGACCGTATCATCGCAAGCAGAAACAGCCGCCTTAAAACAAATCGAAGAATTTGCAGAGATCTATATTGCGCCAAACAGAACTACTCTGATAGCTGCGCCGCATTTCCCAACAGACTTGTGGGCAGCATTTGGTAAATCTGGACTTTCTGGCCTTGCAATCCCAACAACTTACGGCGGCCTTGGGGCCAGTTATGTAACTCTATCGAAGGCAGCATATCTCTTGAATAAAGTTGGCGGCGTTCCGGGTGTCACCATGGTGTTTATGTCTCATTGGCTGCTTGCAAAACTGCATATTGCCGACAGGGCATCTGACGATATGAAACAAGAGCTCCTTCCAGCCATTGTGCGCGGAGACAAAACACTGGCTGTTGCAATATCAGAACCCGGCGCTGGCGCACATCCCAAGCATTTGAAAACCAAAGCTGTCCGCGACGGAGAGAATTTCATCCTGACCGGCGAGAAAACATTCCTCACGAATGCACCCTTGGCAAACTACTTCATCGTACTAGCCATCACACAGGAAGCGGAAGGTCGAAAGGAATTCAGCGCCATTTTGGTTCCGGAAGAAAATGTTGGTTTGGAGCGAACAGCTGGCGTTAAATTGGATTTTCTACACCCGTGCCCGCATGGCGGCATACTGTTAAAGAATTGCGCAGTTCCTGCTGGTAACCTAATCGGAGTTGAGGGGCAGGCATTTGAGCAAACCTCCCTTCGTATGCGCGCGGTTGAAGATGCCATTGGTGCATCGGCATATGTTGGCTGCTTGGATCGTTTACTGAAAGATTTGACGGAAGAGATTGACGATGGCGCGTCCAAAAATATCGGAGAAATAATCACCCAGTTACAGGCCCTAAATGTAGTTGCATTGCATTTAGCCGTCGCCGCGGACGCGGCAGATGCAAACTTTCAAGACTTGATCGCACTTCAGCTAGGCTTCCGCCAACAAAGCATCCAGTGTTACAAAGCTTTGGAATGCCTTTCTGAACTCAGTGGCCGCCAACAAAGACCTGAAACCAAGTTGCTGTCCCGCGACATCTCGAAACTTCATACCATCGCCAAATCAGCGCAAGAAGCGAGGCTTTCTAAGATCGGGACCGCCTATCTCGCCAACTAACTGTGTTTGCTAACAATATTAACTTCCGAATGGAGTGTCCGGTGGACAGGGCATTTATCAGCTATATCAATAATTTGTTGCCGCGTCGCCTCATCCAGATCCCCCTGCACGTCAATTTCAACTGTGATCCGATCGAGGCGGCCGCCTTCGGTCTCGCAACTCTCGCAATCAGTCGCATGTATTTTGTCATGTTTTAGAGTAACGACAGCCCGATCAAGCGCGAAGCCTTTACGATCTGCATACATGCGCATCGTCATCGCCTTGCACGCGCCCAGACCGGCCAGCAAGTAATCATACGGCGTTGGGCCTGTATCCGTGCCCCCCACCGATGACGGTTCATCTGCGATCAATTGGTGCTTCCCCCCCACCGATATGGCATTGGTGAATTTACCTTGCCCTGTTTCAGCAACTACAACAGTTCCAGGTGCCGCATTTGGCATGGGCAGATCGCCGTTGGATAGGTTGATATAGCGAGCTGCCCAAGCCGCTATAACATTGGCAACATAGGTCGCATCTTCCTTTTTGCTCAAAAGATGATCAGCCGTATCAAGCGAGACAAAACTTTTTGGATGTTTAGCAGCCTGAAAGATTGTTCCGGCATTTTCAACGCCAACTATATTGTCAATGGGAGAGTGGAAGACCAGCAGCGCCTTTTTCAAGTTTGCAATATCGCGCTCCAGTTTTTGACCTTCAATGTCCTCCAAAAACTGTTTCTTAATTCGAAACGGCCTTCCAGACAGGAGTACTTCAGCTTCGCCATGTTCATCAATTTCTGCGCGCGAGCTTTGAAAATTATGCGCAACATGTGCAGGGTCTGCTGGTGCGCCAATTGTACAAACGGCTTCTGCCTCGGGAACTTTTGATGCGACGGCAAGTACGGCGGCCCCTCCCAGCGAATGACCGATTAACATCTTTGGGGCCTGATAGTTTTCTCTCAGAAAATTGGAGGCAGCAACAAGATCATCTACGTTGGATGAAAAATTTGTATTGGCAAAATCACCCTCACTCGCACCAAGGCCTGTAAAATCAAATCGAAGCACAGCAATCCCCTGCGCTGTCAATCCATTGGCAACGCGAGAGGCGGCAAAAATATCCTTTGTGCAACTAAAACAATGTGCCCAGAGCGCATATGCCTTCGGCGTCCCATCGGGCAAATCTAATCGGCCTGCAAGCTGTTCACCGGTCGCACTGGTAAACATGATTTTTTTACTGACTGAAGGCATGATTTTCTCCCATTGCATCGGTTTAGAGGTATTATTTAGAATAATCCAATAAATGATCTCAGCCAATAGAAGGTTTGCCGTGTTAGATTGATCCTACTAACCAGTTGGGCGTTATGGCGCTTTTATTAATATACACGTTCGGATCAAGGCCTTTGAATAAACCATGATCAGTGACAAGTGCTGTTTTCCAGCCTCGTGCGGCCCCGCCAAGCACATCAGTATGAAGCGTGTCGCCCACCATACAAACGCGGCTGGGATCAACATTTTCGCGGCCTAGTCTATTCTCAACAATTTCAAAGACCGATGGAAAAGGTTTTCCGTGGAAGTGCACATCGACCTCTAAAAGACGCATAAGACGATGTCCAAAATAGCCTGGCTCAGTTGAAAAAACATCTCCTCGCGGCGCAACAATGTCAGGATTTGCGACAATTACTGGCCTCTTATTACCCGCAAGCGACTTCTCTAACATGGTTTGGCGAGAGGCATCCCAATCTTGTACAGATAAAAATAAAAACGCGTCTACCGCGTCATATTCTTCCACATCATCTGTCAGTTTCACGGATTTTTGAGGAAGTTCTGAGGCCTCAAACTTGTTCGTCGCGGCAACGCCCCAAAGAGTATCGTCACCGAAGGATCCCAGAGCGATTTCTGCAGCATTCCGGCTAGACACAATTTCATTTTCAGAAAAATCAAA
Source organism: uncultured Alphaproteobacteria bacterium (assembly GCA_913062525.1). Taxonomy (GTDB): domain Bacteria; phylum Pseudomonadota; class Alphaproteobacteria; order Sneathiellales; family Sneathiellaceae; genus Sneathiella. Next base: position 30,634 of record CAJXWA010000014.1, on the reverse strand, counting down.
ACCGAGCCCTTCGAATTTGTTGTAGGCGTCTACCTTATTGTAACTAGCCGCATTGGTCAGAACAAAAACGTTCTTCTTCAATGCACGCAGGTCAGCTATCCGTTGAACGGCGCCATCAATCGTTGTCTCACCCACATTCAACACGCCAAAGGCATCAAACACAAATGTGTCCACCTCATCGGCAACGTCTAAAAGCGAATTTTTTCTGAATGAGACGGCCGGAAAATTGCCTTGAGGAAGTTTATCTTTTACATCCTCATAAAGCTCGAAAGCCTGCTCCCCGTTTAAACGGGGGAATAGGTCTTCAAAATATTTAGATAATTGCACCGCGCACCTTTGCTGATACCCATTCGCCTAAAACGACAGCCACAAGGATCACAAGAAGGATCAATGTAACTTGTGGCCATGCAAGTACGTTTAGTGATGAACTCAGTTGAAGTCCAATTCCCCCAGCACCAACAAGCCCAAGAACCGTAGACTCGCGAATATTAATATCCCACCGGAAAACAGTAATACCTGCAAACGACGGTAATATCTGCGGAATAATCCCATACACCATTACCTGCCAACGAGACGCCCCCGTAGCTGTAATGGCTTCGACTTGTTTAACGTCGATTTCCTCAATGGCTTCATACAGTAGTTTTGCACAGAAACCGATTGACCGAATAGCAATGGCAACAAGTCCCGCTGCAACACCCGGTCCGATAATTGAGACCAATAACAATGCCCAGATCAGGGAATTAATAGACCGCGTAGAGACAATGATGAATAACGCAACAGGCCTCACAAAAGTCTTGCTCGGTGTTGTATTGCTCGCCGCGAGAAAGGCCACTGGAACAGCCATAATTAAGGCAAGCAATGTTCCCAGTGTCGCAATGTTTAATGTGTCCCAAATAGGAACCCAAAGTTCACCCATATAGTCCCAGCGTGGCGGCATCGCTCGCGAGCCAATATCTGCGGCAATTCGAGGGGCATCCCATACGAAATACCAAGTTGTTACGTCTGAAATTTGCTTCCAGCACCACATGAAGGCTGCGACTGCTAACAAATACCCAAACCAGCGTTTTAGAGTTTGGTTTCGGTCCCGTATTTGCCAGACTTTTAAACCTGTAGAATTTTCTGAGACTGGCATTACTGTACCTTCTTCCGAATGACGCCTGATAAGTATTCAAGAACCATGACAGTTCCGATAATCATCAGCAAAATTGCTGCCGCTGTATCAAATTCATATCGATCAAACGCGGTATTTAGGGTTGCACCGATACCACCAGCGCCCACAAGACCCAAAACGGCAGATTCACGGAAATTAATATCCAGTCGGTAAATTGAAAGTCCAACGAGACGTGGCATGACTTGCGGCTGCACGCCATAATTAATCCACTGCATCCAAGATGAACCTGTGGCTTTCACCGCTTCAGCCTGAACCTTGTTCATGTCTTCGATTTCTTCAGCCAGCAATTTGGCAAGGAAGCCAATGGTTGCAAAACTCAACGTGATGAAGCCAGCGAGGGGGCCAAAGCCAAAAATCGCCACCATTAAAATAGCAACAATGATTTCGTTAAGCGCTCTCGATAGAGCAACGATACCCCGGCAGACTATATATACGGGTAGTGGTGCAATATTTCGGGCAGCCCCAAGTCCGATAGGAATTGAAATTGCAATACCAACAACCGTGGATGTCACGGTCATAATCACACTTTCAATTAGACCCTCCCGGATATCAGTTCCGCGAGAAAAGAAATCAGGGTTGGCAAACGCGACAACAAAATTCCATCCCCGTATGAGACCTTCACTAACCCTCGACCAATTTACATCGATAGAGTTAAAAGCCAGAATAAGATACACAATGGCGCCGATAAAAAGGGCCCAGCGCAAAATTGGGTTCTTGATAAAGTTTGGTTTTTTCCACGCAGTCCCCAATCGTTGATCGAGAGTTACGTCCGTAAGTACTGCCGTACTCATGCGTCTTCCTCGTCAACTTTTTCGATTGTTGCTTCCCAATCTTCTTCGCCGTAAATTGACGTCAAAACATCAGGTGTCAATTGATCAGGAGATCCGTCGAACTGAAGTTTTCCGAGTTTCAAGCCAACAACGCGCTGCACAAACATTTGTGCCAAAGCCACGTCATGAATATTAATGATTGCTGCCAATCCACGTTCTTTACACAATTCGCAAATGAGGCGCATAATTTGGCGAGACGTTTTTGGATCAAGCGATGCCGTTGGCTCGTCCACCAACAATAAATCTGGGTCTTGAATAAGCGCCCTAGCGATACCAACACGTTGCCGTTGTCCACCAGAGAGCTCATCCGCGCGTTTGTCAGCCATATGCAATAGGCCTACGCGGTCTAAAAGCCGAAAGGCTTCATCTATATCTGACTGCGGGTATTTACGTAAAAAACTGCGCCAGAACCCGACATATCCCAAACGGCCAGACAATACATTTTCCATAACGGTTAGTCGTTCAACCAACGCGTATTCTTGGAAAATCATTCCCATCTTACGGCGCGCAGCGCGCAAGCCGCCCGATCCAAGCGTTGTGATATTTTCCCCTTTGAGGGTGACAGTGCCGCTTGTTGGTTCAACAAGTCTGTTGATGCACCGAATAAGCGTACTTTTACCAGCGCCGGACGGGCCAATAAGGGCAAGCACTTGTCCTTCAGGGATTTCCAAATCGACCGCGGTTAATGCGAGATCACCAGTTGGATATTTTTTCGTCAGTTTTTCAATTTGAAGCATTATAACCCACACATACGCCAAGAAAAAACCGTGAGCGAAAACCGCTCACGGCTAGATTGATCACTTATTTACAAGTGTATTTAACATTATTCGCGGCATCAATTTTACGAATAACATCCCAGAATTTTTTGTATGTCATTTCCAAGAATTGAGCTTCGTTTGATTTAGAGAACTCTTTTTCAAGAGAAGATCCAGCCCATTCGAAAGAGAAGAATGCTTCTTGGATTTTCGCTTTAAGTTCTGGTTTCAAGTTGTAGACAACACCAAAGCCTGTAGTTGGGAATGTTTGTGATTTATAGATAGATTTAATCTGTTCTGCCTTAATCACATCACGCTTGAGCATGCGGTGCATCACTGAGTTTGCGATAGAGGCTGCAGGGTAATCTTTATTCGCAACGCCAAGAATTGAATTGTCGTGCTTGCCTGAGAACGCTGGTTCAAAGTCGCGCTTTGCTTCCATGTTGAAATCAGCTTTCAAAATGGCGGAAGGCGCTTTAAAGCCAGAATTTGATGTTGGAGATGTGAAAGCAAGCTGTTTGCCTTTAATATCTTCAACTTTATTAATGCCACTGCCCGGATATGTAATGATTTCCATTTCATAACCGAAATTTCCATCAGCAGATGCCATAATTGTAAACGGATTAAAACCAGCGCAGTTTACAGCAAGCGGGTTTGAACCAGTGTTAAAGCCGGCAATGTGCAACCGACCAGAACGCATAGCTTCGATTTGTGCGGCATTGCTTTGAACTGGGAAGAATTGAACTTTTTTACCAGTTACTTTTTCCATATGAGTTAGGAAATCGCTCCATGCTTCTTTATAAACAGCAGGATCTTCAACAGGAGTGTATGCAAATACAAGTGTTGATGGATCAAGTAGTTTAGACGCATCAGTAGGTGTATCAGCAAGTAAATCGCCATCTACGTCACAGAAACGAGTATCCAATGTTCCGCGTGCGCATTCTGCAGCATATGAGCTGGTGGAAGCCATCACGGATGCGAGTAATGTAGCCGCGGCACCAAGTGCCAAATTCTTCAATTTCATATTATCCCCCTAATTTTCGAATTGTTTCAGTTTGATTTCATTTTCATGGGAAAACACTTGCACATTGCATGTGAACTAACAAGAAAATTTAGCCGTACATCGGCGCTCGTATGAATAATTATTTTTTGTTTCTCTAAAAGGTAGAAAACACAAGGCAGAGTCTCGTTATTCTGGTGTTTTCAAAAAATTTTCTGCCTTTTTTTTTGTGTTTTTACAACTTACCTCCAATAAGCCGGCTTATTGGTGATGAGAAGTTCGTAAATAAAACGACTCACTTGTTTCGAGTAGGAAAAAGCGCCTAACATTTGTGCGCTGCACAAAAAAAGAGCAAATTGCCAGATATTTCAAGCTTAACAATATCGATAAATTTAATTCAACTCATTGTTTTATATCGAAAAATTAATATTCTCGAAAAATTGGCATACCCCATGCAAAGAACCTGATATCAAGCGGCCCTAACTTTTTTCCGATGTTGAGATCGGCTAATTTGTCAGGAGTTGTTGCTGCTGATCTTTGTCTTACGGAGTAATTTTAATGAAGTTTTTCGATACCCTGCGCCACAAAATAGTAATAACAGCAGTGATAGCCGCATCCTCTCTCAATTTCCTCGGTTCAGCATCTGCTGAGATGCTAGATGTTGAGAAAGACGAATTGAAGCTAGGTTTCATTAAACTGACGGACATGGCTCCACTCGCCATCGCATATGAGAAAAGATATTTCGAAGATGAAGGCTTGTACGTCACGCTAGAGCCACAAGCGAACTGGAAAGTGCTTCTTGATCGTGTCATCACCGGCGAGCTTGACGGCGCTCACATGCTGGCGGGGCAGCCCCTTGCGGCAACAATTGGGTATGGTACCAAGGCCCACATCGTCACACCTTTTTCAATGGATCTGAACGGTAATGCGATTACCGTTTCCAATGAAGTTTGGGAAATGATGAAAGAACATGTGCTCCATGACGCGGATGGCAAACCTATTCATCCTATTAAGGCGGATGCCTTGAAAAAGGCCGTAGGTCAGTTTCAAGATGAAGGCAGAGCTTTCAACATGGGCATGGTCTTTCCCGTATCTACCCACAATTACGAACTTCGCTATTGGCTTGCTTCGGGCAATATTCATCCCGGATTTTACGCGCCTAATGACGCTAGCGGACAAATACAGGCTGATGTCTTTTTATCTGTGACACCGCCGCCGCAAATGCCGACGACCATGGAAGCGGGTACTTTAAACGGATACAGTGTGGGTGAACCCTGGAACCAGCAAGCTGTTCTCAAAAATGTTGGCGTTCCTGTGATCACCGATTACGAAATTTGGAAAAACAATCCTGAGAAAGTCTTTGGGCTAACCAAAAAATTCACTGACCAATATCCCAATACAACATTAGCCCTCACGAAAGCACTCATTCGGGCGGCAAAGTGGCTGGATGAAAACAACGGTGCTAACCGGACGGAAACCGTAGAAATCCTTTCTCGCCCTGAATATGTCGGTGCGGATAAGGAGGTCATTGCAAATTCAATGACCGGTACATTCGAATACGAAAAAGGTGACAAGCGCGACCTTCCAGATTTCAACGTTTTCTATCGCCATTACGCCACCTACCCCTTTTACTCAGATGCGGTTTGGTATCTCACCCAAATGCGTCGGTGGGGCCAAGTCCCAGAGGCCAAACCTGACCAATGGTATGCAGATGTTTCCAAATCTGTCTATTTGCCCAAAACTTACTTAAAGGCTGCCCGCCTACTGGTGGAAGAAGGTCATGTAAGTGAAGCTGATTTTCCATGGGAAAGTGATGGATACCGAGCGCCTACCTCCGCGTTCATAGATGGCGTTGAATACGACGGTAAAACCCCGAATGCCTATATCAACGTACAAACCATCGGTTTGAAATCGAACGAGACCGTCAAAGCTGGCGCAATTGTCGGCGGCTAACACCATTTCCGGGATGTGATGTGTCGCACCCCAAGCATTACCGAGTAATAAGGAAAATAGCATGGCCTCTTCCACAGCATCACCAATTGAAAACCCAGAAGCTGCAGAAAAGAAAAAAGCCCGACAGGAAAAGATATTTTCTAAAATCAATGCCACTTCCGGATGGCTTGACGCGTTAGGTTTTTCATGGATAACACCTTTGCTGAAAATAGCCGCTGGTGACGACACTAAAGAGCAGCTTATTGAACTGCGCCGCGTGCTCATTATTCCCTTAACCGGGATCATTTTATTTCTCGTGGCATGGGGAGCGCTCGCACCAAAAGTAACAACATCGCTAGGAACTATTCCTGGCCCTATGGCCGTATGGGAGCAAGCTCTTAACTTATGGGACGACCATGTTCGGGAACGGGCAAAAGCCGATGCTTTCTTTGAGCGGCAAGCCGTGAGGAACGAGCAATTAATTGCCGCAGGTAAAGCGCACAAAGTCAAACATCGCAAATACACGGGTAAACCAACCTACATAGATCAGATATTCACATCTCTGTTTACTGTGGGGTTGGGCTTTATAATTGCGACAGCAATTGCGATCCCCCTTGGAATTGCCTCTGGCTTATCAAAAGCTGTAAACGGGGCCATAAACCCGCTGATCCAGATATTTAAACCAGTATCGCCGCTGGCCTGGTTACCCATCGTGACCATGATCGTGTCTGCAGCCTATGCAAATCCGACGTCCTTCCTTCCAAAATCATTGGTCGTGTCTGCTGTAACGGTGACCCTGTGTTCTTTATGGCCGACCCTGATTAATACGGCATTGGGCGTTGCATCTGTTGATAAAGACTTGATGAATGTGGGCCGCGTTTTACAGCTACCAACATATAAAACCGTCACCAAGTTGGTACTCCCGTCGTCTCTTCCGTTGATTTTTACTGGATTGCGCCTATCACTGGGCGTTGGATGGATGGTTCTAATCGCGGCTGAAATGCTCGCGCAAAATCCGGGACTTGGTAAATTCGTATGGGACGAGTTTCAAAATGGATCTTCCCAATCCCTCGCCAAAATCATTGTGGCTGTCCTTACCATTGGCATCATTGGCTTCATGTTGGATCGGGTTATGTACACCCTGCAACAAGCCTTCACCTTCTCGTCAAACCGTTAGGAATTGCCATGCCGATTTTAGAAATATCAGGGCTGTCAAAACATTTTGACCATGGCGGAACCCGCACCGAAGTGCTCTCAGACATTAATTTGAAAGTCGAACAAGGCGAGTTTATTGCCATTGTTGGATTTTCAGGGTCTGGAAAAACCACTCTGATTTCTGCACTCGCAGGTCTTATTAAACCTGATCAGGGCGGGGTTATATTCCAAGGCAAGCAAGTGACCGAGCCCAGCACTCATATGGGCGTTGTTTTCCAATCTTACTCACTCATGCCTTGGATGACCGTTCAGGCCAATATTGAACTGGCCGTAGATGCTGTCCTCAAGAAAAAACCTAAGAAAGAACGCAGCGCACTTTGCGATAAATACATAGAAATGGTTGGCCTGAAACATGCCAAGCACCGTAAACCAAACGAGTTATCTGGTGGCATGCGGCAACGTGTTTCGGTAGCCCGTGCCCTTGCCACCCAGCCTGAAGTTCTTCTGTTGGATGAGCCTTTGTCCGCTTTGGACGCGCTAACCCGATCCAAATTACAAGACGAGTTCGCAGATATCTCTCAGAAGGAAAAAAAGACAATCATCCTCATCACCAATGATGTGGATGAAGCCATTCTACTGGCCGATCGCGTTATTCCTTTAAAACCCGGACCTAATGCCACTTTGGGAAAAGAGTTTAACATCTCACTTCCCCATCCCAGAGATCGCGCATCCATGAATGACGATCCAGAATTCATCAAAATTCGGGGCAAAATCACAGAATACCTAATGGCATTGGGCGCAGAACGGGCGGGCGGAAAAATTACTGAAAAGCACCTCCCCAATATCGTACCCATCACGCGGAACGAGAAGGTACCAGCGGCGTATAGCGAAGCCGCTGCCTCTACCCGGTCCGATCGGTATGTTGAGTTTAGTCAGACAACCAAAATCTACCCAACATCCAACGGCCCACTTACAGTTGTGGATGGGTTTGATCTCAAAATTAAAAAGGGCGAATTTATTTCTGTCATCGGTCATTCCGGATGCGGAAAATCTACAGTTCTATCCATGGTGTCGGGCCTAAACAAAATATCTGAAGGCGCAATAATTCTGGACGGTACCCACGTCACGAAGGCTGGTCCTGATCGCGCTGTTGTGTTCCAAGCGCCGTCTTTGCTGCCTTGGATGACCGCCTACGACAATGTCTCCCTCGGGGTGGAGCGGGTCTATCCAAAAGCCACAAAAACAGAGCGGGCTGAAGTTGTCGAATATTACCTCTCTCGCGTTGGTCTTGGGGATTCCATGCATAAGATGGCAGCAGGCCTTTCAAACGGAATGCGGCAACGTGTTGGCATTGCCCGTGCATTTGCCCTGTCTCCAAAACTTTTATTACTGGATGAGCCGTTTGGGATGTTGGACAGCTTGACCCGATGGGAGCTGCAGGATGTTCTTATGGACGTTTGGAAACGCACCCAAGTCACAGCGATTTGTGTCACTCATGATGTTGATGAAGCTATTCTGCTAGCTGACCGTGTGGTGATGATGTCTAACGGGCCAAACGCGAAAATTGGCAACATCATGGAAGTTGACCTCCCTCGTCCGCGATCTCGAAAAGCATTACTCGAACACCCTGATTATTACGCCTACCGAGAAGAACTTTTAAGTTTCTTGGACGTCTACGAAGGCGGCGCGAACCCAAGCGAAGACCAACTTCAATCTATCCGCGAAAAACGGGAAACCCGGATTGCCAGACAAAATTCTGGCAAATCTGAAACTGCATCCTTTGCCATTTAAAGGAAGAGAGAAAAATGACACAAAAACTTGTAATTATCGGAAATGGCATGGCACCGGGCAGGATGTTGGAACATTTATTCGAAGAAGACGCAACCGCCTATGACGTTACTATTTTCAACGCCGAACCTCGGGTCAACTACAATAGGTTGATGTTATCTCCGGTTCTTTCTGGCGAGAAAACATACGAAGACATCATCACCCATGATGATGCGTGGTATGAGGCAAATAATGTAACTTTGCTCAAAGGTGCCAAAATCACCGAAATTGACCGGAATTTAAAGACGGTTACATCAGAGGCGGGCGTTGTTGCATCTTATGACAAATTAGTCATCGCCACAGGTTCTAATCCGTTCATTATTCCGCTTCCCGGCCATGATCTAGACGGCGTTTTGGTATACCGCGACTTGGATGATGTGGGCGCCATGCTAACAGCAGCCAAATCCAAAGGCCGGGCAGTTGTCATCGGCGGTGGCCTCCTTGGATTAGAAGCCGCGGCAGGGCTCAAAGCTAGAGGAATGGATGTAACCGTTCTTCACTTGATGCCCACTTTGATGGAACGACAATTAGACCCTGCTGCCGGTTACTTGCTTGAAAAGGCCATCAAAGACAAAGGGATTGAGGTCTTAACTGAGGTCAACTCCAAGGAAATTTTGGGTAAAGATGGTCGCGTTTCAGGCATTACCTTAGACGACGGCACTGTGATTGATGCAAGCATCGTCATTATGGCGGTTGGCATTCGTCCCTCATTCAGTCTTGCAAAAGACGCTGACATCGATTGCAATCGCGGCATACTTGTGGACGACAAAATGCAAACATCTGATCCAGATGTGTATGCCCTTGGTGAATGCGTGGAACATCGCGGTGACTGCTACGGCCTTGTTGCACCATTATATGAAATGGCGAAGGTTCTTGCCAATAACCTGACTGGCGGCAACGCCGAATTTACCGGATCTGTCACAGCCACAAAACTGAAAGTCACTGGTGTGGATCTTTATTCTGCTGGTGATTTTGCAGAGGCCGATGATAGAGAAGAAATCGTTCTGCGTGATGCGGCGCAAGGTATCTACAAGCGTTTAGTTCTAAAAGAAAACCGGATTATCGGCGCGGTTCAATACGGAGAGACAACTGACGGTCCATGGTTCTTTGATTTGCTTAAGAAAGGAACAGATATTTCCGAAATGCGCGATAGCCTCATTTTCGGTCAAGCCTATCAAGGCGGCGCATCGCTGGACCCGATGCAAGCCGTTGCAGCTCTGCCCGATGATGCAGAAATTTGTGGCTGTAACGGCATTTGTAAATCTGTAATCGTAACGGCCATCACCGACAAAAAACTGAATACTCTTGATGAGGTTCGGTCCCACACAAAAGCCTCAGCGTCCTGCGGAACTTGTACAGGGTTAGTAGAACAATTGATGAGTGTGACTTTGGGGGATACGTATGATCCCTCAAAAGTAGCCGCCGTTTGTCCCTGCACCGACCTTGGACATGATGATGTTCGCCGGTTAATTCAGGTTAAAAGCCTCAAATCTATTCCCGCTGTCATGCAAGAGCTTGAATGGAAGACATCTTGTGGCTGCGCAAAATGCCGGCCCGCTCTTAACTACTACCTCGTCAGCGACTGGCCCGGCGAATATGAGGACGATTACCAGTCTCGTTATATTAACGAGCGTGTCCACGCCAACATTCAAAAAGATGGCACTTATTCTGTGGTTCCTCGCATGTGGGGCGGTATGACATCCTCTGATGAGCTGCGGGCAATTGCGGATGTTGTTGATAAATTTGATATCCCCGCGGTGAAAGTTACAGGTGGTCAGCGCATTGATATGCTGGGCGTCAAAAAGGAAGATTTGCTCGGTGTCTGGTCTGATCTTGGTGATGCAGGTTTCGTCTCAGGCCAAGCATATGCCAAAGGCCTGCGCACCGTTAAAACCTGCGTGGGATCCGACTGGTGCCGCTTTGGGACCCAAGACTCAACTGGTTTCGGCATTCGAATTGAAAAATTTATGTGGGGATCTTGGACACCTGCAAAATTGAAATTGGCAGTCTCCGGTTGCCCTAGAAATTGTTCAGAAGCGACCTGTAAAGACATTGGTGTGATTTGCGTGGATTCTGGATATGACATTCACTTCGCAGGCGCCGCTGGCTTGGATATCAAAGGCACCGAGCTCCTTGGTCACGCCTCAAGCGAAGATGAAGCCCTCGAATATATCGTGGCACTAACCCAGCTCTACCGTGAGCAAGGTCATTATCTGGAACGTATTTACAAATGGGCAAAACGTGTCGGAGTGGATGAAATTCGAAGCCAAATCCTTGACGATGATATCGGGCGCAAAAACCTGTACCAACGCTTTGTCTACTCTCAAAAATTTGCCCAGCATGATCCTTGGTCAGAACGTGTTTCAGGCAAAGACAAACACGAATTTAATCCCCTCGCTATTTTCGGGCAAGAGGCAGCAGAATGAATGCATTTAAGAAAAATTGGATCAAAATTGGCAAACTGTCAGACATCCCAAAACGCGGATCAAGATGCGTTAAAAACGGAGATCTGACCATCGCCCTGTTCAGGAGTGCTGATGACAAAGTCTTTGCGCTTGAAGATAAATGTCCTCACAAGAATGGCCCCTTAAGCCAAGGGATCGTCCATGACGGTTGCGTCACTTGCCCGCTTCATAACTGGGTGATCTCGCTAGAGACCGGTGAAGTTCAAGGGCCGGATGAAGGGTCAACATTAAGTTTCCCCATCAAACAAGACGGCGATGACATCCTGCTTGGATTGCAGACATCAAGTGATGGCATTAAATAATGCAAGAAGATATCCAGGTTGGTGAAACGGTCAAAACCACATGTGCCTATTGCGGCGTCGGATGCGGTGTTCTGGCAACGAAAACCAGCGCAGGAACAATTGATATAAAAGGCGATCCCGATCATCCGGCTAACTACGGCAGGCTTTGTTCGAAAGGATCCGCTTTGGGTGAAACTCTGGATCTATCTGGAAGGCTGCTACATCCGGAGATCCTTGGCAGTCCGACCGATTGGGATACAGCTCTTGATCATGTGGCGGATAAGTTCAAGAAAACCATAAAGGCGTACGGTCCAGACTCCGTTGCGTTTTATGTCTCTGGTCAGTTGCTAACCGAAGACTATTACGTCGCCAACAAACTGATGAAAGGGTACATCGGTTCCGCTAATATCGATACAAACTCTCGCTTGTGCATGTCCTCAAGTGTGGCGGGGCACAAGCAAACTTTTGGATCGGATACGGTGCCCGGCACCTACGAAGATTTGGAACTTGCCGATGTTATTGTCCTTGTTGGGTCGAACTTGGCGTGGTGCCATCCCGTAATTTACCAGCGTATTGCCGCTGCAAAGATTGCCCGGCCTGAAATGAAAGTTGTTCTTGTAGATCCAAGGCGAACTATGACCGCTGATATCGCAGATCTTCATCTCCCCATTAAGGCCGATGGAGACGTTGCCCTGTTTCAAGGATTGTTATCCTATTTATCCAAAAATTCACTTCTGAACACTCCTTATATTGACCAACATACAACCGGGTTTAGAGATGCCGTGGATGCCGCAAACAACCTCTCAGAGGCTGAACTCATTCGTCAGACCGGACTAACATTGTCCGCAATTCAGCAGTTCTACGAATTATTTGGAAAAACCGATAAAACAGTCACAGTCTATAGCCAAGGCGTGAACCAATCTGTTGTCGGGACGGATAAAGTCAATGCCATCCTTAGTTGTCATTTGGCAACGGGGCGCATTGGCCGCGCTGGTATGGGGCCATTTTCTATTACGGGACAACCCAATGCTATGGGTGGGCGTGAAGTTGGCGGCCTGGCCAATATGCTTGCCTGTCATATGGACATCGAGAACGAAGGTCACCGGACAATCGTTCAATCCTTTTGGAAGTCGCCCACCATCGCCCAAAAACCCGGCCTCAAAGCAGTGGATATGTTCAAGGCTGTAATGAGCGGCCAAATTAAAGCTATCTGGATCATGGCAACCAACCCGGTGGACAGCCTTCCAGATGCAAATTTTGTAAAATCAGCCCTGCAGGCATGCCCTTTTGTCGTTGTCTCAGACATTCAATCTCATACGGATACAACAGCGCTGGCCCACGTCAAACTACCTAGCCTCGGGTGGGGCGAAAAAGAGGGACTGGTTACAAATTCCGAACGCCGAATGTCACGGCAGCGCGCCTTTCTAAAAGCCCCGGGGGATGCAAAAGCAGACTGGTGGCAGTTCACCGAAATTGCGAAGCGCATGGGATTTACAAACGGTTTCTCCTACACTAAAAGCGCTGACATTGCTCGGGAATTCGCAGCACTATCTGCATCTGAGAACAGCGGAACCCGTGACTTCGATATTGGCATTATTGCAGACTATTCTGACGATGAATATGCAGACATGGCGCCGTTACAATGGCCCCTTACGCGCAAACGTGACACCGCTGATAGACGCTTTTTTGCTAATGGAAATTTCTTCACCCCCAATGGAAAAGCGCGTTTTCAAACTCAAGCAAGCGCGCAAAAATCTAAGACCGGTGACAAGTACCCCTACACCCTAAATACCGGGCGGGTTCGCGATCATTGGCACACCATGACACGCACAGGTAAAAGTCCACGGCTATCTCAGCATCTAACGGAGCCTTTTGCCGAAATCCATCCAATAGACGCAAGTAAGCTTGGTATAGGCAATACCGATTTGGTTGAAATTTCAAGTGACCTTTCTTCAATTGTCGTGAGAGCTCACGTCACAGACAAAGTGCAAAGCGGCAGCATATTTGTGCCTATTCACTGGACAGATGAGTTTGCATCTAATGGACGCGTAGGCACACTCATCCCCGCAATCGTTGATCCCTATTCGGGTCAGCCTGCCACTAAGAACATCCCTTGTAACATACGTCTTTTTAACGTTGCGCTTAAGGGGTTTCTCATTGTTCAGGATAAACCCGCGACTTTCTCAGCTGAATACTGGGCAGCCGCCAAATGCAACGATGGATGGCGGATAGAATTTGCTTTCAAAAACCTGCTAACTAATCCTCTAAAATTTGCCACTGAAGTGTTGAAAACATCGGATCTCATCACCTATGCGGATAAATTCACGGGCGCAAATCGATACGCAACGTTTCAGGAAAACCAGCTCACGGGCGCACTATATCTGTCAGTGACACCTATAGATATATCCAGATCATGGATTGCGGGTGAGCTTGGGCAACCATTTGAAAATGTATTTCTTCGCCATCGTATCGTTGCAGGTCGACCGCCCGCGGATACGCCAGACATCGGCGCAATTGTTTGCTCTTGTTTTTCAGTTGGGCAAAATCAAATCCAATCGGCGATTACTGAAAGTGGTTGCCTGACAACCACTGCTATTGGCGAGTGTTTGAAAGCCGGTACGAATTGCGGGTCCTGTCGCTCTGAAATACAGGAGCTCATCAATCTGGAGATGCCAGCCGCCGCTGAATAACAGGAGCTTGCCAAACGCGGCTATTGTGCCCCCCAGCAAACTCAGCAATGATACTCTCAAAAAAAGGGGAGGATACTGATGCAAAAGCAGTTCTTGCAAAACGAAGGCAAAGTCACATTTGGGAAATTCGAAAATCCTGTTGGAAACATCAATTATCAAGATTACCCCTTGCGCACGCCCTTTAGAACAATGCTCCCTGCCTCTCAACGGGAAAGACGTTTTGTCCATTTTCACTTTCTAGGATTTACGTCGGAACGGTTCATCGCAGGCTGTTCCCTGACATTTGCCAATCAGCAAAAAACCGTTTTCTTTTACGTTTTCGATCGAAAAACTGGGAAAACCTTGAAAAAAGGTTGCCGTATTGGAGAGGGTGACACGGGGCAAATTAATCTGGATCCAGATGATGGCACATCCATTCTTGCGGGCAAAGGGCTTCACGTTTCATTTGAAAGCCGGCTTGAAGGGCGAGAAAAACATCTGCAGGTAAGGATCAACGAAGCCCCTGTGTTAAGCCTATCTTTCAGTGAAGAAGCATCGGTATTCGACACTTTACGCCTTTGCACACCGACCGCCGCCAATGGGTGGACATATTGCCAAAAAGTCGCTGGCATCGAAGCCGTAGGAGAGCTTTTTTTGGACGGTGAAAAATTCGACCTCAACGCTATGAATGCCACCGCCCACCATGATTTTACGGCAGGATTTTTGCGCAGAGATACTTTCTGGAATTGGGCATGTATTACGGGGCAGAATGAAGCAGGTCAACTCATTGGCTTAAACTTGTCTAACGGCGTCAATGAAACTGGTGTTTCTGAAAATGTCCTGTGGGTTGACGGAAAAATGATACCGTTAGGTCTCGTTATGTTTGACTATAATCAAGATGATCTTAGCCAAGATTGGCGGATCCACTCAGATGATGGGAAAACTGAGCTTACTTTCAAATCCGAAGGCCTCTATTCTGCTTTTAATGATAAGATCGAATGTGGGTTTGATTTTCACCAACTCTTCGGTGAATTCAACGGCACAGTTCAGTTAGAGAATGGCACACAGATTTTAATTAAAAAGTTACCGGGTTTCTGCGAAAGGCAATATGCAGAATGGTGGCCTGCCGGGTCTTAAATGTATCGTTCAAACTTCGGAATAAATTCGTTAGCATGCTAAGTAACTAGACACTTGTCCTTTTTTCCTAGAACATAAGACTAATAAAAATAATAAAGGATGCTGCGTGCCTCTCATTTCAACTATTCGAGGAAACCTCGTTCTCCAAGGCGTTTGCTGGATGGTCCTTGCAACACTTCTGTTTGTTGCTATGACCAGCGTCATTAGATACTTGGGCTCAAACATACCAAGCCTTGAAGCCGCCTTTATTCGATATTTGTTTGGAACCCTAATGACGCTTCCATTGTTGATCCGTCACTGGCCCAAAAGCATGTCGCCGCTTACCGTTAAATTATATACCGCTCGCAGCATTGTTCACACTATCGGTGTTGGTTTATGGTTCTATGCCATGGCCCGTATTCCCGTCGCGGAAGTCACTGCCATTGGCTATGCATCTCCTATTTTCACGGCTATCGGGGCTGCATTATTCCTTGGCGAGAAATTGCGGGCGCGGCGTATTTTAGGAATTGTGCTCGGTTTTATTGGAACCGTAATTATCCTGAGACCGGGTTTTCAAGAATTGAACCTGGGGCAGATTGCCCAACTCTGCGCCACACCATTGTTCGCAGCATCGTTTCTGATCGCGAAAAAACTAACCGACACAGAAAGCTCCATCATGATTGTGGGAATGGTATCTGTTGGCTGTACCATCGCTATGATCCCCGGCGCGATCCTTCAATGGCAAACACCAACGATTGAAGAACTCATGTGGCTATTTTTGACTGCGTTCTTTGCTACCACAGGACATTACGCCATCACTCGAGCCTTGAAAGCAGCGCCAATTACAGTGACACAACCTATTGGCTTCTTGCAGCTAATTTGGGCGATCATCATTGGATATTTCTTGTTCGACGAAGGATTAGACCATTTTGTTCTACTCGGCGGAGCTATCGTTGTTGGCGCGACTACCTACATTTCGCACCGGGAACTACAAGCCAGTAGACGCGCGCAAGATTAAAGACACATCTCATTCTGGGAGAGGAATCATGACTAAATACAAAAAAATAACCGTCGCTCCTATAACCGGAACAATCGGTGCTGAAATTTCTGGTGTCGACCTTCGGCAGCTAGACGCTGAGACAGTTACTGAAATTCGGCAGGCATTCCTTGATCACACCGTCGTCTTTTTTCGGGATCAAGAAATGACAACCGAAGAGTATGTGAAATTTGCGGCCAATTTCGGCCCGTTCGGCTTGGAACCTTACGTCAAAACAATGGATGACCACCCCGAAGTGATTGCAGTTTTAAAGGAAGCCAGCGAAACTAAAACAATCAATTTTGGTGGGCAATGGCATTCTGATTGGTCTTTTCAAGAAAGTCCGCCCCTTGCAACAATTTTACTCGGAATAGATATACCCCCATATGGCGGCGACACGTTGTTCGCCAACATGACCCTCGCCTATGAAACATTATCGGAGGGCATGAAACAAATCATCGAGCCCCTAATTGCCGTACATTCTGCAAAGCGCCCCTATGGAACCGGAAAAAGTTTATTGGGTGATACGGACAAAAAATCCATGACCATCATCCGAAGCGAAAAAGCTCATGAGGAAATGGAACATCCGTTGGTGCGCACGCATCCCGAAACCGACGAGAAATCACTTTTCATAAATCCAGTTTATACAATTCGCCTTAAAGGGATGAGTGAAAGCGATAGTCGTGAAATTTTACAAAAGCTTTTCAAACATTGCCTCCAAGAGGAATTCAAATGCCGCTTCCGTTGGCAAAAAAATTCCGTTGCCATGTGGGATAATCGTTGCGCTATGCATTTTGCAATGAATGATTACGATGGGTTTCGTCGGGAATTACACAGGATCACTATTGCAGGTGACGTCCCCTTTGGTTCCGCCATGCCAAAAGACACAAGAGAACACCTTCAGCTCGCGTGAACTGAAGGGGCCGATGCCGTCGCTTCTGCGGGCGCCGGTTTCTGATTTTTCTTAATGTTTGCTGCAGCTCTCATCTTCAACTTGTGCCCGACCTCTGCGATGCTTTCAATCACAGGCATTAGTTCATGCCCGAGGTCGGTCAAACTATATTCAACAGACGGCGGAGACGTAGGCAGGACCGCCCGATCCACGATATATTTTCTCTCCATGTCGCGAAGACGGGTAGTCAACATTTTCGCAGAAATGCCCGGAATGTCATAGCGGAGTTCACTAAAACGCCGAGGCCCACCGCGCAAGTACCACACGATATTTGTCGTCCATGCCCCGCCAATGGCTGACAGACATGCATCAAGCGGACAATCGTTCGGGATTTCAGGGCTTTTATTTTTTCTGACTTTCAGCGCCATGGGGTTACTCCAGGTTACCATATGGTTACTAGATAATGTAATATCATAAAGTTACATGGTTTACAAATGTAACTCACAAACATATCTCTGGCATATGCGAATATGCATGTCATTACACTGAAGGAGATTTCCATGAAACTTTACTACATGCCAGGTGCTTGTTCACTTGCGACCCACATTGTTCTCAATGAAGTTGGCGCCAAATATGAACTTGAAAAAGTTGATGGCGCGACAAAGAAAACGGAACATGGAAATGACTTTCGGGAAATCAACCCGCATGGATATGTGCCGGCCCTGACACTTGATACTGGCGATACCCTGCTAGAAGGAGCCTCCATTTTGCAGTATCTTGCAGACCAAAAACCAGAAGCCTCTTTGGCGCCAGCATATGGCACAATTGAGCGCGCGCGTCTGCAACAGCATTTGAACTTTGTTGCAACCGAGCTCCACAAAGCGTTTGGTCCTTTTTTCTCAGGTCGCGATCTGACAGAAAAAGAACGCACAGCAGCGGTTGCAAACGTCAGCAAGAAACTAACAAACTTTGAGAATATTTTTGCTGATGGCAGAGACTACCTCCTCGGCTCAGATTTCTCTGTAGCTGATGCTTACTTGTTTGTTGTAACCAACTGGACAAATTTCACTGGTATTGATTTGAGCCCGTGGCCGAAAATGCAAGCCTTTCAACAACGCACTGCTGCACGTCCTGCTGTCCTCGCCTCCTTGAAAGCTGAAGGCTTGATGGATTAATGAAGTTGGGGCCGCTTGTCGGCCCCTTCTCACATTTGCATTGATCGCCCGGCAATAGCTTCGTAAAATGTTTTCAAAAATAAACTGCCGGGACAGACAGCATGCAACTTGCGAAAAACCATCTTGATATTGGATTATTTACAAACAACAAAGATGAAATGCTTCATTTTTGGCAGGAAGAAATCGGGCTCACTTTTGATCACCTTGGTAAACTTGGCGGCGGTGTCCACCAACACCGCCACTTCCTTGGTGATGGCCCTACTGGCCCCATCCTCAAAATAAACCATGCAAGAGATCCCCTAATTGACGCAGGGCCTTCGGGCTACCAATGCCTGATCCTCGCCCGCGATGGCATTTCAGAAACCATCGAAAAAACGGACCCTGACGGTAACAAAGTCATGTTGGTGCCCACGGGCTATCAGGGTGTGAGTACCATTGGCGTTCAAGTCGCCACTTCCAGCCTTGCCGATTTTATACAGTTTTATAATACGGCTATGGAGTTTCCAAAAACCGAAAGCCTGGGTGCGGTTCGTATTAACTGCGGCGAGACTGTTTTAATTGCCGAACAAAGCCCCGATCTTCCCAAAGACATCCCCTACTTGGCTAAAGGCTACAGATATCTCACCGCGCAAATTTTTGAGGCGGATAACACCCATGCACAGATCATCCAGTCTGGCGGTATTGAAGGTGCCCCGCCAAGAACACTTGGGACGACAGTTCGGTTTAGCTTTGTTCGCGACAAAGACGGAAACTGGATCGAGTTATCTGAGCGGACAACGCTCACAGGAAAAGCTGTTTAGGTTAGTCCAATGCCTTGATGAATTTTTCGATCAGTTCGATGCCTTCTTTATGAATAAGCGAACGCCCTAGTTCGGGCATCATTATGCCGGGATCTGTACTTTGCATCCGAAATAGCAAGATCGATTGATCGGGACGGCCCGGTTTTATGTCAACCAGATGCCCTCCGCTGCCACGTCCGGCGGCAACTGGGGGCTTATTAACACCCCAATGGACTTCTCGGTTTTCCTCGAAATTCAGATATAGACCGCTCGTATCCGCAGGTCGCCCCGGAGAATGGCAATGCGCGCAATTTCCATCCAGATATGATCTCGAACGGTCAAATAGATTTCCATCGGATATGGTAAAAGGCTCGGGCACCTTGGGCATCTCGGAAGCTTTATCAGGCCCGCCACCAATAAATCCTAGGTCTCTCAGGTACGCTATTTGATTATGCCGCTGCCCAGCATCTGAATGATGGATCCGATTTAAATTTCGAACCTTTGGGCCGATCGGTGCAAATTCCTTAAGAGCATTAACGTGGCACCCTTTGCATTGGTTCATATTGGGAACAGCATAATCTACAGTCCCTTTGGAGCCGTCTTCCCAAATGACAGAAACCGGAATGCGTTTTCCGGCGACTTTCAACTTGGCGTCCGATTGGTCCGCATTCCAAACATAGGGGTATGCTTTCCAACCTTCTTTTTTGTGGATGAGAAGCCGCGTTTCGATAAAGCTAATATCTTTGTCAGGAGATCTAAAATCCCTCGGGTAGGCGAAAGTCTTGATCAAGACGCTGCCCACAGGAAATTCGATTACGTCACTTTCATTATAGGGTGCAGGAGCCGAATTTTCAGGCATATAGATGTATCTAAGTTTCTGCGCATAGTCGGTAAACAACGGATTATTCAAGTCATAAGAGATAACCCGTGCATTCGGGATGCGCGCGGGCTTATCCAAAAACAATCCATATTCAGATAAATATCTCGCTGGCTTTTTCGCCATGAGAAGTTGATCGTTCACAGTCTCAGCTGCCTGCGGTAAATTAAGCGCGACAGTTAGCAGTGTCACAGCCAACAATAATCCCCTAAAAATACGCAGAGCCATCTTAATTCATCAATTCTTGCGCCGGACGACCCCGAATGATCACTTCCACTACGGGTAATGAGGGATAGGATTTATTATAGGGTTCTAGGTCAAATTTTGCTTCATGAAAAATCGGAGCGATGACGTGCATAATCATGTTCGCATTACCAAACGGGCGACTGTCCGCCAAATGCTTGTTATCATGCATTGCCAGTTTGTCTCCTTCGGCCTGACCAAAAAAAACATAGTCCATCAACGGCAAGACCCCGTCCCACACAACATCGGGCACAGGTGTTCCGACAGTTTCATTCACGATTGTTCCGAACATACCAGAATCTGGTTTCAAGCCTGATTTACCGAAAACGTTATCGTGAATATGGATTTTCTTTGGTGTTGGCTTGTAGGTGTCATCGTCATAGTCGTCGAAATAGCTGGCCACCGTGACATTCATTGTATCGTTGCCCGAAAACTCGTTATCAAAAATCTCTACGTTTTCATTGGCCATAACAATCATGCCCGTACCGCTGGGAACAATGGCAACTATGTTGCCTTCTGGCGCAAAATTCGGAGTATTGTTATCTTTGGATATATTGCGAAAGAACCGAATATCGCGGCCGCCTTGCTGTGGCAAATTAGGCAAATCAAAAACAAGCATGCCGCCAGTGTTATTGGTAAATACGTTATCAAAAACATCTGCATTAAAGCTATTTTCAATTTCAACGCCAGCTACATTATATTCAGCCCGGCTATTTCGGACAATTATCTGATCACTTTGCCCCACGTAAATTCCCGCATCCGAAGCCGCGATTGCGACACATCCATCAATATACACATTCTTTGATTGCACCGGGTATAGGCCATAGGCACCATTTGTTGTCTTTGGACCGCCTGTCCATTCAACTCTTAACCGGATCATAGCAATACCATCGACACCCTTCACTTTAATGGCGTCGCCTTTAGTATCTTCAACCGCAAAATCCTTTAAGACAACTTGATTAGACGTCACCAGCAATCCCTCTGATCCCGCCTTTTGCGATTTAAACGATAAAATAGATTTATTCATACCCTGACCGGAAATCGTTACGTTATCAACGTCGAGGGATAACCCGTCAGAGAGTGCGAACACACCGGCATCAAGCTTTATGACGTCTCCGGGTTCAGCAACGATCATTGCTTCTTGCAACTTTTCCTGCGCATCAGGGCCAGGCGATACGAAATATTCGCTTTTTGCGATTGCTGAATTACATACCCCCGTAACCACAAGCGTAAATAAGGCGACCCCAAACGATTTTTGCACTGACTTTTTCATTTTGAAATCCCGCCTATAAGGTATTGAAGCATTTCGCATTTCCTTTGTGTGTGTGAACTAGTAGTGTTCAAAACAAGGTTTATCAAACCCTAACGTGAAAAAATTTCACTTACAATAAGAAGTAGATATTTTGACTGATAAAATTAAAACACGAAAAACGCCCTTGCAGCTCCGCTCCAAAGAACGTGTTGAACGTATTATCGAAACGACAGAACAGTTGCTCATTGACTGTGATCCCACACAAATCACAACCAGCTTAATAGCCCAAAAGGCGAACGTGCCCGTTGGATCTATTTATCAATATTTTGAAGATAGAAATGGCGTTCTACTCGCCGTTGGCGATCGTGTCCTGCACAGTCAGGATCAAAGGCTCAAAAACCTTTTTAACGAAGTTAGTCCTCACGCCCACTGGCGGCACGTAGTTAAGGTCGTTGTTGAAGCCTACATCAAGGTAGAAACCGAAAATGTGATAAACCAGAAACTCCATGCAGCTCTTGCGTTCACCAAAGAGTGGAAGGAGATTAATCAATCATCGGCGGACAGAGTTATTGAGGCATTTTCCCAATATGGATTGTTATCTGAACAAGGTTTATCCAAAAAAGAGGCCTTAAGCATTGTTCGAGTGATCGTCATAATGACAACGGCGGTGGTCCGCGAGTCAACAGACTTGCACTCTAAGGAAGATGCAAATTTGATGCTCGGGGAATTGGTAAAGATGATTACCGCGTATCTTGGGACTATTCTTGGCGATTAAGCGAAAAAGGCCTTAACCGCGCCCAACAAACGGCATTGTAGTTGCCATGACAGTCATAAACTGCACGTTGGCGTCAAGGGCTAAGCTATCCATATAAAGAACCGCAGATGCCACGTTCGACACTGGCATAACGGGCTCTGGATGTACTTCTAGATTTGCTTGAAGAACACCAGTTTGCATAACCTCGGTCATATCAGTCGCCGCGTTCCCAATATCAATTTGACCGCACGCAATATTATATGCCCGGCCATCTAGGGAGAGCGATTTAGTGAGACCAGTGATTGCATGCTTTGTTGACGTATACGGCGCACTAAAGGGCCGCGGCACATGAGCCGAAATGGAGCCATTGTTAATGATACGACCACCAATCGGATCTTGTTTCCGCATCAACCCAAAGGCTTCCCGCGCACAATAATAGGATCCGTTCAAATTGGTATTCACAACATTTTGCCACGTATCGATGGCAAGTTCATCCACAAGGACAGGTGCCGATCCAATGCCTGCGTTATTAAACAACAAATCAAGACGCCCAAATTTCTGTCTCACCTTTTCAAAAAGCGCTGAAACAGAAGCTGGATCTGAAACATCGGCTGATACAGGGAAAGCAGAAGCGGCAAAATCGCCCGCCAGAGATTTGCTTTCTTCAAGTTTCTGCAAATTGCGACCTGCCAGAAAAACCGAATACCCGTTTTCAAGCAAAGTTAGGGACACAGCCCGCCCAATTCCAGCACCGGCGCCTGTAACAACTGCAACTTTTCCCATTTTAACTCCAACCCTCTAAATCGAATTACTTACCATTGCCGCTCTTTTTTCAGCCTGCCCTGCAACAAGTCGCCGCTTACTTGGGGCCGCCATCCAGATGGCAAAAATGGACACTATACATAAGAAAATGGCAAGGATAAATCCGCTTTGATAGCTTCCGCTATAATCATATAGATATCCCGTAATCCACGGACCGATGCCGCCGCCCATGAGTGCTAGCATACTGAATACGCCAAATATTTCCCCGTACCTGCGTCCCTGAAACAAATCTGCCGGCATAACTGCAAACACAGTGGCCGATGCATAACCAAGCCCGCCTTGCATAATCACCATGGCGTATAAGAAGATCGGAGAGGGCGAAGTTTCCATAATCAACAGTAAGATATAGCACATGGCGAAACCGCTTAGCGCAATGCTCCAAACCCATTCGCGGCCTATGCGATCTGATAAATGTCCCAAAAATATCTGGCCGGCAACGCCTGCGAACGCAACTAAACCCAACGCGAATGAAGCCTCCAAAGCCGAAAAGCCCACGTCGACGAGATACTTCGTTTGATGGATTTGAACGGCATACCAAACGTAGAGTGCACAACTACAGGCGAGGCCCATCCACCAAAATTCTTTGGTTTTCATTGCCTTTAAAAGCGTCCACTCAGTATCAGCCCATGCCCGATCTACGACATAATCTAAGGATTGAGCAGCCTTAGTTTCGGCAACCTCATCACTCACTCCGTCGGCAATCAGCCCAAGAGATGCAGGAGATTTTCGCTGAAACCCAAAATTAAGCGGAAGAACCACAACAATCAACAAAGTCGCCATGAACCAGCAAGCGGTCCGCCAGCCGTTTTCGCTAATTACATCCTGTATCAGGGGCATCAAAACAATAGATCCCACGCCAACACCGGAAAAAGCCAACCCAACTGCAAGCCCGCGCCTTTTGTCAAACCATACAGGCAGGAACATCGCATGCCCCACATAGGTCAACATTATGCCTGCGCCAACAACGAGAATGCCCAGTGTCATGTAAACATGCCAAGGCTCCGATGCAAAGGTGGAGAGTACGAGGCCTGCACTGACACATATGGTTGAAGCTGAAATCAAATAACGCGGATCAACGCGATCCATCAATTTTCCAAGAACGGGAGACATGGAACCGGCAAAAACGAACCCAACCGTAAATGCGGCGGCCGTCGTTGCCCTATCCCATCCGAATTCATCCAAAATTGCGGGATAAAGTAAGGAGAATGCCGTCCGGACATTTACCCCAATGCCCATGGTTACAAAAACAATAGCAACAACGACCCAGCCATAAAAAATAGGGGTCCGCGCTAATCGTTGATCGAAGGCGGAAATACTGCTGTTTGAATTTGTCATAAGCGGCTTTCTAACGGCCCAGCCATTTGCTGGCTCTTAAGGAATTCAAAGAGTAAACTGATTTTAGCGCTAAATGAAAGCTCAATCGTCGTCTTGAACTGGTACCAGTTTTCCCACACTTACTGTGACCTTAGGCGTTACGTATTTTTCACCCGGCATGGAAAGATCCTGACAATTATGCAAATAACCGGTTCTTTCGACGAGTTCCCCATCCGCTTTTTTACGCTGTGTCTCGAAGGCAATACAATAATTAATATCCGGGTATTTCTTATGTGCTGTAGAAAATAAGGCCCGCCACCACAGGCTAGATCGTTTCGTTACCCGCGCATTTTCACCGCTTGGCAGAAACGTTTTCGATGGAAAATCTGCCACATTGCAGTAGACAAATTTGTTAGCTCGCGAAAACAGCATATCAACAATCCAGGTCAAATCCTCTTCTGGAATTAGGTCCAAAACGTTGGTCGCAATAACGCCATCGTAATTTCTGAGCAAAGCCGTCCGATCGTCATTGATGCCCGGGTCGATGCAGGTGATGTCCTGTACATCCCAATATTCATGCAACGAATTTGACACTTTCTTTTTCCCACGCAGCACATCGTCAGAATATTGCCGTCCTTTACCACTGCCGTAATCAAGAATTGACGTGGCAGCGCTTGCTTTAATAAGCGTTCGAATACTATTTATGTGCTTAAATATGCCGCGACCAACAAACGTATTGTGCGCATCAACATCAATGACATCATTGCCGGATCTGCGACTAACTCCGTGTTGATGCATTAATTTGTAACACTCAAGAAGTTGCCGGTAACGAGGGCTGGGGTTATTTTCTGAAAACATGGGGGGATTTAAGCAATGATAGGGAGCATTTGTCAATTGCATCAATCACAAATGTGATGCAAACGGCTTTATCCGCTAACTTGCTGGACATAATGATGTGCATTAAGGCAGAATGCGGCGCTTACCCTGCCCAACTCCGTGCTCTATTTTGCGGATAGCCAAACATTCAAATATCGATATTCGGAGCTTATTCTATTGCCCAAGACCTCGAACTCTCCCGTTATTGGAACGGTCGAACAAGTTATATTGCTCGCTCTATTAAGCTCGCTCATTGCCCTATCCATAGACAGCATGTTGCCTGCGCTCGCACTTATCGAACGGGATCTAGGTGTATTTGACACTAACGGCCGCCAGTTTATCATCGGAATAACTTTTGTTGGCATGGCTGTAGGTATGTTGTTCTACGGACCCATTTCCGACAGCGTTGGCCGCAAGGGTCCCATCTATGTGGGTATTGGTATTTTCCTCGTCGGTTGCCTGCTATCCATTTATGCCGCCGATTTCAGAGTGATGCTCATTGGCCGTTTCATGCAAGGTTTAGGTGCTGCGGGTCCACGGGTTGTGTCAATTGCTTTGATCAGAGATCAATATTCAGGCCGCGAAATGGCGCGCTTTACGTCTCTTGTAATGACTGTTTTTATATTGGTCCCGGTTCTTGCACCGGCACTTGGCCAAGGCGTAATGATGGTTGCTAATTGGCGGGCCATATTTGGCGTAATGTTCAGTCTTGGTGCTATTACTTTAATCTGGTTTACGTTCCGCCAACGGGAAACATTGGTAAAAGAAAACCGAATGCCCTTTTCAACCCGACGGCTTACGTCGGCAATAACAGAGGTTTTCAGAACACCCGTTTCCTTTGGTTATACAATTTTATCTGGCTTTGTGTTTGCGGCTTTTCTCAGCTTCTTGACTATGTCTCAACAAATCTTTCAAGAACAGTATGGTGTCGGCGAGTCATTCCCTGTGTATTTTGGATCGTTAGCCTTGGCATTTGGCGGGGCGTCACTTGCCAACTCAGCACTGGTTATGCAACTTGGTATGAAGAACCTCATCGCAAAAGCGTTGTGGACTTTTGTTGCCCTTTCCATTTGCTTCCTAACTTTTTCAGCATTTAATGCCGGGCATCCTCCCATTTGGAGCCTTATGGTTTTCCTGATTTGTATCTTCTTCTGTGTGGGTATTTTATTTGGCAACATTAACGCTCAAGCAATGGAGCCACTCGGCCACATTGCAGGTGTCGCATCAGCAGTCATTACGTCGGTTTCAACCTTTATGTCTGTTGTTCTGGGAATGATTGTCGCCCAGTCCTACGACGGAACCATATTTCCGCTCCTTGTAGGTTTCTGTTGTTTCGGGTTACTGTCATTGATCGTAATGTATTTTACCAATTCAAAAACTATCGAATTGGATTCCTAAAGGGGGATCTGAAGGCCCATGTGGACAACGATAAGTTCTGTAGCATCGCTTTTGCTGAGTTACGGATTACTTCTACTAGCAAACGGTATGTTCAATACGTTGCTTGGCCTTCGCTCCCGACTGGAAGGGTTTTCGACAGAAATAACCGGTCTTATCCTATCTGCTTATTTTGTCGGCATGCTATTTGGCGCCATGAACGCCGCGAAAGTTGTTGCCCGCGCAGGTCACATCAGGTCATTTGCCGCGTTTGCATCCATAATGTCTGTGGCAGTTCTGGCCCATTTACTGGTCATAGATCCATGGTTTTGGCTATTTCTTCGGGCCGTTTGTGGCTTCTGCATGGCCGGCATGGTCATGATTGTGGAAAGCTGGCTCAATGAAAGGTCAAATAATGATAACAGGGGCCGGGTCCTTTCTTTATATATGATTACCAGCTATATGGGCGGCGGGTTTGGACAGTTTATTCTGACCGTCGCTGATCCAGCATCGTTTGAATTATTCTCCATTGCCTCTATCATTTTCTCCATTGCCTTAGTGCCAATTTTGCTCACGAGGGCGGCAGCTCCGAAGCCAGCCGCCCCTGAACGCATGAGCATGAAGGATTTGTATAAAATATCGCCCGTGGCCGTCGTCGGGATTTTTTCTGCGGGGCTGTCCAATGGCTCAGTCAATAGTATGGCTCCGGTTTTTGCCAAATCCATGAACCTCCCACTCGGAGATATCTCAACCTTTATGGCCTGCCTGCTACTTGGTGGTATGTTACTGCAGTTCCCTGTAGGCCGATTATCCGACCGTTTTGACCGACGGACAATCTTGATCATTGCAACGATCTGCACCACTGGCGCGGCCTTAGCTATTAACTGGGCAAGCCATCAGGAAAATGGTCTTTTCTTATTTGCAGCTGGCCTCTGTTACGGTGCTATTGCCTATACAATTTACCCAATGTCGTCAGCGCAGGCAAACGACCTTGCGGACAAAAACCGTTTGGTTCAAGTCTCTGGTGGCATCCTATTTTCCTATGGCCTTGGTGCCAGTTTAGGTCCTATTGCCAGCTCTCAGGCTATGGGAGCGTTCGGGCCAGAAGCTATGTTTTATCTGATTGCGGGCAACACTGTATTACTCGCCCTGTTTATTTTAGCCCGGATTATCATTCGCCCATCTGGAACGACTAAAGCCCGTTTCCTACCCGTTGGCGGGCTTGGCGCATCAAGCAAACAGCTGTACACCAGCGTTCAGGAAACATTTCGCAGGAAACCCCGAAAAAATGCAGGGACAGATTCACAAGAGTTGCACCCAAAATAAAGTTGAGATACGGTCTGGGTCCCTCATTCTGTTGAAAGGATTTCAACAATGTCCGTTCGTACTGGCCGTGAATTTTTAAGCATCCCCGGCCCCACAAATATTCCAGATTCTGTTTTAAGTGCGATGCACCAACCTGCGATCGACATCTACCAAAAAGACTTCCCGCTCTTGACAGATAGTCTACTTCAAGATTTGAAGGATATTTTTAAAACAACGGGCAAAAGCTTTATCTTTATCGCCAATGGTCACGGCGCGTGGGAGGCGGCCTTAAGCAATGTTCTCTCGAAAGGAGACAAAGTTCTTGTGCTTGAAAGCGGACTGTTCGCCAATGGATGGGGAGCCGCAGGCGCAACCCTTGGATTGGATATCGAAATCTTACCAGGATCATGGCAGGATGCGGTAAAACCGGACGCCGTTGCAACCCGATTAAAGGCCGATACGAGCCATGATATTAAAGCCATCCTTATGGTGCAGGTAGACACCGCCTCCAGCCTCGTCAACGACGTTGAGGCCGTGGGAAAAGCCATTCAAAGCACAGGGCATCCGGCACTCTTTATGGTGGATACAATTGCATCCCTTGGCACCATGAATTTTGAGATGGACAAATGGGGTGTTGATGTTGCTGTAGCCGCCGCTCAAAAAGGATTGATGTCGCCGCCAGGCTTGAGCTTCAATGCCGTCAGCAAACGAGCAATGGAGATCCACCAAGAAGCTAACCTCAGAACAGCTTATTGGGATTGGACCGCGCGTATGGGCGATATTCATTACCAAAAATATTCTGGAACACCGCCAGAGCACCTCCTATTTGCCTTGCAAAAATCATTTGAAATTCTAAAAGAAGAAACTCTTGAGGCTGCAACCCACCGCCATAAATTATTAGCCGGCGCCACTTGGGCTGCTGTTGAGAAATGGTCCGAAGGCGCCGCTCTCAGCTTCAACGTTCCAAACCCTGCTGAACGTTCGACGGGGGTTACAACGGTCAGGATTGCTGAAAAGTACGACCCAGCGGATCTTTTGAGCTATTGCGATAAAAAATGCGGGGTTGTTGTCGGAATTGGAATTGGCGACCTCAATGGAAAAGCCATTCGTATTGCTCATATGGGCTTCGCAAACGCACCTATGCTTCTTGGAACCATAGGGGTTCTTGATATGGGACTAAAAGCTCTTGGCATTCCACACGGGGGCGGTGCTATTGATGCCGCGATTACCTACCTTTCCAAGAATGTCCCACCGGAGTGACCTCAGGCACAGGCAAATTCCTTGTTCTGACAACGTGAACCTGCATATCATGACCTCATTAGAAATATTTTATGGACGAAATGGGGGCTCATTGTGGATGCAGAACAGAAAACTCAGAGCAGCGATAACGCGCAAGTAAAGATACCACCGCCATTGTGTTTTGCCGTCTTTTTAGGAATAGGACTTTTCCTGCAATCTGACTGGATTAACGGGCAATTCGGACAAATCGAGAGGCTAATTCTCGGAGCAATTTTATGTGCAGCAAGCATTGCTGTCATTGCCAAAGAAGCCCTTAGCCACGGAAAATCAGGGTCAAACGTAGAACCATGGAAACCCACTACACTTATTATTTCATCCGGGCTTTATGGCTACTCGCGCAACCCAATTTATGTTGGTATGATAACAGCCTACGCGGGGATTGCTTTGGCTGCAGGCAGCTTTGGAGCTATAATCCTCCTTCCTTTTTGCATCCTAATTATCCGCTATCATGTGATTGCCCGCGAAGAGGCGTATCTTGAACAAAAATTCGGCGAAGAATATCTGAACTACAAGCAAAAAGTTAGACGCTGGATATAAAAAAAGGAAATTCCCATGAAGGGTCATTTTGAAAATTTCGCGGCCTATAATTCGTGGGCCAATGACACATTATATGCTGCCGTTGGCGATCTATCCGCTGATCAGCGAAATCAAGATTTGTCAGGGTTTTTCAAATCAATTATGGGAACTCTAAACCATATTCTCGTAGGCGACCTTTTATGGATGCAACGTCTGGGCGTTGACGGCCCCGTCCCAAAGGTACTTGACGAAATTTTGCATTCTGATTTCGATACCTTATATTGTGAACGCAAGCTAGCCGATGGCCGCCTCATACATCTTATGCATCAGCAAACAGATGATAGCCTTCGCACATATCTTGACTACAAAACGACGCAAGGGGACGAATGCCATGATCAAATTTCGGCAATACTGAGCCATATGCTCAATCATCAAACTCATCATAGAGGACAGTGCCACCACATGCTTAGTCAGCTTGGTGAGGCACCCCCCTCTATTGATATGATCTACTTCATCCGAAGTATAACTTAAGCCTCTGCGCTCGGCCGAGAAGAGACGTCAGCGTGCCAACGCTTGAGGTTCACACATCCTTCAGGAATTTCTTGCTTCGCCATTCCTGCAAAGTCCACTGTCACCAACGCATTAACATCTGCGACTGTAAAGTTATCACCTGCGATGTATTTGTTATCTGCCAGATGCTTGTCCAAATCCTCGAAGAAATAACCGATACGGTCAATACCGCGTTTTCCAAGGTCGCCAATTTGACTAATATCTCTGACACCAGTCAGAGCGCGATTTTCAAATCGCGGCGACCCATTTCTAAGGGCCTCAGCCACAGCCATAAAACCGTCAGCTTCAATAATACGTAACCAGTTATTGACAACCGCCCGCTCTTCCGCAGTGTTCCCAAACATGGGGT
>CAJXWA010000013.1 GCA_913062525.1 uncultured Alphaproteobacteria bacterium | reverse complement strand
GTGA
Source organism: uncultured Alphaproteobacteria bacterium (assembly GCA_913062525.1). Taxonomy (GTDB): domain Bacteria; phylum Pseudomonadota; class Alphaproteobacteria; order Sneathiellales; family Sneathiellaceae; genus Sneathiella. Next base: position 34,261 of record CAJXWA010000013.1, on the reverse strand, counting down.
CGAAGCCGCTTGTCAGGCAGCTCTTACTGCTCTTACAGAAGGGGCTGCAGGTGACGCCAATTTACTAGAATTGAGCGTTGTTGCCGCACGAGCAAGGGCAACGGTTGGGGAGATTTCTGACGCAATGGAGAAAGTCTTTACGCGCCACCGTGCTGAAATTCGGTCAATTTCCGGTGTATATGGCGCAGCCTACGAAGGTGATGCAGGGTTTGAGAAAATCCAAAGTGACATCGAAGAATTTACCAAAGAGCAAGGTCGCCGCCCAAGAATGTTGGTTGTGAAGCTTGGTCAAGACGGCCATGATCGCGGTGCAAAAGTAATTGCAACTGCGTTTGCTGATATTGGCTTTGATGTTGACGTGGGGCCTTTGTTCCAAACGCCAGCTGAAGCTGCCAAAGATGCCATCGAAAGTGATGTGCATGTGATCGGCATTTCATCACAGGCCGCGGGCCACAAAACGCTGGTTCCGCAAATCATTGCAGAGCTGAAAGCCCAAGGGGCCGAAGATATTATGGTTGTCTGCGGCGGCGTTATTCCGGCGCAAGATTATGACGTTCTTTATAGCGCAGGCGTTGCCGCCATTTACGGTCCGGGAACCAATATTCCTGCAGCGGCTGCTGAAGTGCTTGAGTTAATTCGAAATCAACAGTCTGCTTGACCTAGCACCTCATTTCCTGCCTTAAATAGCGCATAAGAAAAAATTCGCTAAAGAGGCAGGAAATGAAAGTTGTTTTTGATCCGGAACATTCCCGGCACCACCCCAAAACCTATATTAAGGCCGGTACGTTTCAGGAGCCGCAGGAAATTCCGGCGCGCGCTGATGCTCTCCTCGCTGGTTTGCAGCAGGCAGGGCACGAAATTCTAAACGCTAAAGATTTCGGACCGAAACCGAGAGCCGCTGTCCATACGCCGGGATATCTCTATTTCCTTGAAACCATTGCCATTCGCTGGAAAGAGGCTGGCATGGAAAACCCAGAAGTTCTTCCAAATATCCATCCCGGTCGCCATATGCACAGCATGCCAGAGGGGATTGTCGGCGAAGTTGGTCATTACACCACAGATATGTCCGCTCCCATTGGTGTCGGCACGTGGGAGGCCAGTGTTGCGTCATCTAATGTGGCTCTTACAGCGGCTGAGTTGGTTCTCAACGACTTAGATGCCAAAAAATCAGCCTACGCTCTCTGCCGCCCACCCGGTCACCATGCCTTTCAAGATCAAGCCGGCGGTTTTTGTTTTTTGAATAATGTGGCTATCGCCGCCCAACACGCCCTGAATAAGGTCCAGCGGGTTGCTGTCCTGGATGTGGATGTTCATCATGGCAATGGCACGCAGGGTATTTTTTATAACCGGAACGATGTGCTTACAATTTCCCTGCATTGCGATCCCATTGACTATTACCCGTTCTTTGCAGGTTATGCCCATGAGCGTGGCGATGCCGCAGGAGAGGGATACAACATTAATATTCCTATCAAGGCTGAAAGCGGCGATGAGGTTTATCTGGCGGAACTTGAGAAAGCGAAGACGGCTCTTAGAGCGTACGCACCAGATGTGTTGTTCGTAGCACTTGGTCTTGATGCGTTTGAAGGTGATCCGTTAATTGGCCTTAAAGTCACCACGGCAGGTTTTGCTCGTATCGCCAGCTCAATAGCTGAGCTGGGATTACCAACAGTTCTTGTGCAAGAAGGCGGGTATAACCGCGACCATTTGGGTGCAAATATCACCAGCTTTATCGCTGGGTTCGAAGGGGCTTAGAAAATTGCGCCGGGCAGTTTAAAAAGTAAAACTGTCCGGAAGCAGCGCATTCATGTCAGTGGTGATCAAGTCGCTATCACCGCAATAGTGGACCACAGTCTCTGCTTTTGAAAATTCAGCCATAACCTGACGGCAGGCGCCGCACGGGGAGCAATGAACTGTTTTTCCTTCGGAATTTTTATTAGTAACAAAAATTTCAACTATTTCGAAGGAACTTCCCTCTTCAGCAACTGCTCTCCCTATAGCGTTCCGTTCTGCGCAGACAGTGAGGCCTGACGAGATGTTCTCCACGTTGCATCCGGTATAAATCTGCCCGATTTTGGACAGAACGGCGGCTCCCACTGAAAAATTGGAGTAGGGGGCGTGGGCTTTCGTAGCCACTTTTTCCGCCTCAAGTTTCAATGTCTCTAACGTCGATGCCATACTTCAAATTCCTATCGCAGAAGAAAACCGCCAGCCAGCATGTCGTCGTCTTCCATTGTAAAATTAGCCGTCCCACAATAGTGCGCCCGTCCGCCAACCTCAACCGTTACCGCGTCATAGGGTCCAAGTTTGCATGTGGATTTTATTTTTCCGCTGAAAATTGTATCGGTGAGGCTTTCGAAAGCAAAGGATTGATCCAATACAGCGCCTCCTTTTGCCCACTCCAATGCCAAACGGGCCGTGACCCCCGAGCCTGTTGGGCTCCGATCCACTTGTCCATCAGCAAAGATACAGACATTCCGGCTTGCACTGCCGTCCGTGCCCGTTTTGCCGTCAGTGAAAATAATGCCGTAGAGGAAACCTAAGTCTTCTTCTGTTGGGTGGATGATGTTGATTTGAGATTGTACAGCTGTGGTCAGTTGCCTTGCGGCCTTTATAAGATCCTGAACTGGGGTATCAGACAAATCAAGTCCCAGGGTTGCTGCTTCAAGTATTCCGTAAAACGCACCGCCGTAAGCAATATCCAATTCCACAGGCCCGTATTCGGCTGTATCAACAAATTGATCCAGCTTATAGGCAAACGCCGGAACGCTTTCAAATCGGACAGCTCCGCTTCGCTCATTGGTCACGTCAACCTCGGCACGGACAAGACCGCAAGGGCATTGAATATTTACTGGCACATGGTTTCGGCCTTCTATTGGCACCAATCCGTTATCAACGGCGTATCGGCCTAAGGCGATAACCGCATGACCGCACATGGTGCTGTAGCCTTCATTGTGCATAAATATGACACCAAAATCCGCATCTTCGTGATCAGCAGAAACAATCAGCGCGCCGTACATATCTTTATGTCCGCGTGGCTCGAACATCAGAAATCTGCGGTATTGATCCGCTTGTTCCCGTAAATACCGGCGTTTTTCAAGCAATGTCCCGTTTTGAGGGAGAGGAATTCCCGATGTAATGATACGTAAAGGCTCTCCGCCAGTATGCATTTCAACCGTTTTGATCGGTTCGATCATTTGATCCTCCATAACCGATGAATTTAAAATAGAGATAGCATCTTTTTCCGAAGTTGCCATTCTTCTTGACGGCGGCCTCTGTTTTTTCCATACCCATTGTTATGACAAAAAAAATAACAGACACCGCAGCCACCATTCAAGAAATGGCGACGAAGATCCGAAGTGGAGATCGGCGTGCGCTGGCTAGAGCGATCACACTCGCCGAGTCAATTCGCGAAGATCATCAAAAGGATGCCCAAAAACTGCTCGGTGAATTGTTGCCAGATACAGGGAAATCCATTCGCATTGGAATCTCTGGAACGCCGGGTGTTGGAAAATCAACTTTCATTGAAGTCTTTGGGCGCTTCCTGACAGCCCTCGATAAAAAAGTGGCAGTACTCACCATTGATCCATCATCCAAACGAACTGGCGGCTTTATATTGGGTGATAAAACCCGTATGGAGGAACTGTCACGTGATCCCAATGCTTTCATCCGCCCATCACCCTCTGGGGGATCGCTCGGCGGTGTTGCAAGACGGACCCGTGAAGTTATGTTGCTGTGCGAGGCTGCAGGCTATGACGCTATCCTCATTGAGACAGTTGGCGTTGGTCAGTCAGAGACAACGGTTTCTGAAATGGTTGACGTGTTTATGCTTTTATTGGCACCTGCAGGGGGCGATGAACTGCAAGGGATTAAGCGCGGTGTCATGGAACTTGCTGATATTGTCGTGATCAATAAAGCAGACGGTGATTTGATGCCGGTTGCGAGGAGAGCTGCTGCCGAATATCGCGGCGCGGTCAGTTTAATGCGACCAAAGAGTAAGCATTGGGTGCCCAAGGTCATGATGGCATCTGCGCTGAACAAGGTGGGGATTAGCGAACTTTGGGACGCCATCGGTGATTATCGCGAGGCGCGATCACAAGATGACGAGTTGGAAATGCAACGCAAAGATCAATCTTCTGCATGGATGTGGTCTGAGCTTGGTGAATCGCTCATGAATCAATTGAAATTTAATGAGAGAGTTTCCGCAAAATTGCCGGAACTTGAAGCAGATGTGAAGGCTGGAAAAGTAAGCCCGACGGCGGCGGCACGAGAACTTCTGGGCATTTTCCTCGAAAAATAGGCTTATCTTGAGGAAGTTGCATAGAAAAGCGACTTTTTTATCCAAATACACTTGACGGAAGCGGTCCCATTCCTTAAAAGCTGCGTTCAAGACCGGCACTTACGTCGGATTTTTTTTATTATTCTAATGAGGTGCGCTATGGCCCGTCGTTGTGAATTGACAGGTAAAGGTGTTCAGGCCGGCAACAATGTCAGCCATGCCCACAACAAAACTCGTCGCCGGTTTTTGCCAAATGTGCAAGACGTACGGTTGATGTCCGACTCCCTCGGCCGCTCCTTCAGTTTGAAAGTGACTGCGGCTGCTCTTCGTTCTGTAGAGCATAACGGTGGTTTGGATAAATTCCTACTGAAAGCAAAGGACGAGAAATTGTCTTTGCAAGCACGTCGCATGAAACGCGATATCAGGAAAGCTGCCGTAGCTGCTTAATTAGCTCTACCAAGCCTACCTAAAGAATTCTAAAGCGAGTGTCCTTCGGGCACTCGCTTTTTTATTGTGTTCAAACTGAAATCCCAACCCAAGAGCGCTGGCTGAGGTTTCTGTGGCTTGCCAATATTGGAGCCCTGAAAACGGCTGTGGCTTGTCCATAAGCCTTAGAGGCGCGCTTGTAGCCTTTGCAAGCTCAACAGTTTGCCGCTTTAGCCAAAAAAAATGCAAAGGCCTCATTAATGAGAGCTTTGCATTTTCTGAAACCAAGTCAATGTAACGTTATGGATCTACCAAGAGTTTCCGGTTTTTCTTCCCGTTTTCTTTTCATCGAATAGATCTGCAAGTTGTTCCATCATGACGCCGCCAAGTTGCTCTGCGTCTATAATTGTAACAGCTTGTTGGTAATAACGCGTAACATCATGCCCAATACCGATGGCAATTAGTTCCACGGACGATCGTTTTTCGATCCAAGAAATAACGTCTCGCAAATGGCGATCGAGGTAATTCCCGGGATTAACAGACAAGGTGCTGTCATCAACAGGCGCGCCATCTGAAATAACCATCAGAATACGGCGCTGTTCAGGTCTGGCGAGCAGGCGATTATGAGCCCACATTAAGCCTTCGCCGTCGATGTTCTCTTTTAGCAAGCCTTCTTTGAGCATTAAGCCAAGGGCTTGCCGTGATCTCCTGTAAGGGTGATCAGCTTGTTTGTAAACAATATGCCTTAAATCGTTCAACCGTCCTGGATTGGCTTCTTTTCCTTCTTCGAGCCATTTCTCACGGGACTGGCCGCCTTTCCATGCTCGAGTGGTAAAACCAAGAATCTCAACTTTTACCGAGCAGCGTTCAAGAGTTCGCGCTAGAATATCTGCTGAAATTGCCGCGATAGAAATTGGGCGTCCTCGCATAGACCCTGAATTATCAATCAGTAGCGTTACGACTGTGTCCCGGAAATCTGTGTCTTCTTCTTGTTTAAAAGAAAGCGGTAGTAGGGGGTCAGCGACAACGCGAGAAAGACGCGCAGCATCCAAAATGCCTTCTTCTAAATCAAAAGACCAAGATCTGTTTTGTTGGGCTTGTAATTTACGCTGCAACCGATTGGCAAGACGGCTCACGAGGCTGTGCATGCTAGACAGTTGCTGATCCAATTGCTGGCGGAGCCTGTTCAGCTCTTCAGGTTCGCTAAGATCTTGTGCCTGTACTACTTCATCGAACTCGGTTGTAAATGATTTATACTGAGGGCCTTCGATGAAATTCTTGAAGTCGTCAGGGTAAGACGGTTTTGTATCTTTGCCAGCCTCTTCGCCCGTGCTTTCGCCTTCTTGATCCGCGCTTTCACCCGCTTCAGTGTCAGAGCTGTCATCTCCAGCGCCTTCTTGGGAGGACGCGTCTTCGGCAGCACTGGCATCTTGGGCTTCGTCATCACCCTCCGCGCCGCTACTTTCAGCTTCAGGCTCACTTTCGCCTTCGTCGCCGTCAGCTTCAGAATCGTCCTGTGCGTCCATGCCATCGGCATCATCATACAGGTCGAGGTCTTTAAGGAGCTGCTTTGTAGCTGTTGCGAATTTTGCCTGATCGCCAGCACTGTCAATGAGTGCTTGGAAATCTTCTCCGCCTTTAGTTTCAAGCTCATTTCGCCAAAGATTAACCATGGAAGTGGCACTGCTGGGGACGGGTAATCCAGTTAGTTTCTCTCGAATGAGTAGTCCCAGAACATCTGCAATTGGCGCCTCAGATTTATCATATACACGCTCGAAACCCGATTCCTTGCAACGGGTCTCCAGTTGTCGGTACAGATTGTCCGAAACGCCCTGCATACGGTTCGCGCCAAGAGATTCTACTCTTGCCTGCTCGACAACGTCAAAAACAGCTTTGGCATCACCGCCCATGGGGACTAGCTTGGAATGAAGTGCATCATCATGATAGCGTTTGCGCAAGGCAAGGCTATCCGACTGTCCTCTGATTTTATGAATGTCGTCTTCGCCAAGATCTCTGGCTGGATTTGGCAACCGCGCGCGATGGGCAGACAACCCAGACTGATCCATCCCATAGCTGACCTCAAGCTCAGTATCCTGAGACATGGCCCGCATTGTTGACGTAACAGCCCGCTTGAAGACGTCAGCAGCGCTTTCTTTCTTGGACAAGGACACTGGCTTAGACCGTTATGTTAGCTGCTGACTCAGGTAATTCCTTACCGAAACTGCGCTGATAGTATTCAGCAACAACAGGACGTTCCATCTCATCACATTTATTGAGGAATGTGACCCGGAAGGCAAACGCAACATCACCAAAGATCTCTGCGTTTTCAGCCCAAGTAATAACGGCACGGGGGCTCATAACTGTGGAAATATCGCCGCCAACAAAGCCAGAACGAGACAGGTCAGCACATGAGATCATGGACTGAATTGTTTTGCGCCCCTCGGTAGTGTTGTAGCTTGGCAGTTTTGATAAGACGATTTTAGTTTCAGCTTCTTCTGACAAATAGTTCAAAGTGGTGACAATATTCCACCGGTCCATTTGTCCCTGATTGAGTTGCTGCGTGCCGTGATAGAGGCCAGTTGTGTCGCCAAGACCAACGGTGTTTGTTGTGGAGAACAATCTAAACGCGGGATGTGGGCGAATAACTCTGTTTTGGTCAAGAAGTGTCAACTTACCTTCAACTTCAAGGACGCGCTGAATAACAAACATTACGTCTGGACGGCCTGCATCATATTCATCGAACACGAGGGCTGTTGGAGACTGCAATGCCCACGGCAAAATTCCTTCACGGAATTCAGTGACTTGCTTGCCTTCACGCAAAACAATCGCATCTTTACCAACAAGGTCAATTCTAGAGACATGACTGTCGAGGTTCACGCGCACACATGGCCAGTTGAGACGGGCTGCAACTTGCTCGATGTGGGTGGATTTACCTGTCCCGTGATATCCTTGAACCATTACACGTCGGTTAAAGGCAAAACCGGCGAGAATAGCCATAGTTGTATCGTGGTCAAAAACGTAGGTTGGGTCCAAATCTGGAACCAATTCAGTTTTTTGACTGAAGGCGGGAACCTCAAGGTTACTATCTAGATCGAAAACTTTCCGGACTGATACTTTGATGTCGGGCGTATTAATTTCCGGTGTCTCTCCGGCAAGTTCTAAAGGCGTCATAACTGTTCCGTCTACTAAGCTGAAGGTATTATTTAAGTATTTTTAGGCAGAAGTGCAAGAAAGAAGGTGTGTATAGGCCTGGTTAATGGTCTTTAAAATTTCTTCGGCTTGTTTGTCTCCCCCCCGTTTGTCGGGGTGAAACTTCTTTGCGAGTTCTTTTCTGCGGCGTTTGATTTCGAGTAAAGTGGACCCCGGTTTCAAATCCAACGTTGCAAGTGCTGCCCGGTGTTCTTCATCGATAATCACCCCCTCGGTGGTCTTGTGGGTCCGGCTTTTAGTATCCGATTGGTTACCAAACCCACCATCGCGCTGAAAATCAAAAGGATCATCGTAACGAGTTTTGCGGTTTTCAGTGCTGGTCCGAGTTCCTAATTTCCAGGTCGGGCGATGACCCGTGATGTCTTCGTCTTTGTATTTGAGGACTTCATTGTCACTCATACCGTCAAAGAAATTCCAACTTTTGTTGAATTCGCGAATGTGCTTCAAGCAAAGCCAGCGATAATCCCCTGGGCCACCGCGATCCATCATGCGCAATTTAGGAGCTTTGAATTCACCTTCTGCGTTACAATCGTCATGATCGCAGGCTCGGTCTAATTCAGATGGATTACTCTTGGTGAATAGGGGGTTCGTTTTTTTCATGCGATATAATACCGCTTTTCGGCCCCGGGAGGCAAGATCAACTACATAAATATTTGGAGATTTAGTGATGGTTTGGGGCGCGCACCTTGCAAGAAGAAACTCGCAAAGTGCGCAATTACTTAATTCAATCAGTGACTGGATTTCGAAGGGCGCGTGCCAAATGACTTAGGGCATCTTGATAGCGTTCATTCTCAATCAACGAAAAATTACGGGCCATTTCCAGGCACATTCTCTGGCGAGAAGATGTCTCAGTTACACCTGTTGGCTGCAATCCTTCAAAAAAGTAATTAATGGGGACATTTAAAGCGGTTGCAATGCTATAAAGGCGACCGGCTGAGATCCGATTTATTCCGCGTTCGTATTTATGGGCCTGCTGATATGTAACCCCAATTAGATTGGCCATTTGTTGTTGGGTGTATCCCAACAAAACCCGCCGCTCCCGAATTTTATTGCCAACATGCTTATCGACAACACGTACCGGCACTTCTTCATCGGCATTGAGGTCAACATCCTGGGCGACTTGTACATGTTTACGAACATTAGCGTGGACTGTCATTTTTTTCTCCAGCATAATTTCTATGATTTTTTTTAAACTGTACTGCGCTTACATACAACTAAACTAATATAAGATAAAACCAATCTAGTATTCGCGCAACCACTATTTTTTTAAAAATTCAGATACCACCTAAGAAAAAAAATCATGAATAGAAAATCGGAATGATGTTATTGTAAATGCTTGTTTTTTAAGAGAAATGGAGAGCCTATGACTGCAGTCACCAAAATCGAAGATAAGTTGAAAGCGGCTTTCGACATCGAAAAACTCGTTGTGATTGACGAATCCTATTTACATGAAGGGCATGCCGGTGCACGACCTGGAGGAGAATCTCATTTCAAAGTTGAAATCATATCGATCGATTTTGAAGGCGCGTCTCGCGTTGATCGGCAGAGAATGATCTATAAAGTCCTACAAGGAGAATTGTCGACTTTTATTCATGCGCTCTCGCTAAATGTAAAAGCACCGTCTGAAGTTAAAAAATAACATAGGGGCTATTGAAAGACCGATTACATAAACCACATACAACCTCAAGGTGTATTAATATTATTTTAGTGCTTGGAGTTGCTATGAACCAAAAGATTGAAAACCAATCCTTGATCAATGGAAATGTCACCATTTATGATCCTGTCTCTCAGGTAAAACATCGGACGAGTATTCGGCTTGAAGCATTGGAGTGGGATACCATGCGACGCATTTGTGGCATAAATAGTATTTCCATTCACGATTTTTGTAGCCTGGCAAACAGTCACCCCAGCAGGGTAGAACATTCACGGACTTCTCGAATTAGATCGGCAATACTTCAATATTGTCTAGATAGTGGGGATATTTTTTCTCTACGGCAGAACAAAGATAAGCAAGAGTGGCAACGATACGAATGTTAAAAGGGTCGAGACCAAAATTGTTCCGGCGATCTGCCCGTAGGGGCGATCGTACCTGAGGGCTATTAAATAGTTGAACACGGCTACGGGCATAGAGCATTCCAAAATAAGGACACCCCGTTCAACCCCCTCAAGATCAAATAGTGTGGCAAGGCCAACGCCAACTGAGAAACCAACGCCGAGCCGCAGTATTGATAAGAGAAACGCCAATTTTAGATGCTTAACTGACAAGCTGGACAGACTGACGCCAAGTGCGATTAACATGAGCGGAATTGTAAACCCACCGAGCAAGTCAGTTGTCCCTATGATCCATTTGGGAACGGCGATATCACTTATTTTCAAAAATAGGGCAATCCCCACGGCATAGACCAAAGGTGTTTTAAGGACTTGGGTAAGGGAGCCCGTGCCCGACGCGATCCAAACACCCACTGTAAATTGCAAAATGGCATAAATGGCAAAAAAGGCGAGCGCAAGGGTTAAGCCGGCTTCACCAAAAGCAAAGAAACAAAGCGGCGTACCCATATTGCCCACATTTGGAAAGACTATTGTCGGTATGTAATCTCTAACTTTTAGACGCAAAATTTTCAGAATTATAAAACCAAGGACAAAAAAACTGGCCAAGGCGTAGAACGCCATCAGTCCAAATTCAAGGAAATCAGACAGGCTCATTTTTAATTGCACAAGTGTGGTGAAAATAAGCATAGGTGCGCCGACATTGGTGACGAGCCCGGAAATGGTTTCCATATGGAATGCGTATCCGCGCTTGGACCAGAAAAAACCAAGTCCTGCACAAAATACGACGGGTGCAATAATATTGAATAGAATTTCAAACATGAGTGTCTTCGCAGGTCTAAATCGGTGTTCGAGGGGAGGGTTACAGTTGGGTTACACGTAATTCTGTAATTTGGTTTCGTTCTTTTTTCACGATCTCAAATTTGTATCCAATAAATGTGAAAACTTGTCCTTCTTCTGGAATAATCTTCGCTTCGTGAATAACCAATCCAGCGATGGTCGCCGCCTCTTCATCGGGGAGGGACCAATTGCATTTGCGATTGAGGTCGCGGATCGTAACAGACCCCTTGGTCAATATTCGATTGTTTTGGAGAATCTCCACACCCGCAACTTCGATGTCATGCTCATCGGCAATATCACCAACGATTTCCTCTAAAATATCCTCAAGCGTTACCAAGCCCATCAACGCGCCGTATTCATCAACAACCAATGCAAAATGCGCGTGGCGCTCAAGGAAGGCGTTGAGCTGGTTTCGAAGAGTTGTGGTTTCAGGTACGAAATAAGGTTCTGAAGCAATATTGTCGAGGGTCAGCGCCGAATAATCTCCGTGCAGCGGAAGAACCGCGCGCAGCAAATCTTTTGCATGGATGACACCAACAATATTTTCTGTCTCATCGCGCCAAAGCGGAAGCCTCGTGTACGAGCTTTTGAGAACTTGTTCGATTATTTCAGCAATGGGTTTGCTGGCATCGACGGTCTCGACGTTTTTTCGGTGGATCATTATTTCCGATAAATCCACTTCGTCCATATCAAGAATTGTTCCCAACATGTGCTTTTCATGCATGATCACACCGGCATCCGCAGAATGCAGATCAATGGCGCCGCGGAGTTCATCTTGCGCGGCATCTGAGACGGTATCTGGACTGTCGTTCGTCTGTTTTACGCCCATGAGACGCAGCGTGACATCTACAACGGCATTTACGCCAAGGACAAATGGGGCCAAAGTAAAGACAATGGGGCGTAGCATTGGGGTCACAAATCTGGCCACACGAATGGGGCGACGAAGGGCGTAGGTTTTGGGCAGAACTTCCGAGAATATGAGGATTAACGCGGTCATGATTAAGGTGGCGTATGCAACACCAATATCGCCGAAAATGGAAATGAGCATACTTGTTGCTAATGCCGACGCCAAAATATTGACCAAATTGTTTCCAAGCAAAATAGCACTGATCAGCTTGGTTTTTTGATTTCTCAAGCGATTAACTTTTGCCGCCCGTTTATCTCCGGATTGCTCCATCTGATGAAGGCGGGCCCTTGAGGCGGCTGTTAGCGCAGTTTCTGAACCAGAAAAAAAACCCGAAAGGGCGAGAAGCACAGCAATGGCTCCGATGGACAATATGAGTTCAAGATCCATTTGACGTTTCGTTACTCCTTATTTGTGTGGTTAGTGAATTGGTCCAAAACATCCAGTATGTCCTGTTTTTCGACATTCTGGGTCACGAACGCATTCCCAATTGATTTCATCAATATGAAAGTTAATTTGCCTTGGTCAACTTTTTTGTCTTGATACATATGAGAAAGAAGGGTGTCAGAACACCAATTCAAGCCGTTAATAGCCGGAAGCTGCGCCATCATTCCCACATGACTGAAGTGGGTTGTTACACGGGTACAGTCTTGTCCATCTATGTGGCCCATTTTTGAAGATAGCATCATGGCCATGAGCATACCGATGGCTACGCCTTCACCATGTACCAAATTTGATCCATATCCGGTTTCGGCCTCAAGGGCGTGACCAAAAGTGTGCCCAAGGTTAAGAAGGGCTCGCACCCCTTGTTCATGTTCGTCTTCGGCAACAATATCCGCTTTCGCCTTAACGCTGACTTTGACTGCTTGAATGCGAGCGGCAGTGTCACCTGTAACAACGGCATGGCCATTTTCTTCCAACCATTCAAAGAATAAAAAGTCGCCAAGAAGGCCATATTTTACGACTTCAGCATAACCCGCAAGAACATCTCGCTGTGGTAATGTGTCAAGTAAACTCACATCAGCCAATACCAATTTTGGCTGATAAAACGCGCCAATTAGGTTCTTGCCATGGGGGCTGTTAATGCCCGTCTTGCCGCCGACTGAGCTATCAACTTGAGAGAGCAAGGTTGTCGGAATTTGCACGAAGTCGACACCACGCCGCAGCGTTGATGCCGCAAATCCGGTAATATCGCCAATAACGCCGCCACCGAACGCGATCAGGCATTCATCTCGTGTTATTTTTGCGGCGAGCAGTTGATCAAGCAAATCACCAAAATGAGAGAGACTTTTGGTTTTCTCGCCCACAGGAAGGACGATGGTCGTAAATTCGATATCTTGTTTCGATAGCGAGTGATGCAGGGTCTCAAGATGTAGTTTCGCAACATTTTCATCTGTGACGATAGCAACGCGCTTCTTTCGGAGGATTGGGGCTATATATTCGCCCGCTCTTTGGAGAAGGTTACCTGCAATAACAACATCGTATGAGCGCGGGCCAAGGGGCACGCGAACTTTAGCATCTCCCATTTCGTGAGCCTGATTGCTTGCAGATTGCGGCATCTAACTTCCTTGAACTTAAAACTGGTTTTACTTAAGGGACTGTATGATCTTGTCGACCACCAACTCATGGGGGCCTTCACTGCTATCGACAATAATATCGGCCTCTGCATATATGGGATATCTTGATTCCATAAGGCTATCTAGTATCTCGCGAGGATCGCCCTGCTGAAGAAGCGGCCGCGTATTTCGTTTCATACATCGCTTGAGCAGCGTATCAAGATCTGCCCGCAACCAAACTGAACGGCCATTGCGCCGGATCAGCTCTCTGGTTTGCGGATCCATATAGGCGCCGCCGCCAGTTGCCAGGATATGTTTTGGGCCATCAAGCAGGCGAGAAATCACTTTTCTCTCACCTTCTCTGAATTCAGCTTCGCCGTGAATTTCAAAAAATTCGGGAATCGTTAAGTTCGAAGCTTGCTCTATTTCGGTGTCAGCATCTTTGAACGGCAAGTTTAATGCAGCCGCAAGCCGTCGCCCTACAGAGCTTTTCCCAGCTCCCATAAGGCCGACTAATACTATTGTTCTTGCATCAACATCTTTCACCTCGTCCATGGCCGAGGCGTTATCTACAGTCGTCATAATGTCACTTTTCACAATCTGATATTGGCATGTGGGGCATTCCCATTGGAAGAGAGTTGATGTCGTTCCCAAAGGCATGCTAGTTCTTTTAGCCAAATTTATGCCATAATCGCAGCTTAGCAAAACAAATAGCAAGGATATTACATCTGATATCCAGAAATCAGCTATATTGTCAGGAGTACTTCGGGGAAAAATGTCTAAATTTTCACTCTTTCTTCTCTTTTTAATCGCCGGCCTCATAGTAGGCGGAGGTGTTTTCTTGTCTGCATGGGATATCCCGGCGCCGACTGTCCCGGTAGAGAGGGTAATTCCCAATGACCAGTTCCCCAAATAACCACGGCTACGTTTGGGCGTGTACGGCGCTGGTTTTTGGATGTGCTTTGTCATTTACAGCAATAGCGCAGGAAAAACCCAGAAGCCTTGTGCCGGCCTTTATTGAAAATCAAACGGGAGGGGTGCCAAAGACTGCACCGGATACTCTTTTTGATAAACCCCTGACCGATCAAGCGCCTAAGGCTTTAGGTACTAACACCGACAACGAAAAACCAAAATCGGGTGACATTGTCGTCGAACAACTCAGTGCCATCCATCCGGTTTCCATCGGTGTGCCTAGCGTTGAGGGTCGCAATCTTGGTCGCGATATGTGGCAGGGGACCACTGGGAAACTTGCGGTTAATTTGCTGGAAAAAATAAAGCTTCCCAGACATTCACCGCAAATGCTGGATCTCTATCGTCGCCTGATATTTACAGGGGCTTCTGCAGCTGGCAATAATTCAGAAATGGATCAGCTGCTGGATCTTCGTATTTCAAAAATGATAAGTGCTGGTTGGATAGACGCGGCACAGTCGTTGTTGGAGCGGTTACCGCAGGTGAGCCAGACAGTGGAGCGTAAAAGATATATGTCCAATGTCGCTCTATTGGAGGGCCGTGCGAAAGATGCCTGCGCTCTTACAGCGAACTCGCAAATCGGTACCAGTGGCGCGATTTATTGGCGTAAACTAGAAATCTTCTGTCGTGTGTTAGAGGATAAACTTGATCGGGCGGAACTTGGTGCTGCACTTTTAGAAGAACAAGGCGAAGATGATCCCCTATTCTTCACTTTATTCGCAGCCCTTATGGGCGATAAAGTAGACTTATCAGCTGAAAAAGGGCCTGCAACGGCTCTGCACTTTGCAATGATGAAACGGCTGCAAAATGATATTGAGATGAACATCATCGGTGCGTCAGGGGTGGACGTTCAAAAAACACTGATGCTCGAAAAAGGACGTGCCAACGCAGCTTCTTTGCAAGTTGCTTTAAATCTTGCCAGTGTTCAAGGAATTGACGCGGCGGCATTCGTAGCAGATTTTAAGAATGACACGGCGCAGATGGCCGGCTCAGATGATGTTAGCAACAGTACGTACCAAGTTCTGCTGGCGGCGCTGAAGACAGCAATAGATGATCAGGAAAGTGCAACTTATTTACAAGCTTTATGGCAATCTGCAGCCGAATCCGGTGATTGGACTTCGGTCTCTGCATTGACTTTACCCACTTTGGTCACGCTTCCCGTTGGGAATTATGGACCTGAATTTAATTTTTCTGCGGTTCAGTTACTTCTGTCTTATGGAAAACAAGCCAAAGCCCAAGAATGGGAACGGGCTATCCGTCGTGCGGCCTTTCGAGGTACACCTGAGCAGCGGTTGGCAGCCCGTAAAGATATCACCAAACTCGATGCCTATGTTCTATTATCCGGTATGAAAGGAATTGCGCGCTGGAATGCGAGTAGTTTTACAAACTGGATGACAGAAACTTCAGGTGATGAGGGACAAGCTGATAACGCAATGTTCTTGCTATCGATGATGGAGGTATTTGGCTATTCCGTTACAGAGGAAAATTGGGAAAGCCTGCTGTATATGGATCAGAAACTGGCGGCATCGGACAGTAATCACGCGTTGGAAAATACGCTTGTGGTTGCAGCGGTTCAAGGACATGTGGGTAAAACTGTAGCTTTGTCATTATTAGCGCTCGGATCAGAGGGGCCGGACAAGGTGTCACTGACAACGCTGAGGGCTGTCACGTCGGCCCTTAAGAAGGTTGGACTGGTTAAAGAAGCAAGGCAATTGGCTGTGGAAGCCGCAGTTCTTCGAGGATTGTAATTGTGTCCCAGGCTTGGGTGGAAATATTTATGGAGATGCTGGTGTTGGAGCGGAATGCTGCTGCCAACACCATCGACGCATATAGCCGCGATCTAGAAGATTTTTCAGACCATATTAAAAACCACCAAAAAGAATTTTCCACTGTTTCTTCCGATGACATCGGCGCATATGTTCAGTCTTTAGCAGCCCAAGGTCTCGCCAGCGCGACGCAGGCAAGACGATTAAGTGCAATTAAGCAGTTTTTCTCTTTTCTTCTCTTAGAAGGTTTTAGAGACGACGACCCTGCCATGAATGTGGATGCCCCAAAAAGCGCACGACGATTACCAAAATACTTGTCTGTGGACGAGGTGGATAATCTTTTAAGTCATTGCGCGGGAGAGAGTGTAGATAAGCTTCGAATGTCTGCACTCTTGCAAATCTTATATGCAACAGGCATGCGGGTAAGCGAGCTGGTAACGTTAAAATATCCGCCTATGGCAAAGGACGAGAATTTTTTACTCATTCGCGGAAAAGGCGATAAAGAACGTTTGGTTCCGCTTAACGCACCAGCGAAAGATGCCATTGCCAAATATGTTGAAGTTCGGGCGAGCTTTTTAAAAGAAGATGCGCATTCGCCTTGGCTATTTCCCTCCCGAAGTAGGGAGGGCTATCTAACCCGTCAAAGGTTTGGTCAGATGCTAAAGGCGCTGGCAGTTGATGCAAAAATTGAACCCAAACGGGTATCTCCCCATGTTTTGCGCCATGCATTTGCAAGTCATCTTCTCGCCAATGGGGCTGATTTGAGGTCCTTGCAGAAGATGCTCGGACATGCGGATATTTCCACCACACAAATCTACACACATATTCTTTCTGAACGGCTTGTTAGTCTTGTGAAGACTCATCATCCTCTCGCAACTGCAAAATAAAATTGTCGATTACTTGACTCTTTAACGCAGTTGCAGCAATTTTGTTGCGGAATAACGTCAAAAATAACAATAATAAGAAAACCCCTAAATTTAAGAGTGAGAGCAGATTATGAGTTTTACAATCCCTGAACTATGCCCATCGCGCCTAAATCGCTGTGAATTGGCAGTGCCGGGCTCTAGCCCCAAGTTTTTTGAAAAAGCCGCGAAATCTGACGCGGATGCCATTTTTCTAGATCTTGAAGATGCTGTGGCACCAAGCGACAAGGAACAAGCCCGTAAAAACATTATCGAAGCCCTGAATGATATCGACTGGGGTGATAAAGTGATCTCTGTTCGGATCAATGGTCTGGATACACATTATATGTATCGTGATGTGATTGATCTCGTGGAAAAGGGCGGCGAACGTCTTGATTTGATTATGATCCCTAAAGTTGGAACCGCATCTGATATTTACGCGCTGGATATGTTGACAACACAGGTTGAAAACGCTGTTGGCCGTAAAAAGAAAATCGGGTTTGAGCTGATCATTGAAACAGCATTGGGTATGCAGAATATTCATGAAATCGCCGCTGCGAGTAAGCGCAATGAAAGCCTGCATTTTGGTGTGGCTGATTATGCAGCTTCTACGAAAGCGCGGACTACATCAATCGGCGGTCCAAACCCGCTTTATGGAGTGCTTACTGATCCCGCTGAAGATGGCAGCCGCGATTACCATTGGGGCGATATGTGGCATTATGCCATCGCACGTATGGTTGTTGCCGCCCGAGCAAATGGTCTTCGGGCAATTGACGGCCCTTTCGGTGATTTCTCTGATCCTGATGGGTATATTGCGCATGGTAACCGCGCGGCTATCCTCGGCTGTGAAGGTAAATGGGCTATTCACCCAAGCCAAATTCCGTTGGCAAATGAAATTTTCACCCCAGCGGAAAAAGAAATCATCAAAGCTCGCCGGATACTTGAAGCCATGGAAAAAGCACAGGCCGAAGGTTCTGGCGCTGTGGCGCTTGATGGCGGCTTGATCGACATTGCGTCCATTAAGCAAGCAGAAGCTTTGGTTCAGCAAGCCGAAATCATTGAGGCACGGGCAGCGAAATAAGCGCCTACTTTTTGCCGTAAATGGGACTTAGTTTAAGAATAGGCGGAACGGTTTGTTGACGGAACCGTTTCGCCTATTTATTACTGCTCACTTAGTCTCTCGCGAATAAGAGTTGAAACATGGATAATTTTCTAGATTTTGAGAAACCAATTGCAGACCTGGAAGGTAAAATCCGGGATCTTGAAAGTTTGGATGGCGGCGGCGATCTAAAAATCAATGAAGATGTGGCAAAGCTGCGCCAGAAAGCCGGTCAGCTTCTCAGCACAACATACAAAAAGCTCACACCTTGGCAAAAAACTCAGGTGGCGCGGCATGTAGACCGTCCAAAACTCAATCGCATTATTGCCGAGCTAATTGAAGACTTCACACCGCTTGCTGGTGATCGGGGCTTTGCTGAAGATTTGGCTATCAATGGCGGCCTGGGTCGTTTTCGCGGTAAAACTGTGATGGTTATTGGTACTGAAAAGGGCCATGATCTAGAAACACGCTTAAAACATAATTTTGGCATGGCACGTCCTGAAGGATATCGCAAAGCACAACGCCTCATGAAAATGGCGGACCAATTTGGTATTCCTGTTTTAACGTTTGTTGATACATCAGGCGCGTACCCCGGCATTGGCGCGGAAGAACGCGGACAAGCCGAAGCCATCGCCCGGTCCATCCAAGTTAGTATGGATTTACGTGTTCCAATTATTGCATCAATCGTCGGTGAAGGTGGTTCTGGCGGTGCGGTTGCACTGGCGACGGCAAACAAAGTTATCATGTTCGAAAATGCCGTATATTCAGTTATCTCACCAGAGGGCTGCGCTGCAATCTTGTGGAAGACACGCGATAAAGCCAAAGATGCAGCTACAGCGATGAAACTTACCGCCGACGATTTGATGGGACTTGGAATTATCGATCGCATCGTAACGGAGCCTCTCGGAGGTGCGCAACGTGATGTGAGTACTGCGATTAAAACTCTCGGTGATGCTGTTGAAGAAGAACTTGATGCGTTGATGAAAAAGGAACCGGGCGAACTTAGAGAAGAACGCCGTCGCAAGTTCCTTGCCATGGGCCGTCTCGACGGCGTCGAATGATCAGATCAGTCGAATGACTACTGACAAAAAGCTGACGACTAAACTCGTCAGCTTTTTTTTGCCAAAAGTTAAGGTGATTAAATGGTTTTAAATGAAAACCCCTGCGTTGTCCGCCGACTTGGGGCGGAAGATGTAGAGTTATTTAAACATCTGAGACTGGAAGCGCTGAGGTATGAACCCGACAGCTTCGCAAGTCGGATAGAGGATGAAATTGAACTGTCTCTAGAGGATTGGTTGAAACGCCTTCAAGACATTACAGTTTTTGGTGTTTTTGATAAAAGTGTCGCATTTGGCATCATGGGGTTGATATCCGATCACTCTGTTGGGAAAGCGAGCCAAGGAAGTTTGGTCATGGTATATATCCAGAAGCTCAAACGCCAAACAGGGGCCGCGAGCCTGATGTTGAAAGAAGTTATAAAATTTGCGAGTGAAACGAATATCTCACAACTGAAACTCTGCGTGAGTGCCGAAAATACCGCGGCGGAGAGATTCTATAGCGAAGAGGGATTTGTAGAGATTGAACGAACACAGGGTGCGAATAAATGTGCAGGCAACAAAAATGACGAGCTGGTAATGGTCCGCGCCCTTAATCCAGCTTAAGCAAAAAGGGCACCCGGTGTAGGTGCCCTTATTTCTATTACAAGGTCTTGGAATGGAAAGCTTCTCCCATTTTACGAAGGCTCTCTTGATGAGGTGTCCAGTGACGGCCACCGATCATACCGCCGTCAACAATTAGATCTGCAGCGTTAATAAAACTAGCATCGTCAGAGGCGAAGAAAACTGCGGCCCGCGCAATATCTTCTGGAAGCCCCGCCCGAGGAATGGGTTGAGCGCCACTTAAAAGTTCAGCTGTAATATTAGCGCTATCTTCAGCGGCTTGGCCTTTTAGGCCGAGGGCTTTCCCAAAAATACCAGTTGCCATGGCCCCAGGTGAAATGGAGTTTACCCGGACATTATATTCTCCAAGTTCCATGGCGGCACTGCGGGTTAATTGCAGAACCGCCGCCTTTGCCGCGCTATAGACCATTGATGATGAAAATCCGGCCAAATGGGCGGCGATGCTGGCATTGTTAATAATGCTACCAAAACCCTGTTTTTTCATAATCGGCGCTACATGTTTAATGCCGAGCAACACACCACCAAAAAGAACCGACATGGCTTGCATAGACTGTTCA
Organism: uncultured Alphaproteobacteria bacterium; assembly: GCA_913062525.1. GTDB lineage: Bacteria > Pseudomonadota > Alphaproteobacteria > Sneathiellales > Sneathiellaceae > Sneathiella. The sequence goes on along the minus strand of CAJXWA010000013.1, from coordinate 14,031 downwards.
TAATCCACAGTTTCAATTTGGCCAACAGGTGCGGGGCATCCTGCGTTATTGAATAAGATATCAATTTTTCCAAACTTTTTTGCAGTTTCAGAAATCAAGGATTGGACATCTTCTTCGACGGCAACATCCGCTTTGATGAAGTGAGCTTTAGCTCCAAGCCGGTCGGCAATCTCGGTTCCTTCTTTTTCTCGGCGACCCGCAAAAACGACAGTTGCGCCTTCTTCAGCAAAGATTCCCACGGACCGAAGCCCAATGCCGCTTGTACCGCCTGTAATGATTGCGACTTTACCGTCCAACTTACCCATAATCGTACAACTCCCAATTTTAATTTGTGGCTGTAGCTTAAAATATAAAACATTGGTGTGCTAACATTTTATTGGACATCTTTGTTGAATTGGCAAAGTAAAGAAGGTCAGTTGAAGAGGGTGTAACTGTGTATGCGATTGCCTGAGACTATGTTACTATTTGAACAGTTTGAGTTAATAAGAGGATTTCCAACGTGCTTTATCATTTGGTGATTGTTGCTGCTTACGCGATGACTTCAGTTGTTGTCGGACGTCAATTGCCGGCATTCATACCTGAGCTTGATCCAATAGCTGGATACTGGATTGGTGGGAGTTTTTTTCTGATCTGCGCCCTTGCCCATGAGTTTGTTATGCGGCGACTGGAAAAAGTAGAGCTTCAGCGAGAAATCAAAATTATTCGGCGTGATTTATCTGCAGCCGAAGGCGGCTTGGAGAGGTTTGAGCAAATCTTAGGCGGCTTGGCTGGAGATGGTGGCAACATGGACGGTTTCGCATCTGAAATGAAGTTGCTGCGGAAACTCCTTAATCAACTTAGCTTTGAAATGAAGAAAGAGCCGGAAAGCATCGATGAAGCCATAAACGGCTCTGGGAAATCGACGAACACCTATACACGTCCACCTTTGGTTGCTACGCCCCCCCAGACAATTGAAGAAGATGATGAAGCACGTCGTAATGCGATTTTGGAAATTGTTCGGTCAGGTTTGCAGGAAAATCGGGTGGATCTTTATTTACAGCCCATCGTCAGACTCCCGCAGCGGCGGGCCAAGTTTTACGAAGCCTTTTCTCGCATCAGAGGAAAAGACGGAGAAATTATTACACCACGGCAATATCTGTCGATCGCAGAAGATGCAGGACTGGTTGGCACAATCGATAACTTGCTTTTGATTAGATGCGTCCAACTTATTCGCAGAGTGCGACAAAAAAGCAGTGACGTCGGTTTTTTTGTCAACGTTTCCGCACGCACAATGCGCGATACCAGCTTCTTTCAGCAGTTCGTTGAATTTTTAGATCGAAATGGTGACCTTACTGAAAATTTGATCTTGGAATTTGCACAAGAAGACATTGATGCGGCCACAGATCAAGTAAAAGAAGGGCTGGCCATGCTTGCAAACATGGGCTTCTCATTTTCCATGGATCAGGTTGTCCGCCTTGATATGGATTTTCAGCAGTTGTCTGACGATAATTTTCGGTTTTTGAAAGTATCAGCCTCTGATCTACTTCCCGGTGGTTACGGTTTGCCAATGAACATACATCCAGATGATTTACATGAGGCCTTGGCGCGGGCTGAGGTGGAGCTAATCGCAAGTCAGGTCGAAGATGAAGACACTGTAATCGGATTGCTAGATGCGGATGTTAGTTTTGGGCAAGGTTATTTGTTCGGGGTTCCGCGACCTCCTCAATCTTCAACATAAACTGCCAGCAAAATAAAAAACTTTGTTTGACGCAAATGCTTGCGCTGTTTATTTCAGTGTGATCACTTCAAGATGCCTCCTCTCCTAATGTTTGGAAACTGTATGGCCATAGAAATTATTCCTGGATTAGCGCCTATCGCTGATCGGTATGATGCTTTTATCCTCGATTTATGGGGAGTTGTTCACAATGGTGAAAAACCTTTTGAGGGCGTACTGGAATGTATGGCAGAGCTTAGGTGCGGTGGCCGGCCGGTTATGTTGTTATCTAATGCGCCAAGACCCAACAATTTTGTTGTTGAATTCTTGGAAGGTATTGGCGTGGCGCGTGATTGCTATGACATGATATTGACGTCAGGCGATATGACCAGAATTGTACTTGAAGAAAAACGATTCCCGTTTTTGGAAGGTGACGCCAAAAAATTCTACCAACTTGGCGCCGTTCGAGATAAAGGCCTGGACTTTGGACTGGATTATTCGCGAACTTCCGAAATAGAAACTGCAAATTTTATAATTTGCACTGGCCTTGTGAGCGACGAAACAGAAACACCCGAAGATTACCGAGCGTTGCTGACACAAGCGGTTCAGTTAAAGTTGCCAATGTTATGTGCAAACCCAGATTTAACAGTCATGCGCGGCGAAAGAATGATTTTTTGTGCCGGATCGCTTGCCCAATTGTATTCAGAACTTGGCGGAGACGTTCAGCTTTTTGGAAAGCCCTATCCTCGGACTTACGTCATGGCAAAAGAAGTGTTAGGTTTGGCAGACACGGCCCGTATTCTCGCCGTTGGTGATAGTATGCGAACAGATATTAAGGGTGCAAATAACGCGGGTATCGACAATATTTTGGTTGCGACCGGTATTCACGCAGATGAGTGGGGACTGTCAAATGGGCAGGCGCCAAGTGCTGCCCAAGTTGAAGAACTCTCCAAGTTGCACGGATTTAGTCCGACTTTTGCTGCGGGGCGATTGCGTTGGTAAAAAAATAGACCTCTGAATTAACAGCGGCCTATTTTATTTTTAATTAAACAAAGCGTCGATATCGTCTTGATCAATACTACCGTCTTTGTCTGGTGTTTTGCTGTCTTTTTTCGGCGGATCATCAGGGACCGCCTCGTCTTGTTGCTTCATTTCAGGTGTTGATGCAAACATGTTATCAACATAGTTCTGATCGATACCTTCGCCCTCCAGCGCAGGTCCGTTCAACAAGGCTGCTTCTTCATCAACACTTTCGGGTTTTGCCGTTTTAAGGCCTTCACCGTCGTGGTCCCATGCAGACGTTAATTTGTCCAAATAGGTTTCGATGTATTCAAGCGTTGAGACAACCTTGCTAATTCGTTGTCCCGTAATATCTTGAAAAGAACAGGCTTCAAAAATCTCCATGCAGGCGTCACTTACGACATTTGCATCAGTAACTTTTGCGTCCATTATTTTTTCTGCGGCTTCCATAATTTGGTTCGTCGCATTTTCGGTAGATTGGACAATGGCGTCCAGTTCCTTACCTGCCCTTGGAAGTTTGTCTTCCTTTAGATCATTTGGGTGGATTTGTGAAATCTCAGATCGGGCAGATACAATAAACCGGACGAGGTCAAAACAATCAGCGTGCAGATTTTTAATCTCTACACGTAATGAGTCAACACTGTCTTCGCTTTCCATTAGAAATCGCCCAATACTGCCGCCATTTTGGTTTTCAGTGTGGCTGCATTGAATGGTTTAACAATGTAGTTGTTAACACCGGCTTTTTTCGCTGCGATGACGTTGTCGGTTTTAGACTCAGCCGTAATCATAATGAAAGGCGTTGCTTTCAATGTTTCATCCGCGCGAACTTCTTGAAGAAGCTGGTAGCCTGTCATTGGCTCCATATTCCAGTCGGAAATTACAAGACCGTATGATGCTGTGCGCATTTTGGAAAGTGCAGCAGAACCGTCAGTCGCCTCGTCTACGTTGTCAAAACCCAACTGCTTGAGTAGATTTCGAATGATACGCAGCATTGTTTTGTAATCATCGATGATTAGGATCGGCATGTTCATGTCGACGGCCATAGGTATACCCTCTTATAAATTAGTCAGTTTCTTCTACAATTCATTTTGAGACTGCCACCCGATGGATGTGCTCTCATGGAGAAACACTACGAACTGAACCTAAAAAAATGGTTAATAGATCGGACATCTGGGCAGAGAAATTTAGGAAAATTGTTTTTATTGAATTTTTTTTGCTATTTTTCGTGAAAACGACCTGTTCTACCTTTTATTATCAATCCTTGCAGATTGCAGGCAATGCCCTTTATATTGCGATGCAAAAAGAAACCTTGAGAGATGAATTATGTCGAATTTTGATGAATTGCACGGCTATTTTATTGAAGATTTAGAAGTTGGTATGAGCGATTTATTCGCGAAAACCGTCACAGAAGCAGATATTGTAATGTTTTCTGGCGTCACTGGAGATACAAATCCTGTTCACATTAATCAGGAATTCGCTGAAAAGACCATGTTTAAGGAGAGGATTGCCCACGGAATGCTTTCTGCTGGCTTGATTTCCACAGTATTTGGAACCAAACTTCCAGGGCCCGGTGCGATTTATATGAATCAAAGTCTGAACTTTAAGGCTCCTGTTTGTATCGGCGATACAGTTGTTGCTAAAGTCGTCTTGAAAGAAATTAATGGGCGACGTGCTCTATTCGAATGTACTTGCCATGTTGGTGATACTTTGGTGCTGGACGGGGAAGCAACATTAATGGTTGCTAAAAAAACCAAGTAAAATTAGGCGGTGCTGTATTTATGCTGATCCAAAGAACATATACTGATGTGCCAGAAGAGTTTCATGGCTGCGTACTTGCCATAGGAAACTTTGACGGTGTTCATCGTGGTCATCAGGCGGTCATTTCTGCAATGCAGGAAAAGGCTGGAGAATTAGGAAAAACAGCTGGCGTGTTGACGTTTGAGCCTCATTCTCGGGAATTTTTTGCTCCAGATGCCCCCGCATTCCGGCTGACCACCCTTGAAACACGAGCCGCGCATTTAAATTGGCTTGGTGTTGATATCATGGCAGCTCTGAAATTTGATGCAGAGCTTTCCCAAAAATCAGCAGAAAAATTTGTCCAAGACGTACTTGTTGGCGGATTCAATGTGAGCCACGTTGTTGTGGGCTATGATTTTATTTTCGGGCACAAGCGTCAAGGAACGACCGTCATCCTAACAGAGCTCGGAAAGAAATATGGTTTTGGCGTCAGCGTGATTGAACCCGTAGGTGAGCAAACTTTAATTTTTTCGTCTACGGCAATTCGCGAAAGTCTTACAAATGGTGACCCTTTAACGGCAGCCAGTATGCTTGGACATTGGTGGGAAGTGGAAGGCGAGGTCATCAAAGGTGATCAAAGAGGTCGCACTATTGGGTTCCCAACAGCAAATATTCCCATAACCCATTATCATCAGCCAAAACTCGGTGTGTATGCGGTTCGGGTTGGTTTGACGGCTGATGACGGGACAACCTCTTGGGTGCCGGGTGTCGCAAATTACGGAAAACGTCCGACATTTGACAAAAAAGATCTGATACTCGAAGTGCATTTGTTTGATTTTGATGGGGATCTATACGGGCAGCATATTCGAGTTGCATTCGTCGATTTTATTCGCCCTGAGCTGAAATTCTCTGGAATTGAGGAACTTGAAGCCCAAATATCTGAAGATGCGATTTTAGGAACAGCGATACTTGCGAAGCCTGAAATGCGGCAAGATAAATACGCAGATAAGAAAATTCTGAAACGCTAAGAGTGAGAAATGCTGGAAAAACGGCATTTCTCTTAACTGAATGCTCGACACAAAATAGCTAGCTTGATACAACATGCGCATGAACCATACACGTAATTTGTACATTCCGGCGCGCCTCATTGGCGGCGCTATATGCCGAATTATCGGCCCGGCCTTAATTTAGTAAGGCCGGGAAAGAATAGCCGGTGCGTAAATGAGACGCACAGCGCAAGATTAGGGCGTATGAAATGCCCGTTTTTACACATTTATGACTACTGTTAGGATCAGTTCGCTGCAATGAGCACTGACTATAAATCTACATTATTTTTGCCTAAAACGAAATTCCCAATGAAGGGAGGTCTTCCTGTTAAAGAACCTGGTCTTCTCGATCGGTGGAACGAAATGGGCCTCTTCGAAAAACTACGTGAGCAGTCTAAAGATCGTGAACAATATGTGCTTCATGATGGACCTCCTTATGCCAACGGGCATTTGCACATGGGGCATGCGCTGAATAAGGTGCTAAAAGATGTGATTAACCGTAGCCAGCAAATGCTCGGTAAAAATGCGCATTACGTCCCCGGCTGGGATTGTCATGGGTTGCCCATTGAGTGGAAAATTGAAGAAAAATACCGTAAAGCGGGTAAAAATAAAGACGAAGTTCCTGTCGTGGAATTTCGCCAAGAATGCCGCGATTTTGCTCAGCATTGGGTGGATATCCAAAAAGATGAGTTTAAACGGCTAGGTGTTCTGGGCGATTGGGAAAACCCATATCTGACAATGAGTTTCGATGCTGAGGCGCAAATCGTTCGAGAATTGCTAAAATTCTCCATGAACGGTGGTTTGTACCGGGGGTCGAAACCTGTGATGTGGTCACCAGTTGAGAAAACGGCATTGGCTGAAGCTGAAGTCGAATATCATGATCACACGTCAACGACCATTTACGTGCGCTTCCCTGTTGTAAGCGGCGCGGAGCATTTCCTCGGCGGCAGTGTTGCCATTTGGACAACCACCCCTTGGACTATGCCGGGCAATAGAGCTGTTGCTTACGGAAATGAAATTAATTACGTCGGCGTTGAAGTTGTTTCTGTGGACGAGGGCTCACTTGCTGTCGTTGGCGAAAAACTTTTCGTAGCGGCTGATTTGACCGAAGACTTGAAACAGGTTTGCGGTATCGCAGAGCTTAAAGTCGTCTGGGAAGGTCTTGGAACTGAATTGAAGGGCGTTGTCTGTAAGCATCCATTCGCAGGTCAGGGCTATGACTTCGATGTGCCCCTTCTTGATGGTGAGCATGTGACGGTTGATGCCGGTACTGGTTTTGTTCATACGGCTCCTGGCCATGGTCAGGAAGATTATGAAGTCGGCTTGGTCTATGATCTGGAAATCCCGCAAACTGTTGATGAAGATGGAACTTTCTATAAGCATGTTCCGCTTTTTGCTGGCGAACATGTATACAAATGCAATGAACATGTAGCTGATGAATTACAAGCTGCAGGCGCGTTGCTGAAACGCGGAAAAATCAAACATTCCTATCCACATTCGTGGCGCTCAAAAGCACCTTTGATATATCGCAATACAAGTCAGTGGTTCATTTCTATGGAAACCAATGGTTTGCGGGAAAAAGCCCTGAAAGCTATTGATGATACAAAATGGTATCCAAAATCTGGCCATCGTCGCCTATACAGCATGGTTGAAAATCGCCCTGACTGGGTGTTGTCTCGTCAACGCGCATGGGGCGTTCCTATAGCAATTTTCGTGAACAAAGAAACGACTGAAATTCTTCGTGACCCAGAGGTCAATGACCGGATTGTCAAAATTACCGAAGAAGAAGGATCAGATGCTTGGTTCGCATCAAGCGCAGATCGCTTCCTCGGCGATAAATACGATCCTGCTGATTACGAAATGATCATGGATATCCTTGATGTATGGTTTGATTCTGGAAGCACCCACGCGTTTACGCTGGAAAATCGCCCAGAAATGAAGTGGCCTGCGGATTTATATCTGGAGGGGACAGATCAACATCGTGGCTGGTTCCATTCATCTCTTCTTGAATCTTGCGGAACACGAGGTCGGGCGCCGTACGATGGTGTTCTCACTCACGGGTTTGTTCTCGATGGTAAAGGTCGCAAGATGTCCAAGTCTCTTGGTAACATCGTAGCCCCTGAAAAAATCATCAAGCAGAGCGGCGCTGATATCTTGCGTTTGTGGGTGGTTGCATCTGACTACACAGATGATATGCGTATCGGCGACGAAATTATTCGGGGCCAAGTGGACAGCTATCGCCGCCTGCGTAACACATTGCGCTTTATTCTAGGCAATTTGGCTGACTGGGATGATGCTGAAAAAGTAGAAGTCGAGCAGATGCCTGAGTTAGAGCAGTGGGTTATGCACCGCATCTCTGAATTGGATGTTCAAGTTCGCAAAAATTGTGCAGATTATGAATTCGGCCGCATGTTTACGACGATCCATAATTTCTGCACGTTGGAATTATCTGCGTTCTATTTTGATGTTCGAAAAGACGTTATGTATTGTGATGGCAAAAGCGATCTTCGCCGCCGCGCTGCCCGTACAGTTTTGGATCAGCTATTCCATTGCATGACATCATGGCTTGCGCCAATATTGGTCTTCACCGCAGAGGAGACATGGCTGTCTCGTTATCCTGAAGATGAAGGGTCTGTTCATCTGAACCAATTCCCAGATATCCCTGAGTCTTGGAGAAATGACGAACTTGACGCTAAATGGACTAAAATTCGGGCGTTCCGCCGTGTGGTAACAGGTGCCTTGGAGATTGAGCGCCGGGAAAAAACCATCGGCTCCAGCTTGCAAGCAGCTCCAACCGTATACGTTAGCGACGAGTACATGGGCATTCTTGAAGGTCTTCCTCTTGATGATATCTGCATCACATCTGGTCTTGTTACAACGACGGACACAGCCCCAAGTGACGCCTTTACCATTGATGATATTCCAGGTGTCGCCGTGGTCTTTGCTCTGGCTGAAGGTGACAAATGCGATCGTTGCTGGAAAATCCTAGACGAGGTTGGTGACAATGACACTCACCCAACATTGTGTGGGCGTTGCGCTGGTGTGGTTGAGGGAATGGATTTCGAAGCGGAAGCCTCGTGAGTTCTGCTCTAAAATTAGGCCTGATCGTCGCGTTGGTTAGTGTTGTGATCGATCAGGCTTTTAAGATCTATATGGTGGACTATATGGTTGCCTATCCTTTTGGGATAGAGGTGACCTCGTTCTTCCGATTAGTCATGGTTTGGAACAGCGGCGTCAGCTTTGGAATGTTTGCCGGCGGAGAGACAACCCGGTGGGTTTTAATCACGCTTTCTACTGTGATTAGTGGTGTTCTCTTGTTCATGATGTATCAGGCAACGCGAAAATTTCTAAGTGTGGGACTAGGTTTAGTTTTGGGCGGTGCAGTCGGTAATATTATTGATCGCATCCATTATGGGCGCGTTGCGGATTTCTTTGATTTTGATTTATTCATAATGAGATGGCCTGCATTTAACATAGCAGACATCACTATTGTGTGCGGAGTTGCTATTCTGTTGGTGGATAGCTTGTTTTTTGATGAAAAATCGGATAACAATAAAACCTGATTCAAGGGGTGTGATTATGGCTATGTCAGGTAAGTTTGCAGGTGTGGTTATTCTGTCGGTATTGGCAGTTGGACTGAGCGGGTGTGAAAACACGCGTCAAGCACTTGGAATACAAGGAAAGAAGGCTCCGGATGAATTCGCTGTTTTAACAAAAGCACCGCTTATTATTCCTCCTGATTTCTCGTTGCGGCCACCAAGCCCAGGCCAAAAAGGCCCTCATGATGAAATGGCGCGGACATCTGCGCGCTCTGCCTTGTTTGGACGTAAATCTTCAAGCGGCGTTATTAGTCAGGAAGAAGCCAAGGCTGCCGGGACATCAGCGGGCGAGCTCGCGCTCTTGCGCCAAGCAGACGCTGTTGATGTTGATAGCTCCATTCGCCAACTCATAAACGAAGAAACCGGCGTGCTTGCGGAAGACGACCAATCTCTTATTGAACGGGTAATGTTCTGGCAAGAAAAGTCGAAACCTGGAACCGTTGTTGATGCTGCAAAAGAGCAAAAACGTATTCAAGAGAATGCAGCCCTGGGCAATTCAGCAAGTGATGGTGGGGCAACGCCTACAATTGAACGCCGGAAAAAAGCTTTGCTTGAAGGCTTATTCAACTAATCTGAGGCGTTTGGCGGAGACATTCCGCCATCAAATCATTTAAATCTCCCATATCGCGCGAAAGTGAAAATTTTCGTGCCTTCGCGCCTTGCATTCCCCGCCAATGTTCCCTTTATTAAGAGGGACATTGGATGAAGGGAACCTCATGAGACAACTAACTGTTGCAACAAGTTTATTGCTTGTTGCTTTTCTGAATGTTGGAAGCGCAAGTGCCAGCTCGCAGGATAAAAAATACCCAACATTATTTGATCCAAAGACCACAATCCTGGAAAATGGACTGGAAGTGGTGGTTATTGAAGATCATAGAGCGCCGGTCGTAACGCATATGGTGTGGTACCGAATTGGTGCTGCTGACGAGCCGTCAGGTAAGTCGGGCATCGCGCATTTCCTAGAACATCTAATGTTTAAGGGAACAGAAAAGGTCGGAAACGGTGAATTCTCGAAAATAGTCGCAAAAAATGGGGGGCAAGATAACGCATTTACCTCTCAAGATTATACGGCATACTTTCAAAATGCTAGCGCTGACAAGCTTCCACTTCTTATGGAAATTGAATCTGATCGAATGCAAGGCTTGATCCTTAATGACGCAGCCGTTGGCGCCGAATTAAAAGTTGTGCTTGAAGAGAGATCTCAGCGAACAGACAATAATCCAAATGCTCTGCTGCGAGAGCAATTAAATGCATCACTTTATCTTGCACATCCATATGGAATTCCCGTTATTGGATGGCGAAACGAGCTGGAAAAATTAACAACTCAAGATGCCATCGATTGGTATAAAACCTATTACGCCCCAAATAATGCAATTTTGGTCGTGGCTGGCGACGTTAACGCAGAAGAGGTTTTTGAACTCGCGCGGAAATATTATGGACCGCAAAAAGCGATGACGCTACCAAAGCGGGAGCGTTTGAAAGAGCCACCTCAGCTTGCCAAGCGCATTGTTGTCATGATGGATAAACGGGTGAGAGAACCTTCTTGGCGGCAAACCTATTTGGCACCGACAGGCAGAACGGGCGAGCTTAAAACAGTGAGAGCACTTGAGGTGCTCGACGAGATCTTGAGCGGCGGGGTAACCAGCCGTTTGTATTCCAAATTGGTGATTGATGAAAAAATCGCCGTAGGAGCAGGAACCTATTACGATTCTGGTGCTTATGATCAGTCTTCCTTTACTGTTTATGGAAGTCCTGCAAACGGAACCGACTTAGAAATTTTAGAGATAGCCATAAAAACCATGATCAAGGATGTTCTTGAAAATGGTATTACTGAAGATGAATTAATGGCCGCAAAAAATCGGATGTTAGCATCTGCTATTTACGCCCGTGATAGTCTAAAGGGAGCCGCAAATATATTTGGTGGTGCATTGGCAAGTGGCGAGAAAATTGAAAATGTTGTTAATTGGCCCAAGCAAATTTCGGAAGTAACCGCAGAAGATATTTCGATTGCCGCCTCTCTCATTTTTGTTGAAAAACAATCAGTTGTTGGCAAGCTTTTGCCGGAGGAGAAATAAGATGAGAGTTTTCGCATTTATATGGATCGTTAGCTTAACTATCTCCTCTGCTTTTGTTCCCGCCGCCTTTGCCGCCAAAATTCAAGAAGTGGTAAGTCCCGGTGGCATTAAGGCATGGTTCGTCGAAGAAAAAACTATTCCCATCGTTAGCATGGAAGTTGTCTGGAAAGGCGGAGCTAGTACTGTTTCGGCAGAAAAAGCGGGGCTCGCTCATTTGATGGCATCGACCATGGATGAAGGGGCCGCAGATCTGGACAGTAAGGCTTTTCAAAAGAAGATGTCCGATTTGGCGATCTCATTGTCCTTTGATGCTGCAAAAGATACCTTCGGTGGCAGCCTGAAGACTTTGTCCGTGAATAAAGAAGAAGCCTTTCGCCTATTCTCGCTGGCGATCAGTGCACCCCGTTTTGATACGGATCCGGTTGAGCGCATCAGAAATCAAATTTTGGTTGGCTTGAATAGAAAACTTGCTAATCCTAATAGTTTGGCAGGGCGGGCGTGGTTTGAAGCTGCGTTTAAGGGGCACGCTTACGCCAATCCAACCATGGGTTCGCTTGCAACTATGAAGGCGCTCACAACAGCGGACCTTCGACAATTTAAAGACAAACAAATCGCCCAAGACAATATGGTCATTTCAGTGATCGGTGATATTCGCGTAGAAGAATTGGGTCGCCTTCTTGATCAAACATTTATGGGAATTCCGAAAAAATCGGATTTGAAATTCCCCATTGATGTGGATCGTGTGAACGGGCCCTTACTTGAGATTATCCCTCAAGATATCCCGCAAAGTGTTGTCATCTATGGTGGTAACGGAGTGAAGCGTGATGATCCTGAATATTATGCGGCCTACGTTCTAAACTACATTTTGGGCGGCGGCGGTTTTGAATCGCGCCTCACAAAAGAGATCCGCGAAAAACGAGGGCTCGTATATTCCGTCTATAGCTACTTATCGCCGTTTCAAAGGGTTGGTTTACAGCTAGGCGGTTTTGGAACCAGCAATGCATCTGTTGCTGAAGCGATTAAATTGGTAAAATCGGAGCTTGTCAAAATTCGCACAAAAGGCGTAACGGCAGAAGAACTCGATGCCGCAAAGAAATATCTGAACGGCTCATTTCCCCTTCGGTTATCTTCTAACTCGCGAATAGCTAATATTATGGTGAGTATGCAGCTGTTTGATTTGCCGGTTAGTTATTTGGATGAACGTCCCAAACACATTAATGCGGTCTCTCTTGCGGATGTTAAAAAAGTTGCAAACCGCCTAATGGATCCAGATGAATTGATTATTACAATTGTCGGTAAGCCTGAGGGGATGACGCCAGAAAATTGATGGCTAATTGAACATTGTTAGCCAAATACGAGATTGTTCGTATATAGTTAATTTAAACTAACATACGCCTAAACGAGCATCTTGGACCTGGACGATAATGCATGCCTTATAAGCAAACTTTCGAGAATTGTTTTTCTTCAGCGGAAGGTAAAGAACAGAACTGGGTTCATACCGCTTTTTTGAAGGCTTTATCGGAAACAGAAAATATCGCCCAATCGCTGACGGTTTTGAAAGAAGATGGGCGAATGCCTATTTTGGAATTGCCAGAACGATTGGACGATTTAGCGGCGTTGAGCGAACATCCGTTTGTAACTGATACTAATTTTAGCCGATTTGTTGTCGTGGGTATCGGTGGGTCCTCGCTGGGCGCGCAAGTCCTGGTTAATATTCGGAACAAAGATGAAGCACCATATTTACATTTTTGGGATACGCTTGACTACCATGTGATGCATCCGCATTTATCAGGCTCAAAATTAAAAGACACCCGGTTTTTGCTGGTATCCAAATCAGGGACAACACCTGAAATTTTGGCGCAAAGCCTATTGGTGATCGAAGCGCTTAATTCTGAAGGCGGCAAGGCGGCCGTTAGCGACCAATGCCTTATCATTTGTGAGCCGGGGGACAATCCTTTGGGTTATATCGCTGATAAATGGGATATTCCAAGGCTTGATCATGATCCCTATATTGGTGGCCGTTATTCAGCCTTCTCTTTAGTCGGTGCGTTGCCAGCATTAATCGCTGGTATTGATGTGGCAGCGGTTCGGCAAGGTGCAAAAGAAGTATTGGATGATGCGCTTATAAATCCGGAAGCCGCGCCACGTGTATCCGCTGCCCTTAATCATTCGCTTGGTGATTTATGTGGCGTAAAAATGAACGTTTTGATGCCGTACGCGAAACAATTGGAGCCATTTACCCATTGGTATCGTCAGCTTTGGGCTGAAAGTATTGGTAAAGAAGGGCGTGGGAGTACTCCGCTAAATGCGTTGGGGCCCATTGATCAACACAGTCAGTTACAGTTGTGGCTTGATGGTCCTAATGATAAGTTTTTCACCCTTATCGTTAATCAAGAAGATGACGCCAGCCCAATTATGGATGTCTCGATCGCTGATAATATTCCCGAATTGGATTATTTGAAAAACCACCGGATCAGTGATGTGGTGCGTGCTGAGGCTCATGCCACAGCCAAAACCCTCGCTGATCGAGGAAAATATCTACGCTGCATTTATATTAAAACGTTGGATGAGAAAACCATCGGTGCATTGTTAATGCACTTTATGTTGGAAACCATCTTTACCTGTTACCTTTTGGGGGTTAATCCTTTTGATCAGCCTGCTGTAGAGGAAGGCAAACGATTAACCAAAATGTATCTTAAGGGTGAAGAATGAAACTCCGGAGACTACCGGACAATATTGTCAACCAGATTGCTGCGGGTGAAGTTGTTGAAAGACCCGCATCCGCTGTGAAGGAATTGGTCGAAAACTCTATTGATGCTGGCGCTGATCGGATTGACGTCGTCATGCGAAATGGCGGGCGT
>CAJXWA010000012.1 GCA_913062525.1 uncultured Alphaproteobacteria bacterium | reverse complement strand
CCCCGCCGCTAAGGGTATCATTACCACCATCCCCAAAGAGAAGGTCGTCCCCATCACCACCATCGATCACATCAGCTAATCCATCTGATCCAATAATCAAATCATCATCGGCATCGCCACTGAGTGTCTTATGCAGGTCAAAGATATGAGTCCCGGTTACCGTGGAAAATTCAATGACTGAAACGCTGCTTGCGCCGTATAAATCTTCTACGGTTAAGCTAGATCCATCATCTTGAGTGAACGTCAAATCTGAAGCGCCTGACCTTGAAAAATCACCAAGATCTTCGATAACAATCCGGTCAACACCTGATGTATCAACAACTGTATGGTCACCATCTCCTAAATTCAGAAGATAGGTATCATTATCATTTCCGCCTTCAAGCCGGTTCGATCCTGTACCGCCAAGAAGTGTGTCGTCACCGTCGCCACCTATAACGGTATCATCATCTGCTTGACCATCAAGGCTGTCATCGCCTGTACCGCCATCTAACGTATCAATGCCGTCACCGCCCAACAGCGTGTCATTAAGTTCGCGGCCTTCAAGGCTGTCATTACCTGTACCGCCGTCCAAACTTTCCGTACCGAAACCGCCGATTAGCGTGTCGTTATCGGCGTCACCGTATAATTTACTACCTTCCGCAGCTTCAAGATAATCATTACCTGCGCCGCCGTTCAGTGTATTGGTCCAACCTTGCCCGCGAAGGACATCGTCCCCGGTTCCGCCAGAAAGGGTATCATTTCCTTCTCCGCCCTCTAGGGTATCATTATCTGCACCCCCTTGCAGATTATCAAAACCACCATTGCCGAACAGATAGTCATTCCCAGCGCCGCCCAAAATCGTATCGCCGCCATTGCCACCGTCAACAGTATCATCACCGCCCAGCGCATTAATATTATCGGCGCCTGAAGTGCCCGTAATATTATCTGCGTTTTCTGTTGGAGAAGTTGAGACAGCACCATCATCAACAATTGTTGTCGTGTTAATGGCCGTGACAACGGCCGCATCAACACCGGTCCCCATAACATTGCTAATGGTCAGTGTGTAATCTTCATCAGCCTCGGTTCCGTCTGAGCCAACAAGCGGCAAATCAAAGTCAAGTGAGATTTCACCCAGCGAGAAGGTCGCAGTGTCAGAGACAGTTATGGTCACAGTATTTCCGGTGCCTGAAACGCTAACACCTGATGGTAATAACCCAAGCGCATCAGACAGAACGCCTGTTATATCGGCTGCATCAGCTGATCCCAGATCCAGTTCCAAATCAAATGATACTGATGCGGCGGCAGGAAGAGTCGTGAGTGCAACTGCCAATCCTGCAAGAACAATTGAATATCCAGCATTAAGCCCTTCATTCCGAGATAAAGTTGCTTCGGTAAAAGAGACCGTCAAACTGTCTGCATCTGTAATTGTTGTATCCACCTGCTGCGCTGCCGCTAAAACAGCTGACCCAAAGTTGGATATAGTCGGTGTGTCAATCGAGACGCTAAACTGTTCCGGGCCCTCAACCAAATCCCCACCAATTGCCGAAAGGTCAAAGGAGAACGCTGAAGTCGTCCCATCGAATGTTACTGTTGCGCCTGAAACGGAAACGCCGCTCGTAATAGCCGCAGCATCTGACAATGCTGTCAGCAAATTTCCATAGTCCGAGGAAGTGGTGTCAACATCCGCAAGTGTTACATTCACTGACGTTGTCACACCTAAAGGTAAATCACCTGTCATCGATATTGTATAAGTCGCTGCGAGGCCTTCTAAAACACCCGTATCACCCGTAAGGGAAAATTCGACCACATTTCCGTCAGTGATTGTCGTTCCAACGTTACTATTGGCACCATCGATACTTGTTGTAACATTTGGCGCAGTATCATCTGACAGGAAGATATTAAAATCCTCTGATCCTTCAACCAATGAATCCGCGATGGTATCAAGCGATAGGCTCAGACTGGTTGCTGAACTATCAAATGTCAGTGTGTTACCTGATAATGTTACACCTGCGGTTAGAGCATCACTGAGCGCTGTCAGAAAATCTTCATAATCGGCAGAACTGGCCCCATCTTCTGCGAGAGAGACATCGACCGAAGCTGTCTCACCAGCTTGCAAAGTTCCGCTATAACCAATCAAGTAGCTCGCGGAGCTGCCTTCAGCGACGCTTGAATCTCCCGTAATGGAGAACTCGATAACGTCGCCATCAGTAATTGTTGTGACAACCGTGTCGGCTCCCGCGTCAATAGCCGTAGAAAGACCGGTAGCAGATGAGCTGTCATCAAGAGTTACAGAAAAACTTTCCACCCCTTCAGCGATGCTATCAACTGTGGCGTCAATATCGAAGCTAAGTGTTGTTAGAGTACCATCGAAAGTCAGCGTGTCTGCTCCATCAAAAGTAACCCCAGATACGGCTCCTACGGCAGTGGTCAGGGCGGCGATTAATGTTGAGTAGTCACCCGATGTTGTTTCACCATCCGTCAAACCAAGGATAACCGATGCCGTTTGCCCGGCCTGTATATTGCCTGCATAACTAACTGTATAGGTACCGCCGGCCCCTTCTGATACGCCGGCATCGCCCGTTAGAGAAAACGTGATAATGTCTGCTGCGGAATCTACCAATTGTGTTTCTACAGTGTCGGGCCCACTAATACTCCCATCAGGGGCGCCATCAACTTGCGGGCTGGATATCTGAATTGAGAAATTCTCTGATCCTTCAGACAGTCCGTCGACCGATGTTGGTAGAGTGAATGTAAAAGTAGAACTTGCCGTATCCGTAAACGTAACTGTTGTCCCAGATACAGAAACACCCATTACGCCGCTCGCGGCATCAATAAGGTCTTGAGACAGGCTATCGGTAAAATCAGAAGCACCGGCTGTGCCCGGCAGGAGCGAGACGTCAATGGATACCGTGTGTCCGGCATCCAAACTAGCGCCGCTAAAATCAATCGTATAAGACGCCGCATCTCCTTCTTGAACCGGATCTGCATTCTCAGTCAGTGTCCAGCTAACAGCCCCCGCACTTTCATCATTAAGAGTTGTCGATACAGAATTTGCACCGCCATCGACGGTAACAACCACATCTGTCGCGGAAGTGGGGCCTGATAGAGATACCGAAAATCCTTCATCGCCTTCAACAACGGTATCAGGCACCATATCAAGATTGAGAGAGAGAAAAGATACTGTGCTATCGAATGTCAGTATATTGCCAGATGCTGTGACGCCAGAGGGTCCTGCCGCCGCCGCATCACTGAGCGCTGTTAGAAAGTTCTCGTAGTCAGCAGAAGTTGTCCCATCGATAACATCATCATCAAGAGAGACGACAACTGACACCGTCTCACCGGCCTGCAGGGTTCCACTATAACTAATGACATAGTTGGACGTTCCGCTTTCAGCAACGCTTGAATCTCCCGTAATGGAGAACTCGATAACGTCGCCGTCTATGATGTTAGTCGTCACGTCAGCGGCGGCTGCATCAACTGCGGGGATGGGCCCAAGACTGGATGTGGGGGCCGATAAAGTTATGGAAAAATCTTCTGGGCCTTCGGCATTACTGTCCGCCGTCATGGCCAAATCAAAATCAAGCGTTAAGCTATTTCCGATCCCTGCGGTGAAGGTAACTGTATTCCCACCATCAAAAGTAACACCGGTAGTGCTTCCCGCTGCAGTCGTTAAAGCCGCCACAAAGTCGCTATAATCACCGCTCGTTGTATCGGTTTCATCCAGCGTTAAGTCAATTGTTACAGACTCTCCATCGGGGAGTGCCCCGGCATAGGCAAGCGTGTAACTGGCCGTCGCGCCTTCTGCAACTGAAGTCGTTCCGCTAATGGAAAAGACAACCCCATCTGAAATCGTTGTCTCTACAGTATCTGTCCCAGAACCGTTAGGGGCGCCATCAACTTCAGCATTAGAAATCTGAAGAGAAAAAGTCTCGTCGCCTTCAACCAAGCCATCACTGGTTGTTGGCAAAGTAAATGTAAAGGAATTCAACGCCGTATCGTCAAACGTAACAGTAGTATCAGATACAGTGACACCAGTTACGCCGCTGGCGGCATCGATCAAATCTTGAGACAACGTTTCATCAAAATCCGCGGCGTTCGCCGTCCCAGCAATAAATGAAAGGTCAATTGAAACCGAATGGCCCGCATCAAGCGTGACACCTGTAAATTCGATTGTGTAAGACGCGCTAGCCCCTTCAGACACAGGATCGTTATTTTCCACGAGGGTCCATGAAACGTTAGCTGCGGTGGCATCAGTAACTGCCGTATCGGCGGTGCCGCCGTCCAGAACAGCTAAGACGCCATCTCCAACCAGATCAGTCCCACCGGGTGATGAAAGGACAATTTGGAAACCCTCACTACCCTCCAGCAAGTAATCCAACTCAAGACCCAATGAGAAATCTAATTCTGTTGCGTTACCTGGCCCACCAGTAAACGTAAGAGTAGTCCCATCAAAGGACACTCCCGTTGTGCTGTCCGCTGCGGATTGCACCGCTGCAGCGAAATCGGCATAATCTGCCAAATCTGTACCATTATCGAGAAGAGAAATATCAACAGTTGCAGTTTGGCCCGTCTGTAACGGCGTCCCTGTCAGCGTGACTGTGTAATTTCCTGAACTACCTTCGTCTATGGCAGCTGACCCAGTTACATCAAAAGCCACAAATGAAAAGGTTCCGTCATTAAATGAGACTTGTTCAATATTTTCAAGCTGATCTACATCACCTGTAGACGTCTCTAAAATATACAATTCACCGTCAGTGATGGAGACTACATAGTCGGATACATCTCCACTATAAACTGCGATATCTGCGCCGGCGCCACCGTCCAACACATCATTACCATGGCCGCCGTCCAATACATCGTTATCGTCACCGCCGTCCAGCAAATCATCGCCGCCGCCGCCGTACAGAGTATCAGCACCCTCCTCGCCAAACAGAGTATCATCATCACCAGTTGTGGGTTCGAGATCTGCGGCATCATCGCCATAGATTTCATCGTCACCAGAACCGCCAAGGAGAATGTCAACGCTCCCCTCTCCGCCTTCGATGAAATCATTGCCGGCGCCGCCATCAACAGTATCATCGCCACTGGCACCGCTTAGAGTATCATTCCCTCCTGCGCCGGAAATTACATCGTCAGTGGGTCCGCCGGTATGTTCTTCGTCATCTCCAGTTCCACTAAAATCAAAATTTGGCTCTGGTGGTGGTGTATTATCGCTAGGCGGCACGGTAATCACGACAGCCGCAGCCCCCACGTCTGTATCCGTTAATCCAGCAGATACATCGACACCATCGACGATCTCAGAATCCAGACTAACTTCGACGACTGTTAATTCAGGAATTGTGTCATCTTCAGAATTACTTTGATCATCTGGAGCAGTCGTATCATCGCCATTGTTATCGGGCGCAACTGGTTCGTCATTTACAGGTTGATCCCCACTTGCGGGGCCAGCCGCAGGATCTTCACCGCCGCCTTCTTCATCGCGACCTTCTTTAATAACTTGTGTTTTTTTCTGGGCGTCGAGTACGCCTGAATGTTTTGCACGAATGGCCTCAACAGAAATTGTCTCGACAGTTGATAGACCTGCAGCAGCGAGTGAGATTAGCTCACCGGGGTTCAATACAACTTCTGTGCCGCCGACCGTTGCTGCAACGGCACCTTGGATAACCGATACAGTGGCAATACCGTCGTCTCCAATTTCAACGACGAACTCGGTCCCGCGAATACCGATTGATCCGAACGGAACTTTAATATCGACATCGTCATAGTCGTTTTTGGCAATTTTTCCGGAAACGAAAGAGACAGCACCTTTCAAGAAAGAAAGACCTAAGCTTCCTTCACTTGAAGACGTGTCATATACAAAATTATCGATGGTCATGCGAGATCCGGGACCGACACCGATCACAGATCCATCCTCCATCAAAATGCCTAAAGTCCCGTCATCAGCAGTTTCAATGATGTCGTCTTTGTAGATTTCGTCGCCGATAAGAAGCGGCTCGCTTGTACCGTCTGTGTGACGAACCGTGGCATTGCCTTCTATGGTTTCAACGGCACCAACAGGCTCACCCAATGACGAAGTTGCTGCACCAGATTGTGCCACCTGTCCGGGTCCTGCCAATTTAGCGACAAAACTACCTGCGACCGTTGCTCCAAATTCATTTGAAATAGCCGGTAGCTGATCCATCGTGAAATACCCATCGATGACAACTTCACGGCCCAAATCATCACTCAAAACAAGATCTTGCCCATCACGAGCATAATCAGCATTGAAAATAAAGCTGCCTAGAGGAATTTCGAAGGAAAGGCCCTGCGCACTTTCCTGTAGGATCACATCATCATTTAAGAGTTTAGTTTCAGTTGATGAAGTGTCAGAAAAATTAATAGCCACGTTTCCCCCTCAGCCCGATCAAATGACGAGCGATATCAGATAAAGACTTATTCGTAGCAGGTACACAGAGACTGCTACGCTTACACATTACCCAAACGCACTATTTTCAGCGAAATCTCACCCTTCGCTAATTTTCAGAAATTTTATGTAAAAATTAACGTTTTGAAAAGGTTTTTCGAAAGGCAAGGGAACTATCGGTATAAAATTAACAAACAAATGATTTAGGTTGAAACGCTGCATTTATCACTCAAATCAATGAAAAAGCACTCACAGCTGACTAAAAACAACCAGACAAACTCTTACCCTATTGATTTTGTTTAATAATTCTTAATTGCAACCCGACAATAAGGCCAAATATTTTACGCTCATTTAAGATAAAGCTCTCATTTGGGGTACTGTTACGTCGAACTTCAGCAAAAAATTAACCTTAATAAACATGGTTAATTTTTCAAAACGCTAAGCAACTAAGTTGATATTTTCCGGGAGAGATTAAAAATTTCCTGCGGTTAAGGACGTACATTATACGAATCAAATATGTATGTGCACCGATTCTCATAGATGTTGATGTGTAATGCCGTGAGTGCTTTTCTACATTAATCCCAGTGTTGTTGGGTTTAATTCACCGATCGCAAGCAGCAATTTATAGACTGCGGAACGCGCCTCATATGAGGCCCCAACTTGCGCAATTCGCGCGGCGTAGAATTCATTTTCAGCGTCCAATACATTAAGTGCTGTTTCTTTTCCACCGTCTCTCAATTTTTGCCGGGCAACAAAGACCTCTGCTGCGATATTGACCGCATTCTCGAGCAATCGCTCTCTTTCCTGCGCTGTCTCCAAAGACTGCCAAGCAACCCTGACTTCTTCTTCAACTTTTTGTCTGGTATATCGCAGAGATGCCAATGAACTATTGTGTCGAGCAGATGCCTGACCGACTTGAGCGTCAGTCAAGAAACCTGAGAATATTTCCCAATTCAGCTCTACGCCACCGAAAAAACTGTCTTCAGTTCCTTCAGATCCATCTACATCTTTTTCCCAGTCATATCTGGCGACGGCATCAACTGACGGGTAGTAGCCAGAAGCAGCTTGTTCTTTTTGCGCTTCCGCCACGCGTGTTTGAATGTTGCTACTTCTTATTTGAAGGTTTGTATCTAAGGCACGCGCCAAACTATCTTTAAGACTGGCAGGCAATTTGCCTAATGGTGGAACGGCTTCGAATAAACCGGACTCGTCAGCTTGCTTGCCAAACACTTGCAAATAGCGTGAACCTGCTTCACGCCGGCTACCTTCAATTCCAACGCGGCGTTCTATTGCTCTCTGCAGTCTCGACTTCGCTTGTAAGACGTCAACTTCAATACCTGCACCGCGTTGCACGCGTTCATCTTCAAGGCGAAGTTGCGTTTTAAGTGTTTTCTCATTTTCCTGAGCCAACAGCGTTAAGAATCCAAATCTTTCAACATTGAGAAACGCAATTACGCCTTCGAAAAGAAGTTGTTGTTCGACAAACGACAAATCCAGTTTAGCGATTTCTTTTTGTGATTCAGCTGTTGCGATCTCCGCTGTCGTCCGGAAACCTTGAAATAGATTTTGGCGGGCTTCAATACCAGCCCTAAATCTATCTGTATCATAGGCTTCAGTCAGCGTGTCATTGGTCGTATATTCCCAACCAGCATCACCATTAATAGACACTTTTGGCAAAAATCCAGAAAACGCGGCGTCAACACCATCTTCTGCTGTCTTTACACCTTGAGCACCGACATCCAGTTGTGGGTGGGTTTCCAACAGAAACTTCAGCTCTTCTTCAAGGGTTCCTGACTGTGCGGCTGTTACCATGCACAAAAGCGCTGCGCCTGTCGCTAAAGCAACATTCATACGCGCGACAGTATTTTTTCTAGACACTGACCAACGAAACATCACTTCCCCCCGAAGACGACCAGCAGCAATCACATGTTCCATGTATGCTACACAATTAATTCTATTTTAAAGCGTTAATATCAGAAAATTATCAGACAAACAATATTCTCCCAACTATTTACTAATACTTTTATGACTAATTTTTCTTTTACTTCGTGGTTGCGGCAAAAATGCCGCTCCATTCTGCACCTGGTGCGTTCACTTCATAGTTTTCTATTCGCTCCAAATACAATGAATAGAGCTCCGTTAAGTGCGGCGCAATAACAAGGCATTTTCGTGCAGCATCCCTTGCGACAGTCCATTGTCTTGATCGGTAAGCGTCCAACATCAACTGGTTCGTCTCTTTCAGCGCTGGAAGGCTAATTTCTGCAGCCGCATTCTCTTTCTCCAAACAGCCGTAAATCCTAACGGCTTCACTTTTTCCTTTAACCGCAATTAAATCCAATTCCATTATTGTGGATTGATCTACCTCAGCCGCAGTGTCAGGCCCGATGATCGTTTCCATACCATAGGCTTTGCACTGCCCCTCTAACCTTGCAGCCAAATTAACGGCGTCCCCCAGAACAGAATAATCGAACCGCTGCTCAGACCCCATATTTCCAACGACGCATTGCCCGGAATTTATGCCAATGCCAACATTTATTGGGATAAACTTGCGTCCTGCAGCTTCCGCTTTCAATCGTGTCTTTTCGTTCACATTATTAAGCTCGATATGCATCAGCTTCGCGGCCTCTACAGCATTTTTTTGATGCTCAGGGTCATCTAACGGCGCATTCCAAAACGCCATGATGCAATCTCCCATATACTTATCGATCGTCCCGCCGTGGTTGAGAATAATGTCGGTCATTGGCGTCAAAAAATCGTTGATAAGCTTGGTCAATCCTTTTGGATCATCGTTAAATTGCTCAGAAATACCGGTAAACCCCCTAATATCGCAGAACAGGAAACTCATTGTCCTTACCTCGCCACCGAGCTGTAATTGGTCAGGAGAGTCCATAAGACGGCTCACCATAGCGGGAGACAAATAGTGGGCAAAAGCGCTCCGAATTTGACTGCGTTGTTGTTCTGCCGATCGGAAATTGGAATACACAAGAACGATATAGAGAAGCAGTGACGTTCCGGTAAACAACGTGACATCCATCAGAATTGATTTTTCCACAAACAAATAGGCTGCTGCGCCAATAGACATTCCGGTCATTGATAGAAGAATAAAAAACGTTGTGCTAGCTCCGGCAAGCGGCATGAATGCGATCAACATTATGCCAGCAACCAGTATGATCAACCACTCTACTGCGCGCATTAGATCTCCGCGAAATAAATGGTCACCCGCAAGCACTGTGTGAAGCATCTGCGCGTGGACTTCCACTCCCGGAACGATCGCATTAACAGGCGTCGAACGCAGGTCTTTCAAGCCCGTCGCTGACGTGCCAAACAAAACAAGTTTGCCTGATATTTTCCGGGGATCTAGAGAGCCATTAAGGACATCAACCGCAGACACATATTTGCTCGCATCGAACTTCGAATAGCGGATCCACATGCGACCAAACCCATCCGTTGGGATTAGCGTCCGCGCAACAACAATACCTTCGATGCCATTTTCGCTAGCCTTCACTAACACATTCTGCCCTGTGGCAACCCTCAACACCTCAAGTCCCAAAATGGGTATGAGTTTGTCTTTAACCCGTGTCAAAAGCGGAATCCGCCGAATAATACCGTCGAAGTCACTATCCAACGTAAAGTTTGCATATCCGGAAGCCGCCTCTTCGATAACGTCAACATTTCCCACAAATTGAGACGCGGACCGCACAAAGCGGTTCGGGTTTTTACCAATCCAATTGATACTAGGTAGGCGGTCGAGTGTTCCTGTTTGAACCGTTTCTGCATCGTTGCTCACAAACCCACCAAGAACCACACGGCTTCTCTTCAGTGCGTTAGCAAGTACTTCATCATTACTTTTAAGGTTCGATAGTTTATCCCGTGTTTCTTGGTCAATTCCGCGAAGACTTTTCGCAAGTAATGGGGGAGATAATCGATCCTCTTCTGGAAACACCATATCAAAACCAATGACCGCAGCTCCCATTTTAGTAAGACGTTTTACCATCTCAGCTAACATATCTCGTGGCCACGGCCACTGTCCGATCCGTGACAAACTTTTTTCATCAATATCGATGACAACGACTGGGGAAACCTTATCGGGGGCACGAGGTGCGAGCCGCTGGTAGATGTCAAAAGATCTGTTGCGGACGCCTTCGACAATTGGCGAGTTAAAATAATGGATGGATAAGATCAGTACAAGGATGCTCCATGCCACTTTTTGTCCAATGGAGCCAAATAAAAATTGGTATGGCTTGAGAATAAATTTGGGCACACCCTTCCTCACAACAATCCTCCTATCGCTCTCTAAAGCTCTCGTGCCGCAGTCTCAAAACCGGTTGCAACAAGTATTGAAGAACTGGTTTCTTTCCTGTGTGCACGTCGACCATGGCTTGCATACCCGGAGAGACCAACATACCGGTCATCCCGCCATCCGCCTCTTTTTCAGTCTCAACAATTATTTTGAAAAAGGTTTGCCCATCTTTTTCAATTGTTGAATCTGCGGCAATATTTGCGATCTTCCCGCGCAGGCCCCCATAGGTGAAAAAATCATATGCGGTCAGCTTAACGGTCACATCCTGCCCAACTTCAACAAAGCCGCGATCAGACGGGCTAAGCTTCGCCTCCACCACCAGTTTATCGCTGGAGGGGACGATATCCATAACTGCATCACTTGGACGGACAATTCCACCGATTGTGTTATTGCGAACATTTTTCACGATGCCATCAATCGGGCTTCTAATTGTCGTTCTTGTCACCTGATCAACTGCAGTGATGAGCAATTCTTTCAGCCGGGCAATTTCAACCTCTGTCTCACTCAACTCCTCTTGAGCCTCACGGCGAAAATTAAGCCGCTCTTCCTTAATTTTTTCCTGAACCTCAGATGCGGCAGCCTGCGCACGTGGGATGGCAGGCCGTAGTGTTTTCACTTCTCCAGTCAACCGTGTGAGCTCGGTCTCAAGCTGTAGATGTTCAATTTTTGGTGTGAGGTTTGCTGCGAGAAGTTCTTTAGACATGGCAAACTTCCGCTGAGAAACTTCCATATCAGACGAAATCGCGGACAATTTAATGCGAAGTTGATCAACGTCTAGTTTCTTTTGCCGAGCCTTTTCCTTCAATATCCTTATTTTTGCTTCTACTTGAGCAATGCGGGCGTTGTGAACGTTTTGTTCTGCTTTCAAAACTGCGCGAATATTCGACTGGCTCTCAATTGGGTATTTGGGTGGATTTCCTTCGCTCTCCCCCACCAAACGGGCTCTCTTTATTTGAATTCCGGCTAACTGAATTTTAAGCCCTTCTTCGTTAATGGCGTTTACTGCCAAATCTAACTGCATCAAGGGATCATTTTTTTTAACAAGCGAGCCATCTTTCACATAGATTTTTTTAATTATGCCGCCTTCAAGGTGTTGAATGGTCTTCACCTGATTTTGCGGAACAATCTCACCAGATAACACAGCTACCTCTTCAAGTTCTGCATAATTGATCCAAACCACAAATACGATAATCAAGGCGACAATGAGCCAACCAAACATGCGCCAAGCTTTCAGTGGGTAAGCCCGCTCCAAAGTTGAAAACTTGTTCATACTCCCACCCGCGCGCTTCCATTAACATCGCTTTTTTCAACAGGAGCTTCATTTTTCGGACGTTTTTCTAGCGCTTGAAGAACTTCATCTTTCGGACCAGATATAATGATATTTTTCTTATCCAGAAGATGGAGATAAGACGTTACTCCGAGCAATACCGGAGAATGCGATACAACAATTATCGTGCAGCATTCTGAAAGCGATTGTAAAAGGCCCTTCAGTTGGATTTCTGCAAATCGATCTAAACTGGCCGATGGTTCATCAAAAATCAAAATTGGTGGTTCCCCAATAAGAGCCCGGGCAATGGCAATCCGTTGGCGAACACCTCCCGATAACGAACGCCCTGCCTCGCCGACATTTGTTGCATATCCATCCGGATAATCAGTTATTGTTTTATGAATTCCAACTTTTGTACAGACGGCGATGATCTCTTCATCCGTTATATAATCTCGCTTACCTGAGATATTTTCTTTAATAGTTCCATCGACCAATACGGTCTCTTGTGGGACGTAACCGATCCAGTTTGTCAGTTGTTTTCGCGTGAATTGAGTTATGTCCGCCCCGTCTATGAGGATGCGTCCCTGATCAGCTAAATAAAGTCCCTTCATTAATTTAATTAGCGTACTTTTACCGCCACCGTTTGGTCCCATAATCATATGAACAGCATTTGCTGCAAACTTCGCGGACAGATTTTCAAGAACAAACTCGCCGTTCTCGATATATTTGAATGACACTTTCTCAAGAACGAGATTCCCCGTTGGCCGGTTCATCTGAATAGTCTCCGCCGTACGTTCCACCGGCAAACTCATCACCTCGTCGAGACGGTCCCTAGATTGTTTATAGGCAGTGAAGTTTTTCCAAGCCCCAACAAGCTGACTAAACGGGCCAATGACCCGGTTTGAGAGCATATTTGCCGCAATAAGCGCACCTATACTGAGTTGTTGATCTATGATAGCGAGAGCACCAAAAGTCGTAATAATAGCGGTCGTACCCAGCGTAAAGACTGTCCCCAGATTAATAAAGCCATCATGGGTCATACCGCGCTTCATGGCACTTTCGATATTGGTGGACTGAACGTCTTCCCAATAAGGAGCGATGCCAGCATCTAACGATAAAGCTTTCACCGTTCCCCGGCTGTTGATCATATCGCCAACAAGAGAGTCCCGAGAGCGTTGATCTTTTTTCTCATCCGCACTCGCTCGCCCGACAAGTTTTCCAGAAATAAGCGCCAATAAAATAAACACAGGAACAATAGAGACGAACACCCACGCAATTGGTTCGGCTATAATAAAAATCAAGACAATAAAAACCACCGCGAACGGCAGATCAATTAGGAGTAAAAACGGCGGACCTGCTATAGTATTTCTGACGGTATCCACATCCTTGAAAACCCCCTGCCAGTAAACACCGGGCCGACTTTCCATAATCCGAAGAGGAAGTGCCCAGAATTTCTTCATTACAGTTTCACCAAGACTAATATCAATGCGCATGGCGGCTTTTTGTAAAAGCCTGCTTCTAATCTGGCGAAGAAGAAAATCAAACAGTAAAGCGATTAACACACCTGCAATCAGCCCCTGCAGGGTCGATATATTGCCAAATGCGACAACACGATTATAGACTTGAAGAACAAAAAGCGGGATTACGAGAGCAAGAATATTAATGAAGAAGGAATAGACAACAAGCTCCAGAAAAAGCGGGCGAACCTTGCTGCTTACTGAACTAAACCATGATTTTTGCTTTGGCATGCATCCCCCAATTCCCCGGCCACGCCATAGTCGATTTAACGCACTACTACTTAGTTTCTGACGACCATAAAACTTGCTTATACTGAAAATACATACTGATCTATTCACCACCGGCGCTATACGCGTTTTTATTCTTAGTGGTTGTCAAACATCTTATATTTATAAAACTAAATCAATTATTATCTATAGAGATGACGATCTGTAGTTTTCGCGGAGAGTAAAACAACTCAATCACACGGACGAATTTGACAACTGATTGGGGAGGGTGTTTATCTTAAATACTGTATATTTGCATTAATCCCCGGGCAGGTGCCCGGGGATTAATAAGAGTTACTGGCGAATGCCTTCGATGGACATGTAGATTTCTACATTTGCTGAAGCGGGACCTAAATTCATCATTCCGTAATCAGCAATAGCAAATTCTGTACGGCCTTCAAAACCTTGACGGTATCCACCCCATGGATCTTTGCCGCCGCCGATGTGAGAAACTTCAAATGAGATTGGTTTAGTAATTCCCTTCAAAGTGAAATCGCCATGCATCATAGCTTTACCATTTCCGAGATCTTCAAATTTAGTGCTCCTAAATGTAGCCGTTGGCCATTTGGAAACATCAAGAAAGTCGCCGCTGCGAAGATGTTTATCACGTTCTGCATGGTTTGAATCAACACTTGCAGTTTCAATTGTCACATTGATTTTGGACGCTTCAGGTTTGTTTTCATCAAGATCAAAATTTCCTTCAAACGTATTAAAACGACCCAACAACCAAGAATAACCCAGGTGTTTAATTTTGAACTGAACAAAAGAATGCGCCCCTTTTGTATCAAGCGTGTAAGTTTCCGCCTGCGCTGGCGCAACTGCGGTTGTAAATACAAGGCTTAAACCAAGCAATGCAGAGCGAATGAATTTAGTGTTCATAACGTTTTCCTATCAACTAACTGAATGTAAATGAGATTTTATGGCTTGAGCATTCGCACAAGAGTTCGATCTTTGTTTATGAAATGATGTTTAAGAGCAGCCAGCGCATGAGCGGCGGCGACAATTATTATACCGAAGGCGAGAAGCTCATGAATTTCCCCAGCAATATCTTCCATACCTTTATTGGCTGGAAAGATTGCTGGAATTTCAAACCAATTAAAGACATCTATGCCTCTGCCATCGGCTGTTGAAATCAGATACCCAGAAACAATCAAGGCAAATGGAATAAGATAAAGAACGATATGAGCCAAATGTCCCAATTTATCTTCCCAACGTGTTACGCCAGGAGCTGCCTCTGGAGTGATGTTCACCTGCCGCCAAATAACGCGGTAGCTTAGCAACACTGCAAAAATAAAGCCGACACTTTTGTGAATGTGAGGAGCTGATTTGTACCATTCATGAGAATAATTCAAATCCACCATAAAGAGACCTAATGCAAACATACCAATAACGATCAAAGCCATGATCCAATGATTGGCGATAGTTAATAATCCATAGCTGGATTTGCTGTTAATAAACTTCATACTGGCCTCACACTATTCGTACCGGATTATTTAAAGATGTAGTTGATGTTGATATAATGAAAGTATAATTTCCATATCATCTCGATAGTTTTTTTTAAACAAAATGTGAGTGAAATTGTGACGCTTGAACAGTTAAAAGTTTTATGTGCAATCGTGGATAAGGGAAGCTTCAGAGCCGCAGCACAAACCCTACATCGCAGTCAGTCTGCAGTCAGTATTGCGATCCGTAATCTTGAAGAAGAACTCAGCGTAAATTTGTTCAATCGCGATGAATATCGCGCAGCGCTAACCGATCAAGGGCGGTCTCTATATCAAAAAGCCCAGCGTGTATTGTCACAAGCTGACGAGTTCTCTGCTCTTGCAAAAAACTACTCAATGGGTGACGAGCCAAAATTGAGCCTTGCCATAAGTGCAGCGGCACCGCTTGAAGAAATCATGGGAATACTGAAAATCGTTACGCAAGAAGCCCCTGCAACGACTTTAACTCTGCTTGTTGAAAATTTGAACGGTCCTGTGGAACGGTTGATGGATGACGATGCAGACATTGCTATTGCTGAATCTTATCGCAATCCCATCAGTGGATACGAGAATGTGGAAATTGCACGTATCTCCTTTGTACCAGTTGTATCAGCTGGATCACCGCTCGCGGCATTAGCGTCAACTTTGACTGAAGCCGACATGGAAGATCAGACACAAATTGTCGTCCGTGACACCAGTCGCCATATTGAAAAAGTAACGGGCGGCATCTTAAAATCAAACGCCAATTGGTTTGTAAAT
The DNA here is from genome assembly GCA_913062525.1 of uncultured Alphaproteobacteria bacterium. Classification (GTDB taxonomy): domain Bacteria; phylum Pseudomonadota; class Alphaproteobacteria; order Sneathiellales; family Sneathiellaceae; genus Sneathiella. The sequence continues at coordinate 24,576 of CAJXWA010000012.1, read as the reverse complement.
GATTTCATTATGAAGAAAAGAATTATCTCACTGGGAATGGGTTGGGGGCGCCTGCCGACCCATTTAGTCCAAGATGAGATTAAAAATGGGACGCTAATTGTTTTAAATTCGGCCGAATTCCAACCCCTGAGTTTTGGCGTTCAGATGATTAGAAAGAAGAATAAAATTTATGGTCCCGTGGCGTCCCGGCTTTGGGATTTACTTCAACATATGAGCCAAGATCAGTCCGAAAATCAGCCCTCGAATAAATCTGGGATTGGCACTAAATCATAACCAGCCTGTTTTAACCGCTCGGTCACCCGGACAGCAATGGCAAGTGCGCCCGCACTATCACCGTGAACACAGATGCTATGAATAGGTGTTTCAATTCCAACGCCGGACTGAGTGATGATTTTACCAGCCTCAATAAACGAGAGGACTTGATCCGCACTTTGTTCAGGATCGTGAATAACCGCTCCCGGTTCTGAACGCGGTGTGAGATTTGCGTTTTCATCATAGGTTCGATCCGCAAAAATTTCAGCGGCCGTAACCAAACCTAATTCAACACCCGCTTGAAACAATTTTGAACAAGCTGGTGCCAGCAGGATCAAATTTGGAGATACAGATTTAACAGCGCTGGCAATCGCTAGCGCCATGTCTATATCCACACACGCCATGTTGTTGAGGGCCCCATGTGGCTTAACATGCGTGACAGATGTTCCCCGGCTGGAAGCAATACTCATCAGTGCACCTATTTGGTAGACAACCATAGCCTCTAATTCGTTCAGAGGTATAGACATCTTACGCCGGCCAAACCCTTGTAAATCTGGAAAAGACGGATGCGCACCAATACTCACCCCTTTTTCAGCGGCAAGTCTTGTGGTCTCACTCATAACCAATGGGTCGCCAGCGTGATAACCGCAAGCAATATTTGCGGATTTCACCACGTCTAGCATTGCGGCATCATTCCCAAGAGAATATGTACCGAAGCTCTCTCCCATATCGGCATTTAGATTAATTTTTTTCATCATTATGTATCCTCTAAACGTCCGGGAAAATGGCCAGGACTATGTGCGTCGACAACACCACTAATCAGATTTGAGCCGTGGAGAGCTACTAAGTTAATAGCCCCTTCTCCATAATAATTTTGGATGGAGTGCGTGCATGTTTCAATGTATTTTTCAAGATCATTATACTTGGCTTGGGCCTGTTCCAGCGTCACCGATTTAAACTTAATATCTGCGCCTGGCCCCAATTGCCCCAACCGAAATAAGTCAGCTGAAATGACCGTCGCAATTTTCGGATAGCCGCCAACCAAATGACAATCCGCTCCCAGAATAATCGGCAGACCATTTCCGGGGATTTGAATAGCACCCGCAACCAGTCCATCTGAAATCAAATCATTGCCTTTTTCAGGGAGCGAGTTTACTGGTGTGCCCTCAAGACGAATACCCATTCGGTCCACATCAGAACTTACCTTAAAGCTATTACTTACGAAGCCCGTCACCGACTCATCAGAGAAATAGTCGTCTTGCGGCCCAAGGATTACATGCAATAAATCTGTCGAAACTTGAGGCGCTTTATTCATGATTTTTTCAAATTCACGCGGCGTCGCTTTTGTTTTTAGTTTCAATATGTCATTTGCTTGTAAAAGAGATCCGTTGGTGCCGCCAATACCAGCCCGTGCATATGTTGATGTGCTGTTCAAAACAGGCATCAGTTGCAAACCACCTTCAATCGTCAGATACCCACTCGCCCCTTTACTAAGCGGCATCACTTTCAGAGTATCACCCTCATTCAAGGTTACAGTTTGCCAAGGCGATACATGTTCTTTTTCTTGGGTTTGTGCTCTGGTCAATTCCGCTGCGGCATCAGCCGCAAGCCCAATACAAACACTTCCTGCTTCAGCCTTAACTGTCGGTCCCAAAAACCGAAATTCAATGGCGGCCTCATAAGGGTCATTTCCGACGAGCGCATTGCCCAATCGCAAAAACACAGGATCAGCTGCCCCGCTCCGCGGCACGCCAAAACGTCCAAACCCAAATCGCCCTTTGTCTTGAATAGACGACATCAATCCCGGCGATAGAATTTTCAAAGCTGCATCCATGTCAGCCCCTCTTCACTGAACGAAAACTGGTTGGATTTAGCTGACCGCATGTCAAATCCGTTTCGAGCGTTTTAAAATCTTTTTCGCTAACAGCTTCGAACGAGACTTGCCCGCCCGGTGTCAACAAGCTGGGCTCAGCCCACGTAGAATTAAAGAGCGGAACCGGACATCTTCCGAGTAAATGCCAACCTCCAGGACTTTCCCATGGATAGATAGCCGTTTGGTCGTTGGCTATGGCAACTGAGCCCGCAGGAACCCGTAACCGTGGGCTTGTTCGTCTTGGAAAGCGTAAAATTTCAGGGAGTTCTGCCAAAAACGGAAACCCCGGTAAAAATCCAATAAATAAAATATCGTAAACCGTAGAGCTGTGAAGCTGGATAACCTCATTTACGCTCAATTTGGATCGTTGCGCCACCTCATCAAGGTCTGGTGCATATTCACCCTCATAACAAACCGGAAGTGTCCAAATTTCACCCGCCTCGGTGTTCTCAACAAACGGATCTTGCACCAGTTTTTCAACAGCACCCCGAACTTCCAAAAAATTCATTCGCGATGGATCGAGGCATACAGTTAAAGAGCGTGTCGCCGAAACAAGATCAATAATTCCATCCAAATGTCCGCCGTCGATTTCACTTTGAATTCGATTTCGGAGTTGCCGCACCTTTCGGGCTCCGGCAATTCCTGTCAAGGTCGGAAATTCAACGGTGAAGGACGCATCACCTAGCATTAAGAAACGATTTTCCAAGGTCAGACCCTATTTCCAATTTTAATGTAACGAGAGTAAGACGTCGGTTGTTTTTTTAATAGAACAATTTTGGTAACCATAACGCCAACTGAGGAAAAGCTATTAATAATGCAATCATTGCGAACATTGTAAGGACAAACGGTAATGCTCCGATCATAACATCTTTTAACACCCCACGGGAACGAATGGATTGCACCACAAACAAATTGACTCCTATTGGCGGTGTAATTAGCGCCGTTTCCAATAGAACCATTAGCAAAACACCGAACCAAACCGGATCATATCCCATTCCCACAACAATCGGAGTTACAATTGTAGCCGTCGTTATTAACATAGAGAATGTTTCCATAAAACAGCCAAGGATCAAATAGAAGGCAACGATCAATAGAAGCGTACCGAGGGGAGACAATCCAAGCGATATAATAAATTCTGTCAACTGAGCCGTCAAACCAATAGCTGTCAAAACGAAGTTCAAGAACACAGCGGCAATAATGATCAACATGATAATAGCGGTTGTTCGCATGGTTCCCCGAAAGACATCTTTCATCATACTAAAAGACAGGGTGCCGTGAAAAGCCGCGAGAATAAGGGCTGCGACTACGCCAAGAGAGGCCGCCTCAGTTGGTGTTGCCCAGCCTGCATATATAGATCCAACGACAACCAGAAAGATAAAAATGGGCGGAACCAAATGGATCAGATTCGAAAAACGCTCTGACCAAGAATATTTAGTCTTGTCCCCGCCCCAAGCCGGTTTGTATAGGCATGCAAGAATAATTGTCCCCATGAACAAACCCGCAAGGATAAGACCCGGAATAAACCCAGCTAAATAAAGCTCTGAGACCGATGTATTGGTGAGCAAGCCAAAAACGATGAGATTGATGGAAGGCGGAATTAAAATACCAAGCGTTCCACCCGCCGCAATCGTCCCCAAAAAGAGTGGTTCGTTATAATTGCGTTTATGCATTTCTGGTTCTGCAACCGTTCCAATTGTCGCCGCTGTCGCCACACTAGATCCAGAAGTGGCCGCAAACAACGCACTTGCTCCAATATTTGAATGCATCAATCCGCCGGGCAGCCAAGACAACCAACTTGCCATGGCTTCATACATACGAGTAGCGATGCCTGACCGCAATAATATCTCACCCAACATGATAAACATTGGAATAGCGACGAGAAGAAACTCAATGGAATTAGTCCAAACGATATCCCCGATAGCGCGGTGAATAGGCATACCTGTGAAAAAGTGAGCGACTGCTAGACCAAGCCAACCAAGAGCTGCAGCAACGGGTACACTTAAACCAATGAGCGCAAGAAGAATAAGTAAAGTAGCAATAAGCATAGATCAGTCCTTTTCACCAAGGCGCGCATCGTTGACGTCATCAAGATGGCTTGAAATTTCTGAGCCTTGAAGCTCGGTCTTTATCTCTTCATCCACCGAGGGGATTCCAATCAGATCAACAACGCGTCGATCATCCCCTTTTACAAAAGCAACGAAGGATTGGGCGAGAAGAACTAACGCTGTAAGCAAGGCAAAACATAGCGCCGCAAACCAGATTGTCTGAGGGATCGCTAGCAATGTTTGCAAGGGAGTTACTGAATGGCTACCAAACCTGAAAGCATCATATACGATATCAAAAGCAAAGTAACAAATCACACCGAACAAACCGGCGCTTAAAAGCATGCTCAAAAGATCTAGTATGCGCTGCAGTTTCTTTGGAAATTTATTGTAAACAATATCAATTCGAATATTTGCCCGGGTCAACAAAGCATAAGAGTATGCGCAAGCCGTCGAAATGGCGAAAACATAACCAGATATTTCATCAGCGCCAGCTATGGAGATGTTAAAAATTTTGCGCATTATGACATCATATGTCACCAAAAAAGCGGCTGATAACAAAGCCCAACCGCCGACTTGCACAATGATATGAATGAACAGACTTAAAGGATTACGCATTGGTTTTCTCGATTTTCTAGGCAGCCCAGCCGTGATCAATGAAAGACTGACGATATCACGGTTTGGAACGAAGATTATCTCCTCGCCCCAAACTGCAACAATTGCCCTTACTTAGATACAGCCTTCATATTCAAAACTTTACCAACTGTCGCATTCCAATTATCGGCGCAGTCTTTACCGCAACGCTCGGCCCAACGTGACAGAACAACTTCGTTTGCGATCTTGTTTCGAGCTTCCAAATCTGCGGCACTCGGTTCAACTAAGGTCATTCCGCCCACAGGGGAATTTTCGCCAAGCGGACATTCTGTTCCAGTTAAACAGGCGATTGCAACATCGTCCTCTTTCGCTGTGGCTTCCCACATATCGTCCGTCAATTTATCTAACCGGGTTTTCAAATCTACCTGTTGGGCATCTGACATGGAGTTCCATTTGTCCATGTTCATCGCACCGAAAGCAAGCCCCCAACCAACTCGCATTGTGTAGACATATTTTGCGGCTTGATACCATTTGGCGGAGTATGCCGACATGGTCCCTGTGATCGCGCAATCAACAACGCCTTTTTCAAGAGCGGGTATAACTTCGCCAAAAGAAACTGTTACTGACGTGCCTCCGGCACCTTCTACGAAATCACCGAGCGAGGTTGCATAAACCCTAACCTTCTTCCCTTTAAGATCATCAATTCCCGAAATTGGGCTTTTGCAATACATAATTTGGCTTGGGAACGGATATAGCTGAAGAAGCTTTGCGTTAAAGTATTTTGCAAACGCTGTCTCCAAAGTCGAGTAATAGGCTTCAGCAACTTTGCGCTCTGTTTTGATATCTTGAGTAACTGACGACAAATCGCCGCCTTCAAATATTGGATTTGCTGCTGCAACGTACCCTGGAAGACCATAGGCGTAATCGAAAACACCAGACTTCAGAAGACGCATAATTTCGAAACCTTTAAGACCAAATTCTGAATAAGATCCAATGGTTGAAATGATGCTACCTTTTGTCTCTTTTGCCATGCCGCGCCAAAAGGGAGCTTCTCGGTCATTGTAGTTTGTCATGCTATTCCAGGTGCCGACGACACTCATTTTTACAGGTGCACTATCAGCGTGAACTCCCGTAGCCGACAGAGCAAACGTTGTCGCTATTCCAGCGGCAACGCCAAGTGTTTTCAGTTTTTTTAACATTTATAATCTCCCAATTAGATGTGCTTAAATTTCAATTTTCAGTCTGCTTATTTTCGTATAGATCCGCGCGCGGCATCCGCTCCTAAAATATCAGTGATCAACATTCGACCAGGTGCGTGGGTAATGCAGATGGACGGCTTTGCATTTTGAATAGCAATTTGAGGCGTCACACCACATGCCCAGAAAACAGGCACTTCACCCTCGTTAATGTCGGGCGGCTCCCCAAACTCAGGGTTGTTAATATCAGTGATACCGATAGCCAAAGGGTCCCCAAAATGAATGGGCGTGCCATGCGCTTGCGGAAAACGGCTGGTGATTTCGACCGCTCGAATTGCGTTTTCCACAGATAAGGGTCGCAAGGTTGCAACAATTTCACCGCTAAACGGGCCCGCTTCGACGGTTTGAATATTAGTTCGATACATCGGTACAGTTTTGTTTTTTTCGATATGACGTACCGGAATCCCTTCGGCCATCAAAGCTTCCTCAAACGAGAAGGAGCACCCTAAAATGAAGGTCACAAAATCCTCTTGCCATAAATCTGTTATGTGGCTGACATGATCGACAAGTTCACCGTTTTTGAAAACTTTGTATTGAGGAATATCGGTTCGAATATCAATGTCATGGCCCAGTGCCGGTAGGAATGGATCTCCGGCATCAGAGACCCCTATTAATGGGCAGGGTTTTGGATTGCGCTGGCAAAACCTCAAAAAATCCGTCGCAAGTTCAGACGGAAGGATTGCCAAATTCCCCTGAAGGTAACCACCACTAAGGCCGGATGTATCCCCCATATACTGGTTATTGCGGATGGCATTTCGGACAACTTTCGGAGCTGCTTCACGTAATTTTTCTCGTGATGTCATATTTTGAGTTGCCCTTACTGATGAGTTGTTATCGTCATAAATCTTAAGTGACGGAACATTTACACAGCATATTGATAAAGGCGAACTCGATTTTTCTTTATCTAGTGATCACTTTTTTCTATCAGTCTTTTCATCAAAATCCATGGCAACCTCAAGAGCGAGAGCCGCAATCTTCTCTGCAAGGGGGTTAAGAGGTTCCCGTGGATAAGAGGCTGTAAAAGTGAGATCCGAAGGGTACCAAGTGCTGGCAACTTGCCTTAAAACACCTTGTTCAACTTCGTCCTTTTTCAAGGCCAATGGCAGCATACCGATCCCCAACCCGTCGAGCGCCATTCGTTTACATGCCGCAAGAGATGCAGAAGGGAATAACCGCACCACATCAACATCTTCTTCTTTTGACAAAGCTTGAATTTCAGAAAAAGGGCGAGTGTTCCGTGCGTATGTCATTACGGGTTTTGACAATATATCTGTTATGGGGACAACCCCGTCGGGAAGATCGATATCTGGGTGGCAAACCCACGCCAGTTCAAAAGAACATAGATCAATATTTTGAATACTAAACTCAGATATTGGTCCCATCAAAAATGCCAAATCCAGCGACCTATTAATCAACTCATTTCGCATATTCGCTGTCACATCAACGGTTAGTTCAATATCGACATGCGGGAAATTTTTATGCACTTTTTGTAGGAAATCAGACAACCAGGAATGAACAATTGTCTCAGACACCCCTAATCGCAAGACGCCAGAGAGTGACGTCGTCTCGCAAGCGCGTTCCCGAAAGCGATCGGCCATAACCAGCATCTTCTGTGCATGCGGCAGCAGCTCAACCCCTTTAGGTGTCAGCTCGAAGGATCCTGCATGACGCGAAAAAAGCTCAACACCTAACGCTTCTTCCAAGGCAACGATCCGGGATGAGACTGCAGGTTGGCTTGTGTTTAATTTCTTGGCAGCTTGCCTAAAACTGCCAAGTGTCGCCACCCATACAAATGTCTCTAATTGCTTCAAATTCATTTATAGCTCTAGGGTTAAAATCAACACAGTTTAGCTATATTGCTCTTTTAGCAAGAATTGTCCAATGGCTTAATCTGCCTGAAGAACCTGAAATTTTCGAACCGATTGCCCTCTGTACCAAACGAGAGCACCAACAATCAGGACATTAATAATACCGGCTAAAGCTGCGTTGCCATATGATACCACGTAATCGCCAGTGAGATCATAGAACAAACCACTCTGGTAACCACCAACTCCCATGCCGATCCAACCCGTAGCGCCGACTATGGCAACGGCAAATCCAGTTATGCGTATGGGTGCAGCTTCGCGTGCACAGATCAACAGGCAAGTCATTACACCTGAGAAGAAGAAGCCAAACAAAATAGACAAGCCGTACAGTGACACAAGTGATGTGGTTTGCGTAAACCAGAAAACCATTAAAGTTTGCCCGATTGAAGCAATAAAATATGCTTTTAGACCTCCGAGGCGATCGGCAGATGCACCAAAGAAAAGTCGTCCAACAACGCCACTTATCATTAAAGCGACTAATAAGCTGGTCGCTGTTTCCGGATCGAGACCGGTATCCATGGCAAGTGGCACCAAATGCATTAGAGGTGCGGCCATACAGATGCAGCAAAAAATTCCTGCAATTGCAAGCCATGGAAGGGTGACGTTATGAGATATGCCCCAGGAATTATCATTTGATTTAAGCAACGCTCCGCCTGCTTGATTTAGCACTGGCGGTGGTTTCAATAAAAATAGTATGGGCAGTAGAATGACAAAATAGCTTACGCCCAGATTGAACATAGCCTCGCGCCACCCTAATTCAGAAATCATCACGCGCTGGACATAAGGAATTACCCCCTGTCCCAAGGCGCCTCCTGCGGTCGCAATCCCAATTGCAATCCCTTTGCGTTTATCGAACCACAATCCAATCAACGCCAAAACTGGTGTAAACAGACAAGCAAATCCAATGCCGCCCATAAAGAAATACAACAGATATATGATCTGTAGGTCTGACTGGAAACTGACAAGTATCAGCATTGATGAAAGGACGATGGCGCCAAGGAACGCTATTTTTTGTGCCCCGTATTTATCCGAAGCAGCTCCCCAAATAATACCGCCCGCCCCTGCACCCAAAGCCAGCAATGTATAGGCCATGGAGATACTGGCACGTGACCAGCCAAATTCAGCCTGAAACGGTTCCATCAAGATTGAAATCGTCAGGTTTGCGCCAAACCCAACGGTCAAACAAACAGTCGCGACAGCAACGATCACCCACCCATAAGGCTTTTCTTCGATTTCCTGTGAATTCACCATAGAACTTATTACCTATTTTAATCGGTAAGGGTTTGTTGAAATTGAGCGTGATGAAGAGAAACAACTGACCGGATGAAGAAGATCGAAATGATCCACTTCCTTTGAATTGTAAAGGAGTATTACATCGATCAAAAAGACATATTTGAAGACAGCATGAATATAATCTGGAGATTACATGAAGATGGACTAACTGCCAATCAGCGCAACAATATATATCTCAACGTCCCGTTATTGATCACCGCCCAAAGCATCCGTTAGCATTAAATAGACCTTGCCAATGTCAGAACTTGCGTAGGTTTCAAACAGTAATTGAGAGAACTCTGACTGTTCTGTCTCATCCAACAATTGATTGAACGCAGCGCGGTATTCTTGAACGTAACGACGGAAATCGCCATTATCCCGGTATAGGGCCTGAATACGTTCCGTATCTTTTGTCTTTAACAAGCGCCGGGTAAATATGCTTTTCTCCCCGCGACGATAGCGGTTCCAAAGCTCTTCTGACAAGGTGTTATCCATAGACCGTGCAAGATCAATGGACATGGAATGCAGACTATCGACAACGAGTGCTGAAGCTTTTCTGAAAGCTTCACCTGATGTATTCTTCTGCTTAGTAGCAATTTCTTCAGACTGAATTTTTGCGACTTGCGATGCCTCTTTTAGCCGGTCAGCTTGTTTTTGGAATTTCAGGCTGGAGATCAATGCTTCTTCTGCGGCTCGGCTGGAGGCTTCGCGTAAATTCTGGCTTTCAGTGTTCAAGATATTTGACGTTTCACTAAGAGAGTTTTCAACTTGCTTGGCGGTAATTTCCAAACGTTTGTGTTGCTGATCAAACTGCTCAACAAGTTCTTTTGATCCCTGATGTGCCCGGTCTGAGAATTGGACTAATTCCATGGCCCGCGATTTAAATGTTTGCGCCGCATCAGCCCCCAACTCCTGCGCTTGCTGTCCAGCATCAGTCATTTGGACCGTAATATTTTCCAAATCTGAATGGAAGCGTGCACGTGTCGTCTCAATCTCGCGTTTATGTTTACCCAGTGCCTCGTCTGCCGTTTGCAGCCCGCTTAACATCAGCTCGCTTGCCTTGGCAAGTTCCAATGTTTTCCGGCGGAAACCATCCCCTGCAATATTGGCAAGACCTGACGTTTTTTGAAGCAATTGAGCCCGCTCGGCCATTGTGCTTTCAATATATTCAGATTTGTCAGCGAGTTTTCGGGCGACTTCAGTAAGTGCAAGTGTCTCTTGTGTCAGCATTTTCTCCATGTTTTCAGCACTCACCCTAGCAGCATCTGAAAGACCTGCGAGCTCATCCAGTTGTTCTTTTGCCATGGAGCTTGCCGCAGACACATCTTCGATATTCTTCTTAGTATTAGTTGAAAGAGAACTTCCTTCGCGGTTTGCTTTTTCTGTCGCAACCGTCAAATCGTCAATATGACTTCTTGCTTGATCGCCCATAGCCCGAAGCTCTGCCGAGGCTCTTTCAGCAGTACGCGCCAGTTCCGCGCTTTGTGAGTAGGCGGATTCCCCTGACTGTTTGGCTTGCATGGTGGCCCGTTCAGCACTTGCCATAAGATCTTGATGATGCCGGACAGCCTCTTCAATTGCAGACGCTAATTTTGCTTTCGAAATATCAGCAGATGCGCTCAGTTCTTGCTGTTTTTTCTCCAACTCTTCAGATGCTGCACGGATGCTCTTTGATGTACGCTCACTAGATTGTTCAATATCCTGAGTTTCGCGTTTAAGACCTTCGCCCGCTTCCTTGATCTCGTTAGACACCTTTGCGGTTACAGACGTCAACGCATCTGCTTGACGCTGGAACCCGCTGCCAATTTGTGTGATTTGATTAGTGGTTTCCAAACTTGCTTTTGATAAATTATCTACATTTTCATCAAGACGCGCAGATATCTCCAATGTCATATCGTCAACTTGCTGGGATGCTATCTGCAGTGCGTTAATTTGCTTACGCATTTGTTCTTGAATTTCTTTTGTGCGGTTCGCGGCAATATTACTATTGCTGTGAATGGCAGTAGCGTGTTCTTGCATTCGTTTTTTAAGTTGCTCGGCATCGGATAGGGATTTATCTCCAGCTTCACTCAACAAATCGTGACCTTTTTGCAGAACATCACCGACATCCGCGAGGCTATCTTCAGTGCGGTTAAAGGTTTTCTGCAAGCTGCTCACTTCTTCTCGTAAAGTTTCACTAGCCGCACTCAAATTCGCAGTCATGTCTTCTGCAGAACTTGTCAGTCTTTTCGTATCCTCAGTCACCTGATCGGTGGCATGTTGAACTTCTTTGCCAACTTCCTGCGCCTGAATTTTGAATTCTGATTGTTTGTTTTCAAGGGAATGAATGGCCCCTTCTACATCACTTGTTCCGGCGCGCAAGCTATCACGGAGTGACGACAATCGTTCTAACGCATTTTCACCAGAAAGTGTCAGATCACCAGAGTTACGGCGCAGGACATCTCCCACTTTTTCAAGTTCTACAGCTGTGTTCTTGGCGATATTTTCAATCTCGATGGCATTTTCTTTCAAACGATGACTACCACGATTAATATTCTCACGTGCATTTTCCGACGCATCTTCCAAGCCACTAATTTGCGTAGCTAAGCCATCGCTACTCGTTTCCGCGCGTTCGAGAGCCCGTACAGCAACGGCTTCAATACCTTGACTTGTTTGCTCCAACTGATGGGTCATGTGCGTTGCTTTATCTTCGGCGTGCGCAACCGCATTATCCAGCGCCTCAATTTGTGTTTGCAGCGCCGCGCGCATGGCTTCACTGCTCTCTTCTGCAGAGGTTAAGGCTTTTTGCAGCCCTTCTTCTTGAGTGGTTGCAATAGTATCTAGCTGCTCTTTTTGGATATCTGCTTTTTCAAGGAGATCGTTGATCATTTTCACACGGCGTTCTAACTCTCCTTGTAGGTGATCCGCGTTGGAGATTAGTTTCGTGGTCATCTCTCCTGCAAGATCCCGTTGCTCGCCAAGGGTACTGTTGACACCTTCCAACTTGGTAGCAGCGTTTTCCGTCTCGGCTTGAACCTCACGGGCGTGGCGCCTTAATGTCATGGTTAGACTTGCAACCCGGGCTTCAGATTCAGGACTTGGGTAACCGAGCTCTTTCATCAGGGCGTCAAGCGCGTTCGCATGTAGTTTGTTATCTAATCCGCGTTTAGCAAAAGCACCAAGAAGCCAAAGGAATGCCAGCGGTGCAAAGGCACCAGCCAGAAACGCCCCAATTTCATGGGGGAGCATTTGCAGAATATTTGCCCAGCCAATATTTTTATCGGCATAGACAACAACAGCAACCAACCAGACAATAGAAACAAGACTTAATAGGACCGTAAACAAAATAGACGCCGTTTTTGATTTACTGGAGGCCGCTTGTTGTTCATGGCCACCCAAAACCAATGGAACCTCGTCCGTGGGTTCAGTTTTGTCAGCATTTGGATGTTTTAACAGCATGAGAGCCTCCCTTGACCTTCTGGGTGAAGAGTCTGGGAAAATGGCGCCCACGTCAAGTTTTTGCACCTAATAACAGATTAAACATAAAAAAAGAGCCGGAGTAATCCGGCCCTTTTTGCAACATTTAAACCGTTATTTGATAACTGATTTGGCTTTCAGTTCACCGATTTTACTCTCATCGACACCCCATTCGGCCAAAACTTCATCCGTATGCTGCCCCGGTGCGCACGGCGGATGCTGGATTTCAGATTTAGTTCGAGAGAATTTAGGGGCAGGTGCTGGCTGTAGAACGCCATCAATTTCAACGAAAGTTTCCCGCGCCTTATTATGAGGATGTTCTGCGGCTTCTAACAATGAAAGAACGGGTGCAAAGCAAACGTCAGTCCCTTCCATAATATCACACCACTCATCCCGTGTTTTGCCTTTGAAAATCTCCGTCAGGCGAGCCTTAATTATAGGCCAACCGGCTTCGTCCATTTGATGGGGAAGATCTTCACCTTCAAGCCCTGTAAGTTTCAAAAGCTCTTTATAGAATTTTGTCTCGATAGAGCCGATTGAAACGTATTTCCCATCTGATGTTTCATAGACTTCGTAAAAGTGAGCCCCTGAATCAAGGATGTTAGTGCCTCTTTCTTCGGACCAGCGCCCGGCGGCAGTCAAGCCAAAGAACGTCGCCATTAAGCTTGCAGCACCATCAACCATGGACACATCCACAACTTGGCCTTTACCCGACGTCCGTGCTTCAATAATGGCAGCTAACATTCCCATTGCGAGATACAAAGCACCGCCGCCAAAATCACCAACAAGGTTAAGCGGAATGGTTGGTGGCTCACCTGCGCGCCCAATGGCATGCAAAGCGCCGGACAACGCGATGTAGTTCAAATCATGTCCTGCGGCATGAGCCATGGGTCCATCTTGCCCCCAACCTGTCATCCGACCAAAGGCAATTTTTGGGTTACGCGCAAACACAACTTCTGGGCTTAGCCCTAACCGCTCCATCACACCGGGGCGGAAACCTTCGATCAAACCGTCGGCTTGCTCGATCAAGGACAAGATGAGTTCCTGACCTTCTTTAGATTTGCTATCAATGGCTACAGATTTGCGACCCCTCATCAACAGGTTAAATTTCGGGTCGGTGTGAACACCGAGCCCTGTTTCCTGCATCCGATCTATCCGGATAATTTCAGCGCCCATATCAGCGAGCAACAATGCACACATTGGTCCGGGGCCAATACCCCCCATTTCAACGATTTTAACTCCAGCGAGTGGTCCCATTTTTAATTCCTTCTTTTTTTAGGCCCAAAACGAACGTTTGGTATTGTAGTAATATAATATCACTCTGTCATCAAATTGAAACCCCCGAAGGCTTTTATGCAGTCATTTCAAACATTTCCCCTCATATAAACATAAAATTTGCCATATGCCGATCCAGTAGACTATACCCTGTATATAATTTTATTTTAAATTAAAGGGTGTAATGATGGGTAAAATAGTTGGCGGAATACTTGCCGTATTGGTCATAGTTATGGCCGTTCTTCTTGGTGTTTTCTATTTTAACTTGGACAAAGTCATCATAGCAGCCGTAGAAGAATATGGCTCCGACGTAACGCAATCAGATGTGACATTGGCAGAAGTAGATTTAGACCTAACCTCTGGCAAAGGCACATTGCGAGGCTTGAAAGTTGGTAACCCAGAAGGATTTGAAGAACCATCTGCGTTTGAGTTGGGCGAGATTTCTCTCAATGTTAATATCGCAGATACCAATGATGACCTTATTCACATCACCGAAATCTCAGTTGATGGACCACAGATTACCTACGAATTGAATTCGAACACGAATAATCTAGATGCCTTGAAGGCAAACATTGATGCATTCATGAAGGCTAACATTTCATCTGATGATAAATCATCTGAAGCAGAAAAAGCAGACTCTGATGATGAAGGTCCAAAACTCATTATCGATAAACTGACGATTTCAAACGGTAAAGTTACTGTAAAAGCACCGATTACCATGAACCAAAAAATTGAAGGCAACTTGCCTTTAATTCAGCTCAAAGACATCGGTAAAAAAGAAGGCGGCGCGACCCCTGAAGAAGTTGCGGCCCAAATTGTCGATTCAGTGACCAGCGGCGCCATGGCCGTTGTTTCAGGGCTTGGTGTTGGTAAAACACTCGAAAGTCTTGGTGCCGGTGTTGCAGGTGCTGCGGAAAGCCTCACAAAAGGAATATCCGATAGCGGCGTAACCAAAGATGCGGGCAAAGCCGTTGAAGGTGCCGCTGGCGCTGTAAAAAGCTTGTTCAAGTAATAAATTTAAGGGGCGAGATCATGGACGATCTGGAAAACAATTTGGAATCTGTCAATCTCTGGGTTGATTTGGTAATCGAATTTTCTGTGAAATACGGTTTTCAACTTCTAGGTGCTCTCGCCTTTTTCGCCTTTGGGTTTCTAGTTGCAAATTGGATTGGTAATAGAATTGGCAAAATTGCAATTGCCAAGAATATTGATCCAACGCTGTCGCAGTTTATCGGAAGCACCGTTAAGTTGATCCTCATCGTGATGCTCGTCATCATAACCCTTGGAAACTTTGGCATTAGTATTGCCCCGCTCATTGCTCTCGCCGGTGCTATATCGTTGGGTGTTACTTTGGCGTTGCAAGGTCCAATTTCAAACTTTGGTGCAGGCGTTTCCATAATCCTTACGCGGCCATTTGTCGTGGGAAATGTCATCACTGTTCTAGGCGTCAATGGCGTGGTTGAGAAAATCACGCTAGGCATTACGTTCTTGACCGGCGAAGACGGGGAACAAATTGCAATTCCTAATAAAGAAATTGTCGGACAAGTAATTGTCAATTCCCATGAAACGCGGATTTTAGAAACCAGTTTTTGTGTTCCCACTGACATCAATACCGAAAAGCTGATTTCGGCAATAACCAATATTCTGCTGAATACTCCCGACATTACGAAAGAGCCTGTCCCTCAAGTGGGTATTCACGACTTCACTTATGGTGGGTTGGTGATCGGGCTTCGTGCATGGGTTCCGGGCAGCACTTATTTTCAAATTCGCTACGATGTAAACAGGCAGATCCTTGCGGCAATGCAAGAGATGGACATCAAGCTGTTAACACCTGCTGTCTCAGCTCTTGCTTTACCTGCGCATAATACGGCGAACCCTTCTGCGAACATAGCTAGAACGGATTGACCCGACTAGTGGCACTGAAGGGTAAATCCTTCTTCGCCTTTGGGTGGCTCGAAATATCCAGTAACCATCATAAACTCTTCAGGGCTGGTGATTTTTGATCCTTCCGGTCGTTCCCGGTTACGCTTTTTAAGATGGATCAAGCATTCTGCGTTTGATTTCTCGATGTAATGCAAACAATGATCAACACCGGCATCACGAACCAGAGATTTAAACCAAGCCCGTTGCGCCCGCGTATTTCCGGGGAAATCCATGACAACCTTTGAGCCCGATTTCAAAAGATCTCTGACGTGAGAATGTAATATCCTTTTCAGACGGGCTGAACACGTCAGATAATGCTCAAATGTTTTGATTTCTTCTGGGAAAAGGCGTGACAACCATAAATCTTCACTGATCAATATGGCCCCTTCCCTTTGGGCAAGTTCAGACGCCAATGTTGATTTTCCAGCAGCCAATTTGCCGCAAAAGAAATGTAGAGATGGGGTTGTTTCTTGGGTTTCCATTTTTCTTCTCCTGTAATCGCCGAGGGGAAGAAAATTGCATAACTAACCACCCCATAAGGGCGGAAGTTTTGCTGTTACGAAACCTCCGCCATATTCTTAAGAATAATGACGGCGACAATCGCGTTATGTACGAAATTATTTTCCATGGCTGTGATGGTACTCAGCAAAAAATGATCTGTAAAGAAGAATTTTGGTGCAGTGCATCACGAGCGCTATGGACTGATTTTGCAGCACTATCTGAATAGTCAGTCATGTCACCGATGATGAAAACCCCCTGGTCCACATGTTGAGGTGTTGCGCAAGATAACCTTCATACGCACGTGCCAGAGGTAAATTGTCTTCGACAAGTAAAATAGAATGAGTGGTAAGTTTCATTTTAATTTGGCTGCCTAAGGTGCGTGAAACAAATAGCTCTAAACTCAGAATTATGGTCACCGGTTCCTTAAGAAACGTTATTCGGGCCCTAACGCGTCATACAAACAACTTCGAATAGCTAAACAGACAACCGTTTATCCAATAAAAAAGCGCCCGATTAAGGGCGCTTTTGTTTTAACTTGAGCGGTAATTAGCATTTTTCTTTATAAAACTGGGCTCCTGCAGCCTTACCGATAGCTGAAAAATCACCACTAATTTCACCAGCTTGTGCAAGAGACCTAGTCGCATTTGATGATGCTGTTGTTATTGTAGCTCGCCCACCTTGGCAGATTTCAGAAACGTTGCCTTCAGCCATTTTAGCCACAACTTTATCTGTATTTCCGTCAGCTAATGCCGATCCCATCATCATTCCTGATACGGTTACCACTGTTAGCGCGGCGGTAATAATTTTAATCATGCTGTTCTCCCTGAAGCGTGTGACATTTTCTCACACATGAGTGTGTATAATTTTTTTATAATGTAAATTATAGAAATAAACATTTTTTTGTCACCTCCTATTTAGGAGGGGTCTAAACTTTTAATTCAACCATCCGTAATGTATGAAATATATACTTGAAATTATTTCCTCTAATTCAGGTTGCGTTTTCCCTAACTTTAAATAGCAACCAAACTAGGTACTTTTTAAGCCTTTCCTAAATGCCATTGATACAGATCGGCTTTCTAGCTAATTTGGAGATATAGATGACAAGAGTACAGTTGGGTAAAATATCAATGACAAAATCTGTTTGCCTTACAGCCGCATTATTTTTTCGGACTCGTTAGTTTTCTGAGCTTACCCGCCAGTGCAACGGATATTCCCTATCATGATGGCGGTCCGTTCATTGTAGATAAGAGTACCGGTTTAACGTTTGAACTTGCAAAATACTTAACAACTGAAGCGAAAGGCCGTTGGGCGTTTCCGGTTATTGCATTACCGTCGCCACCGTTTTGGGAGCCGTAAAACAAACGCTTGAGCCCTATATCAAGCAAGGTAAGATTAACCAAATCCACACACCTGTCTTCGGTGGACATATTAAGATGTTAGCCGCCAAACGAGGTGATTTTGTCGCAACGTCATTGACCATTGCACAATATATGGTTTCCAAATTCAACTTGGATAAAAAACTGTATATCTCCTCAAGGCCGGATGACAATTATACGCGTCATTTTCTTGTCCTAAACGGGCGAAAAGATATACAGCTGTTCTTAAACCGGACAATTTTCAAAATGGCAACTGACCCGATTTGGCAAGCAGCACTTGAAAAGTTTGGGCTGCGGATCTTCGCGTAACAAAGCCCGAAAACCTCCTATAACAAAACGGCATGGTTTATTTAGTTTCTGTCAGTTCCAACCGCTTAGCAAGTGGTGCATAATCTTCTATCCATGTTTTTTGGCCTACTAATCTCAACCCTAGGCTAGAAACCCAATAGGGAAGGTTTGTTAATTTTTCCCGTCGACGATTTCGCTCTAATGCCCAAAGAACCCGCTCCCGACGCTTTTTTGTCAATACATTTGCCATACCATCCCAGTTATCTCTGGAAGACAGCTCATCGCCTAATACCAGCGCATCTTCCAATGCGAGCGAGGCTCCTTGCGCCATGAACGGTGGCATGGCGTGAACCGCATCTCCGATTAATACGATACGATTGTTTCCCCATCTTTCAAGCAGTTGCAACTCGTCAAGTGGGGACCAAATAAGATCGTTTTTATTGACCTCTGCGCAAATTGCAGAAACCTGATCTGGAAAATCCATGAATGGCTCTAGAAAACTCTCTTTTGCAAGTGTTTCCGTCGCCTTAGCTTGACGCCCGGCATATACGTAAGCTTCTGTTTCAGACATTGGAACAATTAAAAATTGCTTTTGCTTTCCAGCGTAAAGTGTCCAATCGTCCAAGTTCCTTGGGCGCGGAATTACGAACCGGCAACACAGATCTCCGACGCGCCGGATAGGAATATCGCCCAAAGTCATTTTTCGGACTGAAGAATGCGGGCCATTTGCACCAATTACAAGTTGAAAGCTCTCTAATTCACCGTCCTCAAACTTGACACTCACGCAGTCTGCATCCTGTTGGCAATTGGAGATTGTCGTTCCCAACCGAAAATCTATATTTTCAAGATTATCTAACAAAATATCGTGGAGATCTCTCCTCAGTATGCCAAGACAGGGCCCCGATTTCCCCATACTTTCTCAAGGTCAAGTCGCATTAAGGGTTTGCCACTTTCTGACAGAATGTGGCGGCGACCTATAACACAGCCCTTTTCGCGGGCCTGCCTCCCAAGTCCAATAGTCTCGAGAGCAGCAACACCGTTTCCGGGTATATATATTCCGCCGCCGGCCGGACGCCATTCGTTCGTTTTCTCAACTAACGTAATCGAGAAACCTTTCGACGACAAAATTCTTGCAACTGCCAAGCCAGCTATCCCACCGCCAACAATAAGTATTTTTTGTTACGCACAATGTTCCCCAAGCTGACCGACACTACAGACCTTCATCTATTATAATCACTATAGTAGTTTAGGAGAATATGTTTCCGACGTAAATCCGTTAAGCAACGAACGATATAGGGAGACGCGATACTTGAATGAACTTCAGTTTGACGCGACGCAATTTCGTCCGGAATTTTTGGCTTCATAGACTGCTGTATCTGCCCGTTTCAAGACTTCATCTAGGGTCTTATCGTCGCTTGTCATTTCAGCGACGCCAATGCTGACGGTAACAGACAGGTTGTCATAACCACAATTCATAGTTTCAATTATTTTGCGGATCTTCTCAGCTATTGCCATCGCATTCACACATGTTGAATGTGGAAGCGTCACAACAAACTCTTCCCCGCCGTAGCGCCCGAAAATATCAGTTTGCCGTGTGACACCTTTTATTGTTCGGGCGAATGTCTCTAAAACGGCGTCGCCAGCGGCATGTCCAAAACTATCATTTACCGACTTGAAGTGGTCTATATCCAACAACAGGACAGAGAGAGGTGTCGCATATCGATGGGCCATAGAAAACTCGCGCTCCGAGGAATCCATTAAATGCCGTCTGTTTGAAATTCCAGTCAAACTATCTGTAGTCGCTAAGCGCCGTAATTCTTCCTCTACGACTTTTACATTGGTAACATCAAGATACAGACCGTCAACGACCTTTTGACCCGCCCGACCTTCTCGCCCTCGTAAGAACATATGCACCCATTTTTTCACTTTTTCATTAATGTTTACGCGGACAATAATATCTCGCTCAGTCGAATGTTCAATGACATCTGCCATCACGTCATCCAACAGAGAAACGTCATCAGTCACTATTTTCTTCCGAAGAAAATCGGGATCGTTTGAGATGGCGTCATAGTCCGTAGAAAGCAATTGTTCCACACCACGGCTAAGGTAACTTGCCTTTTTAGTTCCATCTTCTAGTATCCGAACCTGATGAATTACAGCCGGCAAATTGTCAGTTAGAAGTCTGAGACGGGTTTCGTTATCATGTTGTTCTTGCGTAATTTTACGCAATCTTTTCTCACGCGCTTCTACATTTGTTATATCGTGAATTTCAATCAAACAATTGCGATTATTGGGATCAATTGTGATCGGCTTGATATAAGTCGTGAAAAGTAAAGCGCCGCCGTCTTTATTGCTCAACGGAAGAACTGCCCCGTGAAATTTGTGGGACAATACGGATGACATACCAAGGGTTAACGCCTGCTTTATGGAATTTTGAAATCGCGCCAATAGCACACCATTGAATAATTGTTCAAGGTTTTTGCCAAGCGCGTCATTTGTTTCAATTCCAGAAAATAGAGTCATTTTCTGGTTCCACATTATAACGAAACTGTCCTCATCCAAAATGATGCTACCAAATTCAGCTTTGTCGATTACCGTGCTCAAAATGCCGGATAAATGGTCTACAGTTATTTTTTCTTGGGCGACAAGAGCCATTTCATTCACCTAGAACATTATTTACATATTCTTCGAGCGATTTCTTCAAATTTTTGACGGATGGTAGTTCCAACAAAAAGAGAACATAACCCTCGATACCACTTTCATGCGTCTTGAAATCAACAGCGCAAAATAAATTAGTTTGGGTATCGTCCAACTCAGAGTCTCCTGCTAACAACACGCCCACTGGACCACCCCGAATATATTGCGGAATTTCAACTTCGACTTCCAAACCAAGAGTATCAACCATCGTCGCGATACAAGCATTCAGAATTACATTGCCAACTTCAGACAGTGCTTCTTGTTCCATTTCTGTCATTTCGTCGTCATTGACCATGTCTTTAAGCAAAGCTTTAACCAGATTGAAACTCTTCTGAATTGGGAACAAAAGCGCAGAGCGGCCGAACACACTGCCCTTAAAATCTTGGAAAACATAGGACAAGCCTTCTGGATTTCGTTCTGCCAGATCGTTCGTAATTTCACTTCTGGAAACTAGGCGAATTTTTGGGATATTCAGGATGACTTCTTCGCCCACCATATCACTTAGACTTTTGGCAGCTACCCCTATGCCCATATTCATGATTTCGGTTAGCGCGTCTATTTGATCCTCAGACCAATCCAGACTCTCCAAATTCATCATTGCGGCCTTTCCGCACGCGATTTATCTGCAAATTCAAGAAACTCAGCAACTATTTCGTTTGTAATAGGTTTGCCAACAAAAGCAATTCCCATGGCTTTTGCTTGCTCTTGAATGGTGCTTTGAATGTTCGCAGTACACAAGGCAATTGGAATCGTTTTATCTTGGGCACGGAGTTTTTCAGCCAGTTCAAGACCACTTATTCCAGGCATGTGATAGTCGACCAAAATTATGTCAGGTTTTTCTTCTTCGAAGGCAATTAGACCTTCTGCTCCATTAGCAGCCTGTGTCACAACCCATTCAGCATTATAAATTGAAATGGCTTTTTGCAACATAATACGAGCGAGTTTACTGTCGTCGACAATCAAAACCTTACATTCGTTTCCCATAAAGAGTGTTCCTCCTAACCACATGCACCTGAAGAAACACGCTACACAATAATACGTTAACAATTACCTTGCATTTTTCACTTAATTTAAGAAAATCCAACAAATAATTGTTGCGTTTTCCAACCGCTCCGCCCCAAAAATCAACTAGAGCGCACACACTCTAAAAAGGTAATCGCGCCAGTAGTCTGATTGGTAATGACCAAAGCGAACCTCTATTGGTTGAAAGCGAGTTTACTGGATTTATCTGGTATGGTTATTCAGGTGGTCCATCTTTCCTTGCGTAGGGCTTTGCCTGATGGATATTCTTTGGAAATATGATAGTTTTTGCCACTATATTGAGAACTTATGAATTCTTTATCTAGGGGATATATTATCCAAATACAAAAAGAAGATCTTGAGCGGGCTGCGGCGCATAATTTAATCAGCGGATCCCAAGTTGGACCATTGTGGCTGCATCTGTCCGAAAAACCAGACAGTCGCCCTCGCTTTGATCTTATCCATGTATTATACTATTTTGGTGCTCTGCTTGTTATAGGTGCCATGGGTTGGTTCATGACCGACGCTTGGGAATCCTTCGGTGGTGCCAATATATTCATGGTCTCGGCCCTTTATGCAGCCACTTTCGTCGGCATCGGCTCATGGCTGTGGAAGCGTGGTGGTCTTACCGTTCCAGGCGGCCTATTGGTGACTATGGGAGTATGTATGACACCACTGGCCATTTATGGCCTCCAACGTTGGCTGGACATATGGGCGTTCGATGATCCTGGGAACTACAAGTCATTTCACCGTTGGGTTAAGGGCGGCTGGTTCTTCATGGAAATTGCCACCATCGCTGCTGGTTTTATAGCTTTGCGATTTTTCAAATTCCCTTTTCTTACCGCACCTATTGCACTTGTTCTTTGGTATATGTCCATGGATTTAACACCCATCATTTTCGGCGACGAAGATTTTTCTTGGGAAAATCGAAGATTGGTCTCTTTGTGGTTCGGGCTTGTGTTGATCGTCGGGACCTATTTCATAGATCATCGAACCAAACAGGATTTTTCATTTTGGGGATATCTTTTCGGTGTTATTGCATTTTGGTGTGGCCTATCGTTATTGGAGAACGATAGCGAGTTCTCAAAATTCCTTTATCTACTAATAAACCTTCTACTCATGGGAATATCCATATTTTTGCAGAGGCGGATTTTCATTATTTTCGGTGCAATTGGCTCGTTTGGATATGTAGGGCACCTTGCGCTCAAAGTATTTGAGGACTCGGCTTTATTTCCATTTGCCTTGACCTTCATCGGATTGTTGGTTCTTTATTGCGGAATTTTGTTGCACCGTCATGGGAAAAAGATCGAACAGAAGCTCCTCTTAACTATGCCTGAATGGATAAAAGGCTTACGCCCAAGCGTCAGGGATACGCAATAGACCGCGCGCCATCTATCATCATTTTTGTCTGCCTGGAACCGGACCAGATGAACCCCGTATGATCAGCTGGCCCGGATAACGAATATCAGTTGCCTTATCACCAGACTGCATGATGGCGTCAATAGCAGCGTTCGCCATTTTTGATATTGATTGTTTTATTGTCGTAATGCGGGGCGTCACTAAGGCCGCCAATGGCGTATCGTCAAATCCAACAATGGTGAGCGCCCCTGGCACGTCAATCCGTAGATCACGCGCCGTCCTCAAAATACCGATTGCTTGTTGGTCACTGGCGGTCGCTATTGCCGTCGGCCGGTCGGCTTCAGATCCGCCTAGGAATATCCGCCCAAGCTCTTCCCCGGATTCAAAATCAAACGCACCCCGTAAAATATTTATTTCAGGAACAATATTGAATTCTTTTGAAGCTTTTTTCAGACCCGATAAAAATCCGCTCTCCCGAGACCTAGCCACCTGCGTTCCTTGAGGGCCCGCGGCGTAACCAATTCTCTTATGCCCCAACTCCAACAAATGCCGAGCTGCTAGCTCTGCACTTTCCTCGTGATCGGTGGCAATACTCGGATAATCCGCATAGGTTCGGTCAATTGCAACAATTGGTATATCTGTATCTAGATTTTCAGCCTGATCTTCTGATGCTGAGACAATTAATATCCCAAGCGGTGATCGATCCAGAAGGGTTTCTATTTGTTGCTTTTCATATTGTGGATCATCATGGGTGTTAGCAAGCATCACTGACAACCCTTTAGCCGCAGCAGCCATTTCAACATGTTTTGCGAGTTGAGAAAAAAATGGGTTCGTAATGTCGGGAACAATTAAACCAACGATATCCGGCTTGTTCTTGCGAAGCGCCCGAGCCGCTGCATTTGGCTTGTAGCGGAGCTCTTTGACAGCAGCTTCAACTTTTGCCAGCAATTTTGGTTTGACGGTGTCATTTTTGGCAAGAACTCTGGACACAGTACCAACTGATACGCCAGCCAAGGTTGCGACATCTTTTATTGTTGCCATGGTCGTAAATTTTCCGAACTGTTCAGATTAAATGGCCGACGCCTTTTTTACTATATGAGGACCTACCCCAAATTGCTCTTCATTATCAAGTGTTTTGCTCATATAGGTCAAAACTTCATCAAGTTCTGGAGCCGACTGCGAGGCCCCAGACCTCGTGGTCGCCAATGCCCCTGCGTGGCAAGCAAATTCAATAGCGTATATTGCACTGGCTCCGCGAACGAAGGACGCGGCCAAAGCTCCATTAAAGCAATCCCCAGCGGCCACTGTATCAACAGCAACAACCTTGGGAGCAACCATTTGGCCACCGACGCCGTCAATGTACCACGCAACCCCGAACTCTCCCGCGGTGACGATTACTCCCGGACTTCCAGCCTCACAAATCGCCTTGGCGGCCCGTAGTGCCTCATCAAGGTTTTTCGGCTCCCATCCAATTATGGATCGAACCTCATGGGTATTTGGCGTGATAAGATCAAAAGCCGCTAAAAC